>NZ_JADGIA010000156.1 GCF_019683635.1 Thermogemmatispora sp. | reverse complement strand
GCTGTGGGGGGGACAGCGGGAGGGGGAGAGAGTAGCGAGGCGGTGCGTCTCTCTCTGGCCTTTGCCAGCGAAGTCAATACACTGGCTCAACAGCTAGCGGCAGTGATCCAGGAGATGCGCAGCAGCCTGGTTGGCTTCCAGTTCGAAACAGTGGAGGCGGGAAGCGCCGGCAGCGAACCGTCCGGACGACTGCAAGCGCCAGGGGGAGCAATGGGCGGGCCTAGTACAGGCGCTGATCTGCTTTCGCGTTCTCTGCGTCTCTAGCGCTGGCCTGACGTGGCAATAGCCCCACTCTGCTAGGGTGATCCGCTCCCGATCGCCTACGCTCGGGGTGGGTTGGGCCAGCGCTCCTGGCTGGCTCAGTGGCAGCCTGCTGCCATAACAAGGGAGGTGTTGCTCTGAGCGGCTCTGGATTGAGGTCCCGGTCTCTCCTTCCTCTTGACTATTTGGCACTGGTCCTTTCTCCTGTCTGCCATCTTCTTGCCTGCTTGTTTGCTCTTCGGTTCTCTCTGCGCTCTCCTGCCCTCTCCTACTAACATAGCGCTCTGCATTGTTGTGAACATGCGATGTGTTTGAGAGTCAGCTCATGTTCACTCTGTGCGACACTTTTAGCTTCGCTGTCAGCGCGAAGACTCCCCTTCATGGCTATTTCTGTCGCAAACCCTTGAAAAAGAAAACGTGATCGCATATGATAGGCACATATCAATGAGATACATACATACGTTCATACCGTCATCAGTAATTATATGGCTCAGGAGGGAGGCGGTCACGATGCGTGAAGCCCGTCTTCCGTTTCCTATCCCTCTGTACCTGGAAAGGAGTGACCATACATGGAAGAATTGTTAACCGTCAGCGAAGTTGCCCGCCTCTTGCGCGTTGAGACCACCACCGTTAGGCGCTGGATTAAGAACGGCATGCTAGAGGCCATTCTCCTCCCCCATCATGAGAAGGAGAGCAAGCGGCATGGCTACCGGATCAAGCGCACGACGCTTGATAAGCTCCTGGGCGAGTCGCCCCGCGACTCAGTCCCAGAGCAGCAGAGCTGATTGACGGCGGGTAGGTATTGGCGGGAGCCAGGCGCAATCAAGCGCAGTCTGGTTCCCTCTGCTATCCTGAGCCGGGCTGTGTGCGCTGCCCGCCCTGAGTGAAGGCGGCGCTGGCCTTCCCAAGGCCAGGAGCAGGGTCGGTTCCGCCGGCCAGCAGTCAGGTCAAGCTGAGCGGATAAGCCGCAGTCGACGGTGAGCTGTTCTTTCCTACTTATCTGTTTATACGTTCTGAACTAAAAAACGAAACAAGAGCAGGTAGGGTTTCCTGCCTGCTCTTTCCTATTCTTTTTCTTTCTCTGAACTGCTAAGCTGAGCCGCTGGACGTCGGCGGAGCGAAGAAGGGGGAGTCCGACCGGACTTGCGAGGCTGAGCTGCGGCTGATCTGTGTAGAACCACAACGGCAGAACCACAGCGCAAGAACAAGAGCGGCTCGGCTGCTGGAAGTTCAAGAGGAAGAAAGCGAGGAATTCGCCGAAGCGGCCTGTGACGTCCCGCTATCGCTGGGGCGAAGGCGCTCGCGGATCTCCACCAACTGGCGGGCGTGCTGTCGATCATGCTGGGCCAGGACATTCACCAACTGGTAGAATTTCAGCGCGCCCCAGGCGTGGTGATGACAGGGGCGCTCCCAGGCTGCCGGGGGCAGCTCAGCCAGGAACTGCAGAATCTCCTCGCGGCGGGCCGCCATGCCGGCCAGCACCGCGTCCAGCGAGAGATCGCGAGCCGTCTCGCGTGTCACCCGCGGCCCCTCTGTCTCCAGCGCCGGCAGCTCGGGATTGTCCTCTTCCTGCACGCGTCGCATCTCCTGCAGCGTCAGCCCGTCGACGACATAGAGATGATAGGCCACTTCCAGAGCCGACCAGTCCTCGGGCGAGGGGCGCCGTTCCAGCTCGGCGGCCTGAAAGCGAGCCAACTCGGCCAGAAACTCGGTGCGTGCCGCTACTAACTTCGGGCGCACCTTCCCAAAAGGATCTTCCAGGGTAGCCATCGCAGCCTCCCGCAACTACTCCACTTCGTTTTTGACCAGGCGGGCGTAGAGTCGCTCCAGCTCCTCCTGGTTATTGAAATGCAGCACTATGGTGCCCTTGCCCCTGGCATTGCAGCGCAGATCGACCTTCACCATCAGCGAATTGCGAAACTGAGTCTCTAACTCCTCCAGGTCGGGGGAGCGCACCGGGGTCGAGCGGCTGGGAGTGGGGCGAGCGGGCTGCTCCAGACTTTTCCAGCCGCGCACCAGCTCCTCCGTCTCGCGCACCGTCAGGCGACGAGAGAGCACCTGGTGCAGCGCCTCCTCCTGGTCTTCATAGCTAGAGAGGCCAGCGATTGCCCGCGCGTGGCCTTCGGTAAAGTGTTCGCCTGGGTTAAGGAGCCTCTCGCGGACAGCGGGCGCCAGATTCAACAAGCGCAGCGTATTCGTGATCGTTGTTCGCTGCTTGCCGACGCGCTCGGCGATCTGCTCGTGGGTCAGGCCAAACTCCTGAGCCAGGGTCTGGTAAGCCAGGGCCTCCTCGATGGGGTTGAGATCGGCCCGCTGAACGTTCTCGATCAGCGCCAGCTCCAGCATCTGCTGAGGGCTGGCCTCCTTGACAATCACCGGCACCTGCGAGAGACCGGCCAGGCGAGCAGCTCGCCAGCGGCGCTCACCAGCAATCAGCTGGTAGCGGAGTGGAGAAACGTAGGCAGTGCTGGCTTGCGCCGCCGAAGCAGGAGCGGGAGCGGCCCAGGGATCATCATCGGGGGCGCTGGCCCAGGGGTCGGGGGAGACAGTGCTCTCCTCTTCCAGGCGCGTCACAATCAGGGGCTGGAGCAGGCCGTGCTCTTTAATGGAGGCGCTCAGCTCCAGTAGGGCAGGGTCGTCGTCGCGGCAGATGCGCCGCGGCTGGCGTGGATTAGGCAAAATACTATCGATAGGAACCAGCTGAATCGCGCCCTCGGCGTCCGCTCGCGGCACCGGCTGGCGCGCAGCGGGGGTCTCCGCGGCGGGGGCAGGAGAGGCGCCAGAGCCAGAGAAAAGGACATCGAGACCGCGCCCGATCGGAGACTTCTTATTAACCACGGGCCATTACCTCCTCTGCCAGCGCGCGATAGGCGAGGGCGCCGGGCGAATCGGGATCGTAGTCCAGAATCGGCTGCCCGAAGCTGGGGGCCTCGCTGAGGCGCACATTGCGATTCACGATCGTATTAAAGACCTCGTTCGGAAAATGCCCGCGGACCTCACGGACGATCTCGCCGGCCAGCCGCGTACGGGGATCGTACATCGTCAACAGGACGCCAGCGATGTAGAGGTCGGGGTTCAATTTATTCTTCACGAGCTGGATCGTATTCAGTAACTTAGTGAGGCCCTCCAGGGCCAAATATTCGCACTGGATCGGAATAATGACGCCATCGGCAGCCACCAGCGCATTGACGGTCAGCAGGCCGAGCGAGGGCGGACAATCGATCAAGATATAGTCACAACGGCGCCGAATAGGCTCCAGTGCCTGGCGCAGGCGCTGCTCGCGGGCCAGGGCGCTGACCAGCTCGATCTCCGCCGCGGCCAGATCGACGGTACAGGGCGCGACTACCAGCTCGCGGCGCTTGGTCGGTACGATGACATCAAAAATCGTGACACCTTCGTCCTGCCTGACCAGCAGGTCGTAGACGGTGTGTTCGCGCACCTTCGGAGCAACGCCAATGCCGCTGGTCGTGTTGGCCTGCGGGTCCATGTCAACCAGGAGCACTTTGCGACCCGCGGCTGCCAGATAGGTTGCAAGGTTGATAGCGGTGGTGGTTTTGCCCACACCGCCCTTCTGGTTGGCGATTGCGTAGACTTTCGACACTGGTTACTTCCGTACCTTTCTGATCGAACCGATCCGTCGCCGGGCGGGTGTAAAGGATGTACTGACAGCATGACCGCGCGTGTTGCAAGTGGCACCTACATTGTAACAAATGGGAAGAGCTGACGCAACTAGGAACAGCTTTTCCTGCTCCTCGCCGGCTCCGGCCCCGCAATACCAGAGCCGCTGCGAGCTACTTCCTTGAGAGAGGGAAAGGTCAGGCCGGGCTGGCCCGCGGGCTGTTCCGCCCCCTGCATCCCCAAGAGCCAGGAGAGGTCACTCTCTGGGAGCGGGGCATCTGCCTGTCTGTCTGCCTGTCTGCGTCTCTTCCTTCAGCCCTCGCGCCCCAGGCGCAGCGCCAGCAGCAGGGCGAACGAGACCGCCAGGACCAGCACCGAGAGCGCTACCGCCGCATCGAGGTTAGTTTCCGCCGCGATATAGATAGCGATCGGCATTGTTTGCGTGGTTCCGGGGAAATTGCCTGCAAAGGTGATTGTGGCTCCAAACTCGCCCAAGGCTCGCGCCCAGGTCAGGCCCATGCCGCTCAACAGAGCCGGGCGAATCAAGGGCAGCACCACGCGGCGAAAGGTATAGAACGGTGAGGCGCGCAGCGTATAGGCCGCCTGTTCATAGCGAGGATCGAGTTGCTCCAGGCCGGCGCGGGCGCTGTTGACGAAGAAAGGGGCTGAAACAAAGGTTTGAGCCATGACCACGGCCACCGTCGTAAAGGGCAGGCTGATCCCCAGGGCGCTCAAATAGCGACCCAGCAGCCCAAAGCGACCGAAGGTCAGCAGCAGCGCCACACCGGCCACCACCGGCGGCAGCACCGTTGGCATCGTCACCAGGGTCTCTAGCAGTCGCCGGCCTGGCAGACGCACGCGCGCCAGAACCCAGGCTACCGGCAGACCGAAGAGCACGCTGAGCGCCGTGCTGGCGGTGGTGGTTACCAGGCTCAACTGCAGGGCCGTAAAGGTGTCGGGCTGCGTCAATGCGCTCCATAGCTGCTGTGGCGGCTCGTGCAGCAGCAGGGCCGCCAGGGGAATGCCCAGAAAGAGCAGAAAACTGGCGGCCAACAACCCGACCAGGATTGCCATCAGGGCGCGGCCCTGCGCGGGTGAAAGCCAGGGCCAGGGACGCCGGCCTCGCGGCCTGGTTGCGCGGGGGGCCGGCGCCTGCTGCACATCAACCATTCTTCGGAATGAACTGATACTTCTCCAGAGTTGCCTGTCCCTGCGGCCCAAGTACATAGTCAACGAAGCCCTGGGCCTCCGAGGCGTGCGCCGAGGTCTTGACAACCGCAATCGGGTATTGAGCGATGACGTTAAACTCGTCTGGGATAGGGATGATCTTGACTTTGCCCTGAGCGCTGGCGGCATCCGTCTGATAGACGCAGCCGGCGTCGGCCTCGCCCAGCTCAACCTTCTGCAGCACCGCCGTCACGTTGTCCTCCTGAGAAATGACGTTGCTCAGCAGGGCCTTCTCGAACTGGGGGCCGTAGGTCGAGGATTGCGCCATCTTGTCGAAAGCCTGGCGGCAGTATTTGCCCGCTGGCACCGTGGAGGCGGCGATATCAAACTTCAAGCCCTTCTTGGACAGATCTTGCAGCGAGTTGACGCCCGCGGGGTTGGAGGAGGGCACGATGATGACCAGCCGGTTCTTGGCGAAGACCTGGGAATTGTTGACCAGGCCGGCCTGGCTGGCTTTGTTCATGTTGTCCAGGTCGGCTGAGGCAAAAACATCCGCTGGGGCGCCATTGGCCAGCTGCTGCTCCAGTACCTGCGAGCCAGCAAAGTTGAACTTGAAGCTGACGTTGGGGTGGGCCTTGTGGTATTGGTTGGCGATGTCCTGAAAGGCATTCTTGAGGGAGGCGGCGGCGAAAACGTTGAGAGTGACCGCCGGAGCGCTGGCGCCACCGGTGCTGCTGGTGCTTCCACTGCTATTGCCACAGGCGGCCAGCCCCAGCGCCAGGGCAAGGACCAGTAAGCAGACGCCAGGCAGGAGCCGCCAGCGAGCCTGTCGGCGCGGCGGGGGTGAAAAATAGGCTGTCTGCGCGGGGACTGTGGACATGGTAGGCCTCCTTCTTCTCCCTGCTCTCTAGCTATGAGCGCGATTGAAATAGTGGTGAAAACTCTATTTTTGAGTATTCACAAATTGAGTATAGAGAAGGAATTGCCGAGATGTCAAGCCAGAAAAGGAGTCAGGCGAAGCGGGGATGTCAGAAGGAGGGCAGGTCAACCAGCCGGGCAGGGACGGGCCGCACTCTTTCTCGCTGGCGGCCCGCCATCCCTGTAACAGGGCTTAGCCCGTATAGAGCGGACCCGTTAGCAACGGCAGCGTAATGCCCAGAAAGGCGCACACGCTCAACACGGCGATCAGCGGGTCCAGTAGCGGGGCATTGAGCAAGCTACCGCGTAGATGGAGTCGATAGAAGAGCGTAGGCAAGACCAGGCCCAGGATGGCCGCCAGCAGAAGCGTCAGGCCCAGACCGATCCCCATCGCCAGTGCCAGTAGGGGTGACCCGAAGAGGGCCCAGCTGAGAGCGGCCACACAGACACTGGCCAGCACTCCTCCAGTGGTGCCCAGCTGCAGCTCACGGAAAAAGCCGCGCCAGAAATCGCGTCCGCGCTGTGAACGCAGCTGCCAGCCGGTCACCCCGAGAGCCTGCGAACCCACACTACTACTCGTCAGCAGAAGCATTGGTAGTAGCGAGATCATGCCGCTCAAGGTTGTTGGCGAGTGGAGAGCGCGCAAGAGGCCGCCGAACGTCGCCGGGTCCTGCGTCAGGCGGGCGCTGGCGCGCAACACTGGACCGAAAAGACCGTGCAAGAGCAACGCCAGCAGCAGCCCGGCGGCAACGTTGACCGCCAGCCAGGTCACGCGCCCGAGCACCGCGCGCCAGGAGAGGGTTTCCTCTTCGGTCGTGAACTCTTCAACGCTGGTTCCGGCGATCTCCGAGAGATCCTCGGCCTGCTCCTCGCGGATCACGTCGATCACATCGTCCACCGTGATCAGGCCGACCAGGCGACCCTCCTCGTCGAGCACCGGCACTGCCAGCAAGTCGTAGTGCGAGATCAGGCGAGCCACCTCTTCCTGATCGGTATCGGTATGGACATGGATCACATCGGGATTGAGCAGGTCCTGCAGGCGTGTCTGCGGATCGGCAGTCACCAGACTCCGCAGCGAGACCACGCCCACCAGGTGCTGCTCGTCATCGACCACATAGAGGTAATAGATTGTCTCCAAATGATCGGCGTGGTGGCGCAGGTAGGCCAGTGCCTCTTCGACCGTCAGATGCTGGGGCAGCCCGAGCACGCGGGTGGTCATCAGGCCGCCAGCGGTTTGTTTGTCATAGTGAAGCAGATCGCGCACCTGGCGGGCCGCCTCAGCGGGCAGCAGGCTCAGCAAGCGCTCAGCCTCCTCGCGTGGCAACTCGGCCAGGACGTCGGCCACGTCATCGGGAGCCAGAGCTGCCAGGAGGCGCGCAGCGCGTTCGGAATCGAGGCCGCTGATAATCTCGGCCTGTAGCGGCAGCTCAACCTCACTGAGGGTATCGGCAGCCGTTTCAGTGTCCAGGCGCTCCAACATGGCCCCGGCCTCTTGAGCGTCGAGCTGCTCCAGAATATCGGCGATATCTGCCGGGTGCAGATCCGCCAGCTTGGTGCGACTCACACTCAGCTGAACCTGGGGCACAACGCCGCCCGCTGTGACCGTGGCGGTGCCGCCCAGGCCGGCCCCGGCCAGAGCCGGAGCAAGCTGCTCGCTGGTGCTGGCGCTCGCCTGAACCACCTGGATCGGCTCCACATAGTTCCAGGTGATGGTACGATCCTGCAATCGCAATGGCAGCACGCGGCTCAGCAGCTCGATAGGGGCCAGCAGCCCTAGCCGGCGCAGCAGGCCACTCACGCCGATATCCACGCCGATCAGACGCGCCGTTCCTTTGATCTGCGCCAGCTTCAGATCGTTGACCTTCACTACGCGCACGCCCTGGGTGTCGACGATCTGCTTATCCAGAATATCGCGCTTCAGTAGCAGCTCATCGGGTTGAGGCGTGTAGGGGGTAATCTCGGCCTGACGAACCTTCAGGGTGATAGGTGTCTCTTCAAGGCTGTGTACCTGAGACCAGGGCACCACCAGCGTATTGGTATTCAGCGGTGGGCGCACAACCAGCGCCGTCACGCAAGGAAAGGTCTCGCGCGGCGAGACATACAGATCAGAAAGCGTACCCAGGCGCCGTCCCTCGCTATCATGGACACTCTGACGCAGCAGTGTGCTCAAGTAGATCAAGGGTATCACCACCTTTCCTCGTCTGCTTGATGGACAATACAGGCCGTTCGCTCAGCCACAGCAGTGTGGTTGAGCGAGAGGAGCTTATGACTTGTTTTGCTTGCCTGACGATGACGAACACAGTAATCTCAGCCTGACCGGGAAGGGCGTGGCGAAGGCAAAGCCGGGCGCAGGCGGCAGGCCAGAGCGCAGCGCTGCGACAGTCTACCAGCGAATGGTCGAACAAGCCGGGTAGTGGCCACAGGCAGACATCGCCTTAGCGCGGGCGTCGGCCCGGTCAAGGCTGCAAATGAAGCGGGAAACCCATGCGTACAGGGGTACCCTTGAAAAAAGGGCACGTAGGACTGACTGGCAGGCGGGAAGTGTTTACTCGATAGCGGCTGACCGCTGGCAGAGGATCACGCTCATCGAGTAAGGTGGTGATACAGAGGGGACGATCACTGACTGACTAATTGCTCTCCAGAACAAAGGAGTGAGCGATAAGACCGTGCGCCAGTATACGTCGGGCGAAAGTTAGATCCCCCCTACTCGATGAGGTGACACACACTTACCCGCGAGCAGGCATGTAAGAGCTACACGCCTACTACTACTTGGGCCAGCGTCCATGTCCCTCACCTCCTTGGCCCGTTGAGCCGCGGCGCTCCAGAGCAGGGGCGTAGCAGTCTTGCCACTGGGCCCGGCACTGGAGCTGAAGAATAGACGCGGTCACGGGAATCACACAAACAGAACAAAGCATTATGTCTTGTCAGAGTATAGCACGCTGATGGCGGAATCGGCAAGCTGGAGCGGCGAGCCTCTGGAAATCCGCCGCCCCGCGGTCACCCGTTTCTCCTAGCTGACCAGGGAACTGCTCTGGCCCCAGTGGAGCCAGAGCAGCGCGTGATAGAGCTGGACCTCCCAGACGTGCCATGAATGATAGCCCTTCTCGATATCAAGCGTATAGCGTACGTGGAGCTTCTTGAGCACCTGAGCGAACTGCAGCGTGTCGCTATAATAGGGCTGATCTTTCGTGGCCGCTCCCAGGAAGAAGGCCAGCCGCTGACTGCGGCGATTGCTGGCGATGGTATAGAGTGGGCTATTAGCGCGTCGATAGGCCGGATTGCTGCCCCAGATCAGGCCCTCAGCGCGATAGTAGCCGCCCAACGAGATGACGAAGCCGAAGACGTCGGGGTGATGAATGGCGATGTTGGCCGCTCCAAAGCCTCCCATCGAATTCCCCCCGATCGCGCGATCCTCTGGCGAAGGGATCGTTCGATAGTGGCTGTCAATGTAGTGGACCAGGTCGATCGCCACGTAATTCTCCAGAAGCTGTCGTCCATCGCCGCTGTTGCCCCATTCACTGGTCGCACCGGGACGCCCATTGCCATCAGGAAAAACCATAATCAGCTCGGGAATCTTCCCCAGATCAATCAGGGTATCGGCGGATTGCTCGGCCTTGCCGCCGGTGACCCAGTCGACGATCTTACCCGGGGAGCCATGTAGCAGATACAGCACCGGGTAGCGCTGCTGTTGGCCGGCGGGCGTATTGTAGGACGGTGGCAGGTAGACCAGGAACGAGCGGCGCTGGCCGTGCAGAGAAGGGCTGGCGAAGCTATCCTTGACCACTGTGCCCTTGCTTGGACGCCCGGCGGCGGTGTGAATGACCGGCGGTGTATGGATACCGGTATCGGGGGCAAAGAGAAAGAGATCGCCTGAACCGGCGGCCAGTATCAGTGACACGACCAGCAGGACGGCCAGCAACCAGGACCCCATGAAGGCCAGAGGCCGTGGTTGGGGGGCGACAGGCGGTGCCAGCTTTGGCACCGGGAGCGGTGCGGTCTCCTGCAGGGCAGCAAGACGCTGGCGAGAGCGCAGGAGCTGCCAGGTCTGGACGATGGGATCGCAGAGCACACGAGCCAGGACCTCACCGATAGCGCAGCCGGCAAAGGCTGCCAGCAGCGCCAGAGCCAGCAGCATCAGCACTGTGTGAATCAAGGCCCCCACGTTCAGCGGCTCCAATTGGCCGCCTGGGTCATGTACCGGTTGCAGCTCGGCCCCGATGAAATCCTGCAGGTAGGCTGACCAGAAGAGCAAGAGGCTGGCGGGTACGGCACCCAAAAGGCGGCGTCCGACCAGGCCCCCGCAGAAACCGGCGCCCGCACAACAGAAAAGGGCTGTCAACATCTGGGTGCGCTGCATATCCAGGCCCAGCGCGATGAGCAGTGCGCTCAACCCTGGCGTCATGCCCACTGTCAGTAGTGCCCCGCCAAGCAGTGCCCCAACGAAGGAGAGCAGCGGCGGTGCAAACGCCCGCAGTGGGCGGCGCGGGCGTTTCTCTCCGACAAGGCCCGAAGGCTGCCATCTATTCTTCATCGATGTATCGTAAGCAGATTCTGATCTTGCAGACCGGGAAGAGGCTCCCTGGCCTCTGAGCGCTGCTGATGAGCGTTGAGAATGGCCAGCGCGATGCGCGGCAGGGCCAGCGTATTGCTGGCGACCACGTAGCGACTCTCCCAGCGTGGCTGAAACTTCTGCTTGAAGCGGAAGAGTGTACGGTGCTCCTCCAGGACATGGACGTGCTCCAGCAGGAAGTTGGCAATCGCGCGCTGGCCAGGAGAAAGCTCCTGATTCGTATCGCAGGCAGCGATGAGGCCCAGGCTTACCAACCAGGCCCCGGCCTCACGAAAGCGCTCAATGGAGCGCACCAGCAGCAGCTCCATGACGCCATAAGGGGCATCGGGCGCGCGCCGCATCAAATCGAGGGCCCAGCCCCAGTCACGGCGCGTGCCATCCCGGGCGTCGTAGAGACCATAGATTGGCGTGAAGGAGACAAAAGCGCAGAGCTTATTTGTGCGATCGAAGGCCAGCCCCAGCGTCAGTCGTGGCGGGGGCTGCCGGCGGACCTCTGGGTCCGTACTCTCAGCCGCTGCTGCGATCAGCTGGGCCCGTTGGGCCATCGCGGGCAACTCGCTGAGGCGCCCCATGCTGAAGCCCATTTCTTCCGTTTCGCGGGCTCCCTTCTGTCGGAGCCAGGAGCGCGAGATCTGGACCATTTGCTCATACAGCTCGGGTGGCGGCGCCTCTTCGAGCCAGCGCAGCGTCACCCCCTCGCGCTCGGCCCGACGGCTGCTGGTGCGCACATTGGCCATGACCGAGCCGCTCAGACTGAAGCTGCGTGGGTCGATCAATGCCTCCTCGCCAATTTTAAAGATGCTCAGGCCGCAGGTGCGATAGTATGGTAGGAAATCGGGGTGAGCCTGGTAGATCGCCACCTGCCAGCCATTGCGCTGACACAGCTCCAGAAAAGCACGACTGACCTGCTCGCGTGCCTCTGGTGGACAGATGGGGTCGCCAGGGACCACGGCGACCGTGTTGACCAGCCGGTAGGCGACGAGGCCCTCGCCATTGGGTGTCAGATAGCGCAGATTCCCCGGCTGCAGGGCGAAGAAGGCCAGGGTCTCCTGCCCATAGCGCTGCAGCAGGTCGATGGCCCGCTGCTCAACCTGGGCTAGACGCTCCCGTTGCTGGGCCAGCCACCAGCGCGCGCTGACCGGGCGGAGAAGGGCCACCATGCCAGTCAGCAGGGCAGTAGCCGCTAAGATGGGCAGCGAGTCCAGAAACCAGTGCGCGCGTCGAGTCAATGGCAGCAACTCCTGCGCTGGTAGATTGAGCATGCGACGCAGCAGGGCCAGCAGCGTGCCCCCCGTACCGCTCGTTGTCAGAAACTGTCCTTCGATCAGATAGTAGCCACCGATGCCGTAGAGGAGGAGCAAGACGGCTCCAATGGCCAACAGGGCAAAGCCCTGGCGGACCCGCCAGGGATCGCTGGCCACCTGGAAGCAGGGGCGAGCCAGCAACAGCACACCCCAGAGGCTGCAGGAAAGCAGGGCCTCCTCGATGGCCAGACCACGCACCACATGCAGCAAAGCCGACAGTGGCAGCAGAAACATGGTCACTTGCCAGGCCCGCTCTTTGCCACGGGCCAGGCCGATTGCAAGAAGGATCAAGAAGAAGCCGATCAGCAGCGCGATGGTGTGGCTGGTCTGGACGAAGGGCCAGAAAGCAGGCCCAAAAGGGGCGAGCAGAGCAATGGTTGTCACCAGATCGCGCAGCAGCTCCAGTCGTCCCGGGTGGGATGGTAGCAAGACCACAAGGCCATTAATGCAGCCCAGCAACGCCACGGTCAGCGCTAGCAGGCCCCTAATCAAGCGGCGCGGCGGCGTGGCAACCGGCTTCTGACCTGGGCGTGGGAGTGGCGCTACAAACCGCGAGAAGAAAGTGTTCATAACCCTCCCTCCCCGGCCCTGATCCCTGGCCTGGTCTGCTCTGTC
>NZ_JADGIA010000155.1 GCF_019683635.1 Thermogemmatispora sp. | reverse complement strand
GAAGGCCCAGATGCCGGTGCCGGTGCCCACGTCCAGGAGAGGACATGGCTGGGCCGACCCTCACGCGGTTCGCGGCGTTTCCTCCCGGACCAGATACCAACATGGGGTGAACAGGATCGTTCTCTCGCTTCTCGGATAGTGCGCGAGCGCGTTCAGGGCAAGCTGCTCTGTGCGTGTGCGGCCCGTTGCCTCTCCCAGCACTGGCGTAGAAAGCGCGTCCAGGCGCGCATCTCTTCCTGCCCTCGCTCCAGGTAGCTGGCGCGCAGCGCCTCCGGCGGCGGATCGGTGGCATAGACGGGCCTGATCCGGTACAGCCCCGGATGATGCCGCTGCACCAGCAGCCGTGTGGCGGGACAGCGGCAGGGCTGCTGATCATAGAAAGCGTCCAGCAGCTCGATCAGCCGCGCTCGCAGCGTTTCCTCCTGTTTCCACTGTGCCTGAGCCACCTGAAGCTCGGCCAGTGCACGGTAGTAGCGATCGACATCAGCAGGGTGGCCGCTCCGGTGGGCTTGCTCCTGGAACTGACAGACCTGCTGCCACTGCTGCAGGAAGCGCTGCTGCAGCGCTCGATCCACCACTGTGACCCAGGGATAAGGGGTGCCGTGGTCCAGATGGCCTTCGCAGGATTGCACCGTTGGGAAGCCCAGGAGATTGAGCAGCACGACCGTCTCAAAGATGCCGGGGTCGATGGGCGTTCCGAGGGCATCCGTCAGCCGAGCCAGCGCCTCACAGGCTTCCTGCCAGCTTGCACTGGTCCAGTCTAGTGTGAGAGGAGCTGGCATCTCAGATCTCCACCTCGCCAGAGCCACCACACATATTGCAGGTGTCGCCTTCCTTGAGCAAACCGGTACCCAGGCATCGGAAGCACTTGACGGTACGGCGTTGCCCCCAGTCATCGATGAGCTCGACCTGGCCCGTCCCCTGGCATCGGTCACAGGGAACATCAGCGGTGAAGCCGGTCCCCCGGCAGTTCGGGCAGATGATACGCTTTCCCATGACGTCTCCTTTCTGGGGAAGAGGGCTGCGCGCCTGTGTGCGTGCTGCGAGTGTCCCTTCTCCCTTCACCAAATCATGCGGCGCCGGAAGCCCCGGCGTTCACGCCTGGGGAGGAGGCGCCGCGCCCTCCCTTCGTATCCCCGGAAGGCCCGGCTGCCTCCTCTTGCCCAGCGCAACACCCCTGATCCTTTCCTCCCTTTCGGGACCCCTTACGGGGCTGGTGACGGGCCCGGGCGGACTCTCCCGGACCGCTCCCCTCGCCCATGTTGCTGGCCGGCCATCTGCCCCGGCCCGTTTCGCCCACACCCCGAAGGTTGTCTGCAGCCGGGACTTCCAGGGTCCGGAACTGGGGAAGCATCCCGGAGTGGGTCGTTGGCCTGCCAGCAACGGAGCGGCGTCCTCGCCTTGTCCTTCGGCTCAACCGCTTGGGCTGGTCATAGTCGGGCTTGCAAGATTCCCTGCAAGCCCCCGGCTTGAGCCGTGGGGTCTATGACAGATTGCCAGTATGGAAGGTGCTGCTCTCGAGGAAGTATACTCCAGCTGCAACAGAGGGTGCAAGCTGGAGAGAGGAGACCTGTCTCCTGGAGGCTCTGAATCTGAACGGCAGCCGGGGCAGGCACCGCTGAGGTGGCCACGGTGGGGACAGAAGAGGCCGCCAGGAGGCGGGATCGGCGGCGCCTGCGGAAGAGATGACGCCAGAAGGCCATATCAGTGCTCCTAGGGAGGAAGCTATGAAGCAATCGGCTAAACACTATTCTCTCATCATCCAGTGGAGCGAGCAAGATCAAGCCTACTTGGTCACCGTGCCTGAGCTCCCAGGATGTCAGACCCACGGCGAGACCTATGAGGAAGCTCTGAAGCACGGTCTGGAAGCGATTGATCTCTGGATTGAGGATGCCCAGGCCCACGGCGACCCCATTCCGTTGCCTCGTGTCGCCATTTCCAGCTCATGACGAGCCTTTCCTCTTCCTTTGCCGTTGCTGGCTGCCAGATCGGCCTCTGCCTCGGGTCAGCGCGGAGAAGCGCAATGGGTCAGGCCGGAGCAGGTCATCCGCCAAGCGGAGCAGTATCACCCCTGTCGCATGCAGATAGCGAAGGATCTCCTGCGCCAGTCCATTGCGCCAAAAGAGTAGTGTTGCTCTCCTGGCTCCCTCCTCTGGAGACAGGACCTGCTGAACTCCAGGGAACCAGGCCTTCTCTTCACCAAGGAGCAGGGACGGGCTGCGCTGTCTGGCGGCCCCGGGCCACAGGAGTCTCGATCCGCACACCAGTTGAGCGTTGGCGAACGAGCGCCCTCCTGGACGATGTTCGCTCCCAGGGCTTTGCCCTGATGGCCATCACCGATCACGATCCGGTGGACATGATCCCCCCCCCGAGGCGGGTGACGCGCACCAGCTCGCGGACGACGCCGGGCCAGGCCTGGGCGGGAATGGTGGCCGCCAGCAGGCGCTGATGGGTATAACAAAAGTGGCCGTCGGCAAAGGGCAAGCCCTCCAACACGTTCGCCCGGACAAAGACGCAGGTGGGGGGCACCGGCTGGGGCAGGGATTGCAAGGAGACGTCGACGCCCACCACGAGGGCGTGAGGAAAGAGGGCCTGCATCTCGAAGGCCCAGATGCCGGTGCCGGTGCCCACGTCCAGGATGGTGCGGGTGCTCTCAGGAGCGAGGGGCCTCGTGGTGAGCGTGACCGAGTTGGTCCATCTGCTTGCTGGCGGCAAGACCTGGCCCAGCCCCACGGCAGCACCGATATCAGAGCGGCTAGCTGCCTCCACCTTGACCTGGCCCGGCAGGAGCGGCAGCGCGCTGTCCAAGCCGCCAGCCCGGTCGCAGGCCCACGAGCAGGCGCAGGCTAACTAAAGCGCCGAGAGCCAGGAGAGCCAGGCTGACCAGGCCCGTGGTGTAGCCACCGCTCAGCTGTCTGGCCTCGCCCAGCAGCGAAGGCAGGAGGAAGCCCCCCAGTCCGCCACAGGCCCCCACGAATCCGGTGGCCATGCCGATCTGCTGAGGGAAGCGCAGGGGGACAAGCTGAAAAACAGCACCGTTGCCTGTACCAAGCATCGCCAACAGGAAGAGGATCAGCGCAGCTCCCAGGCCGAGCGGTGGAACACAGGCGAGCAAGGCGTAGCTAATGGCCACCAGACTGAAGACGATATTGAGCATGAAGATGCCACCCAGGCGATCAGCGAGGAAGCCCCCCAGAGGACGGGCCAGACTGCCGGCCAGACTGGCGAATGCCGTAAGGAGGCCAGCGCTGATGGCGCTCAGGCCATACTGGTTGTGCAGGAAAAGAGGCAGAAAGGTGCTCAGACCGACGAAGCCCCCAAAGGTAATGCTATAGAAGAACGCAAACCACCAGAGATCGGCGCTCTTGAAGATGGACCCGGATGACTGGGGCAGAGAGATAGCACTGGCAGGAGCCTTCTCAGCTTCGCGACTCAGGCTCACGAAGATGAGCAGGACCAGAGCCAGAGGGATCATAGCCAGCCCCATGACGGTGTGCCAGCCATAGCTGCGCGCGAGCGCTGGGGCAGCAAGGTTGGCAATCACAGTCCCCATGTTGCCAGCGGCGGTAATCCCCATGACCAGCCCCTGCCGCTCGGGAGGGTAACAGCGGCTGGCGAGCGGCAGGGCAACGGCGAAGGAGGAACCGGCGCAGCCAAGCAGGAGACCAACGGCCAGCAGAGCCGGGAAGTTGAGGGGCAGAAGCCAGCCGGCCAGCAAGGGAAGGAAGAGGAAGAACAGCAGGATGGTGCCTACGCGTTTGTAGCCGAAGCGATCACCAAGTACGCCCATTGGGAAGCGCGCCAGCGAGCCACCGAGGGTGGGCACGGCTACGAGAAACCCCTGTTCGGCTGGACTAAGCTTGAGATTCTGGGCAATGAAGATACCAAGCGCTCCGAGCAGAACCCAGAGCGCAAAGCAGGTGTCAAAATGGAGGAAGGCCGCAATCAAGGTGGTAAACGATGTGCGGGGAATGCGCATAGTTGTAATGACCTCCTTATGATAGGACGGTAGGTTGACCAATCTCCTGGGTAAAAAGATAGCCTGACTCACTAGGAGCTGCCATCTGGGCAGTCCAGCGTGAAGAAGAAGGGGGACCAGGCCGAGGCAATGGGTAAAGCCCTGCTTACCGGCAGATTCGTGAGCCTCAGTTAGCTCCTGGGAAGAGTCTGGCTCTGGCGCTCTAGGTAGTCCGAGAGAGCTTTGACGAGGTGTCCCATGCGCGGATGCTCCGGTACAACCTGCGGCCTGACGCCATACTGCTGCAGAGCCTCACTGCACGTGGGGCCAATCGAGGCGACCGTGACCTGCTTGCGCAGGGCCTCGGCGAGCCTCTGGCGGCATCCCTCCCTCTCTGCCAGCTGGAAGAGGTGACGCACCTGGACCTGACTGGTCAGAATGAGGGCATCGACTTGTCCGGCGCAGAGGTCGTGGATGAGCTGGGTGAGGGAGCTGGTATCTTCAGGGAGCTGCCACTCGTAGAGGCAGAACTCTAGAACCCGCGCATCGCGCTCCTGCAGATAGGCCACGAGCCGGGCGTTGCGCTCTCCATAGTGCAGCAGTGCCACGCGCTTCCCGTTCAGCTCGACCTCATCCAGAGCATCGAGGAGTTCCTCGGTGGTGTATGGCTCGCGTGCACTGATGTGCACCGGCAGGCCATGTTTCCTGAGCACGGTGGCCGGCTTGGGACCACGGCAGATGATGGTGATCCGCTTGAGTTCATCAAGCAGCTCTGGAAGCAGACCCTGCCGCTCGATCTCCCGTAATAGTGCATTGGCGCCCACGCCGGTCGAGAAGATAATGGCGTCCAGGCGCTGGGCGCACAGCTCATGCAGCAAGGTCATGGCCTGCTGGGTCGCATCTGCTGGCGGGACCTCGCGCACGGCAGGGATGCAACGGGCATGTCCGCCGTGACGCGCGATGAGATTGGCGAGTTCCCCGCTCATACGTGCTTCCAGGACAGCGATCTCGGCCTCTGCAAAGCGTCTTGTCATAGCTGGTCCCTTTTCCTCTTTCCGTGTTCTGCCTTCCACTCGCCTCGTCTCCCTCTCAATCGGCTCATGGGTGACGTAGCAAGTCGTCTCGTTTGTCCGCGGCCCAACTTGAGCGGCGGGCCGAGGCAGCGAGGGCAGAACCTGCCCCGGCCCTCTTCTTTAGTCGTCAACGGTGATCAGAATGTTGCCATCGGCATCAAGGCGGACGGGATAGGTGCGCAGGCTTGGGCAACTATTCCCGAGCGGGGTGCCCGTGCGCAGGTTGAATTTGAAAGCGTGCAGCGGGCAGATGACTGTGCCATCGCCGATGATGCCGTCGGCTAAAGGCCCTCCCCGGTGGGGGCAGTCAGCTTGCGTCGCGAATAGCTCTTCGCTGCGGCTGCGAAAGACGGCGACGAGCCGATCGCGCAACCGATAGGTGCGGCCTTCGCCGCGCGGAATGCGGCTGATGTGCCCTAGATTATAGCACACGGCTCCGGGTGGTAGCGGCGCTTTCATCATGGCTCGCTCGTTTCCTCCTTTCCACTCTATGCTGTCCTCGTCGGGACTTCCTGCAGGGCGTACGTGGACCAGGATGGAGAAAGCAGACCGGATCAGGTCGAAGCATGCTCACTCGCTGGCCCCCAGGGGAACGGGCACGGCCTCCAGAGCCTGGCTAAACTGAGTGGGAGTCACGGGCTGCTCGGCCTCGCGCTGCCAGGGGTCAACATAGGCGTCGACGGCAGCCTGAATCTCGCGGTCGAGGCGCTCGCAGATGCCCTCGGCATCCTCCACCAGGACGCGCCGCAGGTGCTCGATGCCAACGCGCTCTACGAAGTCGTAGCTGCGTTCCTGATATTTCGCGTTCTCGCGATAGTACTGCATGAACCGCCCCATGTAGAGCAGCACCTCCTCATGGGTCGCGACCGTGCAAAGCAGGTCGCCCTTGCGAACACGCGAACCAGCGGCCCCGCCAACATAGATCTCCCAGCGTCCTCCCTCGATGGCCACGGCCCCCAGGTCCTTAGTCGTAGCCTCTGAGCAGTTACGTGGGCAGCCAGCAGTAGCCAGCTTGACCTTGTGTGGCATCTCGATGCCTTGATAGCGCCTCTCAATTTTGATGCCAAGGGCGGTACTGTCGCCCAGGCCGTAGCGGCAGAAGTCGCTGCCCAGGCAGGTCTTGCAGGTGCGGAAGGCTTTGGTATAGGCATGGCCGGAGGGCATGCCGAGGTCTTTCCAGATGGCCGGCAGCTGCTCTTTACGCACACCAACCAGGTCGATGCGCTGTCCACCAGTGATCTTGACGAGCGGCACGCGATATTTTTCGGCGACGTCGGCTATGCGGCGCAGTTGCTCAGGCGTGGTGACGCCCCCGTAGATGCGCGGCACGACGCTGAAGGTGCCGTCTTTCTGGATATTGGCGTGTACGCGGTCATTGATGAAACGGGCATCGCGCTCGTCCTGGTAGTCCTTGCCCCAAATGGTCTTGAGCAGCGAGGCCAGGCCGGCTTTGCTGGTCGGGTCTTCTCTGCCGTCGGCGAGCGCCTGGAAGACAGCGGAGACACTGCGCAGCTTACGCTCTTTGATGACGCGCACCAGTTCAGGCTTGGTCAAGGGAATGGCCGGGACGTAGTAGTGCACTGCCGGGTCTTCGGCCACCTCGCCCTCGCAGGCCAGGACGAGTAGCTCCTGGACCTGGCTCTTGCAGGAGCCACAGCCAGTGGCGGCGCGCGTGGCCTCACAGAGGGCCTGGAGGCTGCGCTTGCCAGCGCGCACGGCGGCAAGGATGGCGCCTTTGGAGACACCGTTGCAGTTGCAGATTTGCGCGTCGTCGGGCAGCTCGGCCACCGATAGCGCCTGCTTGCTACCAGCATGACAGGGGAAGAGCAGCTCAGCGCGGTTGGTGGGCAGAGGGTCACCGCGCAGGAAGAGTTGCACAAGGCGGGCAGCAGGCATACTGCCTGGCAGGTCGCCCAGCAGGATGGCGCCCTGCAGGCGCCCCTCGCGTACGATCAGCTTCTTGTAGATCCCGCGGGTGGGTTCGGCGTAGGTGACGACCTCGTCAGTGCTGCTGGCCGGCTCTTTATCGCCCATAACCGTCAGATCAAGGCCACTGACTTTGAGCCGGGTAGAGATAGCTGAGCCAGTGTACTGTTTCTGACTGGCGCTGTCGGTCAGGCGTTCGGCCAGGATGCGGGCCTGTTCCCAGACGGGGGCGACCAGGCCGTAGGTCTGCCCGCGATGCTCGGCGCACTCACCGAGGGCAAAAACGTCGGGGACACTGCAGGCCAGGTCATCATCGATGACGATGCCGCGCCTGACAGCCAGACCAGCTGCCCGTGCCAGATCGGTATTAGGGCGGGTGCCGGTGGCAATGATGCAGAGGTCGCAGGCGAGTTCGCTACCATCACTGAAGCGCAGGCCGTAGAGCCGATCTTCTCCGAGGACGGCCACCGTCTCCTTACTGAGGTGTAGCTGAACTCCCTGCTCGCTGACGAGGCGGGCTAAGACGGCGCTGCCTGCCGCATCGAGCTGAAGGTTGAGAAGGTGGGGAGCACGGTGGATGAGGTGAACCTCCAGCCCACGTTTGACCAGACCACTGGCTGCCTCCAGTCCGAGGAGTCCCCCGCCGATGATAGCGGCCCGTCTAGCGTGGCTGCTGTGGGCAAGGATGGCCTGGCAGTCGTCCAGGGTACGGAAAGTAAAGGCTCCCTCGATCAGCTGGCCATCCTCACGCACAAGGTTGAGCAAAAGGGGAAGACAGGGACTGCTGCCAGTCGCGATCACCAGGCGGTCGTAAGGTTCCCAGGAGCCATCTGCGATCTGGACACGGTGGCTCTGCCAGTCAAGGCGAGTGGCGGCCTGACCGGCGCAGAGTCTGACATCATGTTGCTCGTACCAGGCCAGCGGATGGAGAAAGATCTGTTCGGGACAATAGGTACCGGCCAGGACCCCTGAGAGCAGGATACGATTATAGTTCCCGTAGGGTTCGGCGCCCAAGACCGTGATCTCGTAATGCTCTCCTCCTGGGCGGCTGACGATCTCTTCGACAAGGCGGGCGCCGCCCATACCATTGCCGATGACAACGAGTCGCTGTTTCCGCGTCATCTGCGTTGCTCCCTCCCTCTATTACTCGCCTGGACTGGCAAGGCGCTCGATGCGTGCTGCACAGACCTTGAACTCGGGCATGCGACTTATAGGATCGAGCGCACTACTGGTCAGGCGATTGACTGCTTGTACGTCACCCCAGTGGAAAGGGACGAAAAGCGTATCCTCGCGAATGGCCTCATTGATCGTGATACGGCCCCGCATACTCGCCCGGCGTGTCGAGAGCAGGGCCAGGTCCCCTTCAGAGAGACCGTGCTCCCTGGCTGTGGTGGGGTGAATCTCGATCAATGGCTCAGGACTGAGTGCGCGCAGCTGACTGATGCGCCGGGTCTGGCTGCCTGACTGATAATGGGCCAGAATGCGGCCCGTGCTGAGATAGAGGGGATAGTCGCGGTCAGGCTCTTCGCCAGGCCCCTGATAGTGGGTCACATGAAAGCGGGCGCGCCCGTCGGCAGTGGGAAAGCCGTCGGCGAAGAGGCGAGGAGTACCTGGGTGCTCTGGCGTCGGGCAGGGCCAGAAAACGCCCTGCTGGGCATCGATCTTTTCGTAGGTGATGCCGGCATAATCGGCCAGGCCCCCGGCGCTGGCGCGTCTGAGTTCTTCGAAGACTTCCCGCGCGTTACGAAAGGGGAAATACTGGCCTTTGCCCAGGCGCCTGGCCAGCTCGCAGAGCAGCGTGATCTCATCCCAGACACCGGCTGGCGGGGCAAAGGCACGCCGCCGATGGATGACACGGCCTTCGAGATTGGTGAGCGTGCCCTCTTCTTCGGCCCATTGAGTGACCGGTAAGACAATCGTAGCTAGCCGCGCCGTCTCAGAGAGGAAGAAGTCACAGACGATCAGGCAGTCGAGGGCAGCCAGTCGCTCTTCGATGTGCAGGGCGTTAGGAGCTGAGACCACCAGGTTACTGCCCATGACGAACAGGCAGCGCACGCCCTCGGGCGTGCCCAGGCTGGTCAGCAGTTCATAAGCTGAGCGGCCTGGACCAGGAAGCTCGCCCTCGTCAATCCCCCAGACGCGAGCGATGGTGGCTCTAGCCGCAGGATCGTCGATCCGGCGATAGCCCGGGAGCTGATTGGCCTTCTGGCCATGCTCGCGTCCTCCCTGGCCGTTGCCCTGGCCAGTGAGGCTGCCGAAGCCGCTTCCGGGCTTACCGACAAGCCCAAGGGCCAGGGCAACGTTGATATAGGCCAGGACATTGGTCACCCCTTGACGCTGCTGCTCAACGCCGCGCCCGGTCAAGATGATGGCAGAGCGAGCGTGGCCCAGCAGGTGAGCCACCTCGGTCAGGTCTCGCTCGGGCACTCCGGTCAGACGTTCGACACGCTCCGGCCAATAGGCGGCGGCCATCGCCCGCGCGGCGTCAAAGTGGCTGGTACGTTGGGCGATGTAATCTTCGTCGACAAGGCCATCGCGAATCAGAACGTGCAGCAGACCATTGGCCAGCACCGCATCGCTGCCGGGCGTGAGCTGCAGATGGCGCCGGCCTGAACGAGCCGTGAGGCTGTGACGGGGATCAACCGTGATCAGCAGGCCCCCAGCTCGCTGCTGACGGTCCAGATACTGCATCAGTGGGGGCATGGTTTCGGCGATGTTACTTCCCGCGAGGAGGATGACCTCGGCCTGAGCCAGGTCCTCCAGAGGGAAGGGCAGCCCCCTGTCGAGGCCAAAGGCGCGATTCATGGCTTCCGCCGCCGAGGACATGCAGAAGCGCCCGTTGTAGTCGATCTGGGAAGTGTTCAGGGCCAGGCGGGCAAACTTGCCGAGCAGATAGGCCTCTTCGTTAGTCAAGGCCCCGCTACCGAAGACGCCGACAGCCTCCTTGCCATAGCGCTGCTGGGTGATGTGGATATGCTGCACAATGCTATCGAGCGCTTCGTCCCATGAGATCGGCAGCAGGCGTCCATCGGGCTGACGTTTGAGGGGTGTCTGGAGGCGTTCAGGATGGGCCAGCGTCTGCGGTGCGGTCCATCCTTTAAGGCAGAGTCCTCCCTTGTTGACAGGAAAGCCTCTGTCGCCCTCGATCCATAGCTGTTGCGGGCCTCCTCCCAGGAGCATGCCGCACTGGAAGGCACAGTATGGGCAATGAGTTGCTACGCTGTTTGAGCCGCTACTTGTCTCTCGCCGCAGCTGCAAGGCTATCCTCCCTCGCTCTAGGAGCAAGGCAGCCAGCTAGCCAGACCAGAGCTGGTCTGGTCCAGGGCCGCTCTCATACAGGCGGGATGCGCATCGTCACTCTTTGTTCCCCGACCGCTCCTCGCCCGGTCTGGTTCCTTGCCGCGTCCAGGGGAACAGGGGCAGCAGCAGCGCTGTGGGATCTACTCCGGTCGGATCGACTGGCAGCCATCGACCGTCTCTGGCTCTGCAGTCACTGTCTGCCCGGGCCGGCCTGATGATCGGCAGAGCCTTTAGTCAATCTGCACAGTTACCTTTTGTGAATATACATTACCATCCCATTTTTAGCGCTGTCATTGGCAGAATAGCTGAAGATTCTCCTCCGCTTATTGGCTATATTGCACAATTCACTGATCTGGTGGCTGTCCTGAAGGCCCCTGGCCGTGTTGCCTTGCAGCCTGGGCAGCGCGGGGCGCTGCCCTTCTATCGCCGCCCAAAAAAGCGCCGGACGCCAGCGAGCGAAGAAGACGGTCGACAGGCAACCTTCCCGGCAGTGCCTGAGCGACCGCTGTCTCCACGGAACCGGCGTCCGGCGCCCAGCCCGCTCCTCCCACCCCGTTCCCTTGCCAGCACCATCTGTCCCCAGAAGGGGCAGAGGAGCGAAGAGAGCGCTATTTGAAGAATTTTGGTACATTCACATTATAAAATTCGGCCTCCAGGAACTCCAGGAGGAGCGCGAAATTCAGAATAGCCGCGTCGTTCTTGAGAGAGGCCGAGGGATCGGAGCCACCATTGAGACTGGCAATAAAAGGCGACACGGCGTTCACAATCTCGGCTTGCGAGAGCGGCTTGTCGAAGGCCCCATTGGCGCTTAGCGGCTTATTGAGCAAGGCATCGAGAAAGCCGGCATGGCGTGCCTCCACTGTCAGGATCGAACCAGCGGCGGCCAGATAGGCTTTGGTGGCGATGGCCGGGGCCGCCATCAAATAGGCTCCCACCCCAACATTCTCAAAGGTTTGGGCCAACTGAGCGAACGCCTGGACGTCCATCTGCTCCAGGTTCTTGAAGGTTGGCTTGGGGCGAGGCTGAACGCCTGCCTTGGTCAGGGCCTGCTGTAGAAAGGTCACGTGGGCATTCTCATCCTGCATAATCTCGCGGAAGGCCGAGCCACTATCAGCCACTGAAGCGAGCGAGAGCATGCGCACCGGGGATGATGACGCTGAAGTAGGCGCACTGGTCGGCGCCGAGGCCGAACCCGTCATCGTCGAGCTAGAGCCGCAGGCCACCAGCAAGCCCCCAACAGGCACCGCTAGCGCCATCCCAGTCAACGAGCGGCGTAAAAAGGCCCGGCGAGCCGGGACCCTGGTCCTGGCGGTGGCTGACTCCTCCCCCTGGATGCCAGACCGCTGGCTAGCTATCTGCGAATCGTGCACAGAATCGAACATGCTTCGTCTTCCTCATCTCCATCAAAGTAGTGAGTGAGCTGGCTGCCAACGGTTGCGCCCCTCCCGTCGGTCAGACCGGCCAAGGCAACGAGAACAGAGAGAGCCGCACCAGAGGCCGGCCTGTTTATCTGCAGCGGCCTTCTCTATCCTGACATTGAGCACATACGCGCTGCGTCGGCGACTGGATTACTGAGGCGCTCAGTCTGGGAGCGCGACGACTTGCAGCGGCCCGTATACTGCTTATAAGGGAGGAGACCAATTGAGGGGAGAGTTAAAGAGAGCATGCAAGGCTTCAGAGCGCGCTGGCAAGCGCGCGTCCGTCAATTGCGGCAAGAAGTCCATGCCCTTCTCCTGGCCTATCGCGATCCGCGTCTGCCCTGGTACCACCGTCTGCTGCTTCTTGGTCTCCTGAGCTATGCCTTCAGCCCGGTCGACCTGATCCCCGACTGCATCCCGGTTGTCGGTTATCTTGATGATCTGGTCATTCTGCCGCTAGGAATTCTCCTGGCCATCAAGCTCCTGCCGCCTGCTATTCTAGAGGAGAGCCGGGCCCGCGCACGCGCCGCTCAGGCTCAGGAGAAGCCACGCTTTCGAGGAGGGGTCTTTCTAGTGCTGGCGCTCTGGGGACTCGGCGCCCTCTTCTTGCTCTGGGTGCTGAGCAAGCCTCATTTCATACCCGGTCACTGACAAAGCCAGCCGCTCCCCTCCATAAAGGTGTGGCGCCGGGGACCCCTGGATTCATCCAGGGGAGGAAGGCGGCCCCCTCTGGCTCTCTGCCGGGGGTTGACATGGCGGCCTCTTCCCTGTTATCCTGTGCTC
>NZ_JADGIA010000154.1 GCF_019683635.1 Thermogemmatispora sp. | reverse complement strand
TTTTGCGCCACAGTATGAAATTATCGAGGAGCGAAAGGGCGTCATTGCCGAGCTGAAGGCGGCGTCGAAGAAGGCCGAGGAAGTCTATCTGGCCCCCGACCCTGATCGCGAAGGGGAGTTCATCGCCTGGTCCCTGATGCAGACCCTGGGACTCAAGAATCCGCGCCGCGCTGTCTTTAATGAGATTACGCGGAAAGCTGTACAGGAGGCGATCCAGAAGCCGCGGACTATTAATGAAGATCTATTCAATGCACAGCAGGCGCGTCGGGTGCTTGATCGTCTGGTGGGCTACAAGATTAGTCCCCTCCTGTGGAGACGCGTCCAATCGGGCACCAGTGCTGGGCGGGTGCAGTCGGTCGCCTTGCGCCTGATCTGTGATCGTGAGCGGCAGATCCGGGACTTTGTGCCCCAGGAGTATTGGACGATTACCGCCCTGCTAAGCAAGCAAGGCGAGCAGGAGCGCTTTGAGGCGACGCTGGTGGCGCGCCTCAATGAGCTGACGGGCCACCAGCCGACGGAAGGGGAGGAAGAAGGGGCAGCTGAGAGCGATGAGGGTGAAGGGTCATCGGAGGGGGAGAACGAGCGTCGCTCTGAGGAGACGCGGCGACGCTTGCATATCGCCAATCAGCAGGAAGCCGAGGCCATTCTAGCCGAGCTACGCGGGGTGAGCTTCTCGGTTTGGCGCCTGATCCAGCGCGAGGTGCGTCGTCAGCCGCCGCTCCCCTATACAACCAGCACCATGCAGCAGGATGCCTCGTCGCGCCTCTACTTTAAGCCCAAGAAGACGATGAGCCTGGCTCAGCAGCTCTACGAGGGCATCGAGCTGGGACCACGCGGCTCACAGGGACTCATTACCTACATGCGCACCGACTCGACGCGCGTCTCTGATGAAGCGAAGGCCAGCGTGCGTCGCTTTATTGAGCAAACCTATGGCCAGCCCTTCGTCGGATCGGGGCGCGTTGGCAAGCTCAAGGCCACGGCCCAGGATGCCCACGAGGCGATTCGTCCGACGGATGTGACGCTCACGCCTGAGCAGGTGCGAGAATATCTAACGCCTGATCAATACAAGCTCTATAGTCTGATTTGGCGCCGCTTTGTGGCCAGCTTTATGACGCCAGCGCTCTTTGACACGGTGCGCGCCGATATCCTGGCAGGCCAGTACGTCTTTCGGGCCAGCGGCTCCCATCTCCGCTTCCCTGGTTTCTACGCCGTCTGGCCACGCGATGAGGAAGAGCGTCTACTGCCGCTGCTCGCTGTCGACGAAGTGCTGGCCCTTCATGAACTGCAGCCGCAGCAGCACTTTACGCAGCCGCCGCCGCGCTATACGGAAGCTAGCTTGATCAAAGAGCTGGAGGAGCTGGGCATCGGGCGTCCCAGTACCTATGTGCCCATCATCTCAACCATTCAGGAGCGGGGGTACGTTACCCAGGAACAGCGTCGTTTTGTGCCAACCTGGCTCGGCGAAACCGTCAACGAGCTGCTCAATAAGCACTTCCCTGAGATCGTTGATGTCGGCTTTACTGCCGATATGGAGCAGAAGCTGGACAATGTTGAGGAGGGACGCCAGTCCTGGACCGAGTTTCTGCGCGATTTCTATGAGACCTTCAAGGAGATGGTAGCCAGAGCCGAGGCTGAGATGGATCGCGTGCAGAAGCCGGTCGAGGAGCTGGACGAGCTGTGCCCCGAGTGTGGCCGGAAGCTGGTGATCCGCAGCGGGCGCTTCGGTCGGTTTATCTCCTGCTCGGGCTTTCCGGAGTGCCGCTATGGGCGCTCTTTTGTCAATAAGACCGGGGCCCTCTGTCCGCAGTGCGGTGGCGATCTGGTCGAGCGTAAGACGCGTCAGACCAAGCGCACGTTCTATGGTTGCAGCAACTACCCGACCTGTAATTTCGCCATCTGGGAGCGCCCGGTGCCGGAACCGTGCCCGCGCTGCGGTGGATTGATGGTGATCCCGCGCGGCGGCCAGGAGCCGGTCTGCTACGAGGAGGTCGTGCTGCCACAGCAAAATCCCGAGGAACAGCCCCAGCAGAATGGCCTGGCATCCTCCCGGCGAGGCACCGCGTCCAGACGCAAAAAGGCCCAGAAGAGCACGGAGCCAGACGCGGAGGCCAGCCCCTCTTTGAATGGGATGACAGAGACGACACAGGCGCCTTCGGCAGCCGGGGAGCTGCCCTTGCCCACAACTGTCAGAGCCAAGAGCAGGCGGACGCGTTCAGCCTCCCAAGCAACCTCCAATGGGAATGCTACGGGCAGCGAGCAGAGACGGAGCACAGCTAAAGCTTCTACTGCTAAAAGCAAGAGTAAGAAGACTGAGAAAAAGACGGGATCTGCAAAGAATAGCAAAGGGAGCAAAAAGCGAACGACCAGGGCAACAAAGGCAACGACTGCCAGGACTACCAAGGCGGCGAGTGCATCGCTGGCTGCCACTCCTGCTGAGTCGGATCAGCGCTAAGGGCCTTCCCTCGCTCTGCCCATATCTCCAGGGCGCCCGGTTCCCGCTCAGTCCAGCCTGGTAGCACGGGTGGGCTTATGGCTGGCACTCGTGCTATAATCTCTACATGATTGCTCAACCTCTTTGCTACGAACAAACTCTGCAGTTCTGGAGGACTTCATGCCGCATGCGGTAACCCTCATTCCTGGAGATGGGACCGGACCGGAGATCACCACGGCGACCCGCCGCGTGCTGGAGGCGACGGGGGTAGAGTTCCGCTGGGAGGTCTGCCAGGCGGGCATGGAAACCCTGGAGAAACAGGGCACGATCCTGCCTGAAGACGTTATTGAATCGATCAAGCGCACCAAGGTGGCTCTCAAGGGACCGATTACCACGCCTGTTGGCAAAGGAGTGCGCAGCGCCAATGTCACACTACGCAAGAAGCTGGATTTGTATGCCAACGTCCGTCCCGCCAAGACCTACCCAGGGCTCCGCTCCCGCTACGAGCATGTTGACCTGATCATTGTGCGCGAGAATACTGAGGATCTCTATGCTGGCATTGAATTTCAGCGTGGCTCATCCGAGCTGGCAGAGCTGATTGAGCTGGTAGAGCGCACAACCGGGACGCGCCTGGACCCCGAATCGGCGATCAGCCTCAAGTATATTTCGGTGGCCGCCAGTCGCCGCATTGTTCGCTTCGCCTTTAACTATGCCCGTGAGCATGGTCGGCGCAAGGTCACGGCTATTCATAAAGCAAATATTATGAAGTTCTCCGATGGCCTCTTCCTCGCCACGGCCCAGGAGGTGGCCCGCGAGTATCCCGATATCCAGTTTGAAGACCGCATTGTTGACAATATTTGTATGCAGCTCGTACAGAAACCGGAGCAATACGATGTCTTGGTGCTTCCCAATCTCTATGGAGATATTGTCTCCGATCTGTCCGCGGGTCTGATTGGTGGGCTAGGTGTGGCGCCCGGGGCCAACATTGGCAACCAGTACGCTGTCTTCGAGCCGGTACATGGCAGCGCCCCGAAGTATGCCGGTCAGAATAAGGTCAATCCGATGGCCATGATGTTTTCCGGTGTACTGATGCTTCGTCATTTGGGTGAGAAGGATGCGGCCAATCGACTGGAGAAGGCCATTGCTCAAGTGATCGCTGAAGGGAAAAACGTTACCTACGACCTGAAGCCACGTCCCGATGACCCAACAGCGGTTGGTACCTCCCAGGTAGCTGATGCCGTGATCGAGAAGCTCCAGCGCCTCTGAGCGGCGAGGCCGGCCCGGCCCGTCGCTCCGTCCATTCGAGAGCGAGAGACATGCATTTGCAAGCGCTCGCCGCCCTCGTGAGATAGACGCTGCCAAGAGGCTGATGGGACTCGCTTCAGCGCGCCGTTCTTTGCTTCATCAGTGGCTGACATCTCCTCCGCTGTGGAAGCGGGAGCCTGAAACGAGCCCCTGGCTTCCCTACTCGTGGTGCCTGTCTTCGCTTCTCTCTGATGGGCGATCCTGGCCCGCTCGTTCAGCTCGTCAGGCGGTCACGATGATGGTGGCTGTCATGTAGGTATGAATGCTGCAGTGGTATTGATAGGTTCCCGCTGTGGTGAAGAGCAAGGTGAAGGTCGCGCCCTCCCCAATGGTGTCAGAGTCGGAGAAGGCTCCATTGTTGCTCGTGACGGTATGCGGCGCATCCGATTTGTTGAGCCATACGACTCGTGTGCCTTTCTTGATGGTCAGCGTCTGCGGTGAGAACTGGTAGCGCTCGTTCTGTTCAATAATCTGCACTTGTACAGTAGTAGCAGTGCTGGAGGCTGACTGAGTCGCTTGGGACGTCGTGGTCGGGGGCGGGCTGGAAGTGAGCTGACTACTGCTGACTGTTGGGGTGACAGCGCTGCTAGTGGGGGAACTTCCGTTGCCGCAAGCTACCACGAGCAAGGTGACAAGGACGGCCATCCCGAGTACGAGGAGCCTGGCTCCGGCTCGCTGCTGCTGCCCGCCTGAGCCGTGCCCATCGTCATGAAGTGCCTGAGCCTGGTGAAGGGGTTTGAACGGCATATTGTGCTCCTTATCCTCTTCATTAATGATAGTGGTGAGGAGATACACCTCTTCGGTGAGCAGGCAAGGCGGCGCCGTCTCTTGACCTGTCTCTCTAAGGGCAATACGCCGGGAGGTTACATACAGGCAAGGCGTGGAGGGGCAAGGGAAGTGTCTGTAGCTAGGGGGCAGCGCTCCCCATTCCACTCGTCTGCTTGTTGAGACGATAAGCTGGCTGAAGGTCAGCCGTGGGCGGTAGAGGGCGAGAGCTGAGGGCATGGGGAGCGCTGTTTTGCAGCGCGTCAGGGGGCGAAAGCGCTGGCTAGCGTGTTGTCTGAGCTTGAGAAGCGCCCAGGCCACGGCGCCACTTATGGCGCGCCTGGATATAGCGCACGGTGCCAGAGCGCGAGCGCATCATAATAGAGGAGGTGCGAGCGCCCCAGCCGAAGTACTGGACGCCATCGAGCAGCTCGCCGCTGGTAATGCCCGTGGCCGCAAATGAGACATCGTTACTGTGCACCAGATCATCGATGGTTAAGACCTGATCGAGGTCGATGCCTTCGGCTTTGAATTTCTCACGCTCCTCATCCGAGCGTGGCCAGACCTTGCACTGCATCGCGCCGCCCAGGCACTTAATAGCAGCTGCGGCCAGCACGGCCTCCGGAGCGCCGCCAATTCCCATTAAAACATCGACGCCGCGGTAGTCTTCCATAGCGGCCAGAATCGCCGCGGCCACGTCGCCATCGCTGATCAGGCGGATGCGAGCCCCTGCCTGGCGAATCTGGCGGATGATCTCCTGGTGGCGCGGTCGATCCAGAATGATCACCGTCAAGTCGTCGATCTGAGCGTCCTTAGCCCGGGCGATGCGCTCCAGGTTCACAGCAACTGGTGCGTTGATGTCGATGACATCCTTAGCCGCGGGACCGACGGCGATTTTCTCCATATAGAAGACTCCGGGCGGCGCAGAGTACATGCTGCCGCGCTCGGCGGTAGCAACGACTGCCAGCGCGCCTGGCAGGCCCAGGGAGAGCAGGCGTGTGCCGTCGATCGGATCGACTGCAACATCCACTTGCGGCGGAGAGCCGTTTCCGACGCGCTCTCCGATATAGAGCATGGGCGCCTCGTCCTTCTCGCCTTCACCGATGACGACGATGCCATCCATGTCCACACCATCAAGGGCCTGGCGCATGGCGTCCACGGCGGCTTGATCGGCTTTCTCTTTATCTCCCCGTCCCATCCAGCGGCCCGCGCTCAGGGCTGCTGCCTCGGTAACACGTACCAGCTCCATTGCTAAGTTACGCTCTTTGGTACCGGATTGCTCAAAACGAATATCCGTCATACGGCCTCCTCTCAAACGTCTGAAGCTGCCTTAGAGTTCTACATAACGCGGTTGGACTCGGCAATGTTCAGCGATCATAATTGCCCGAACCTGCTCGACCGCCTGGGCGAGCTGGCCCTCGCGGTTAATGACCAGATAATCGTACCAGTGGTACTGGGCCAACTCGTTGACCGCATCGGCGAGACGCCGGCGGAATTGCTCCGCGTCTTCGGTCTGTCGCCGGCTCAAGCGCTGAGCCAGCTCTTCCTGCGTCTCGGGGGCCAGGAAGATAAGGATGGCCTGGGGAATCTTGCGCCGAATGGTGGCGGCACCCTGCACATCAACCTTGAGCAGGACATCGCGGCCTGCTGCCAGGTTTTCCTTAATTTGACGTCGGGGTTGCCCGTACCAGTTGCCATGAACATTGGCATACTCGATCAGCTCGTCGTTGGCCACGAGCTGCTGAAATTCCTCGTAGCTGATAAAATGATAAGGGTGGCCCTCGCTCTCCCCAGGCCGGGGAGCGCGAGTTGTCACCGAGGTCACCACATGGAAGTCCATACCTTGTCGCTTCAGCGCCTCGATGACGCTATCCTTGCCCGTCCCCGAGGGTGCGGACAACACAAAGAGCAGTCCTTGCTTCTCCGCTGGCCGGAGCGTGGCGCTCTCTCTCTCGGCTGTAGGCTCCATCTCAACGTGCATGCTGCTTTTCCCGCTCTGCTGTGCTATGCTCCGCTGTGCTGCTGTCCCAAGGTGTATCCCTGGCAGGCCGCCTGACCGACCGCCCGAGCTGATCCGCTTCTCCCGCGCAGTGCAGGACCGGCAAGGCAGAAGAGAGGCTCCCCCTTCCCTGGAGAGTGACCTGGCTAGTGGGCTGTGATGGACGTCCCTGTCTGCTGGTGTATTGACGTTTTTGATTGCTCTTGGCCTGCTCAGGCCGGTAGCTGAGATCCCCGGCCTGACAACTACCGCTCGGAGGGGGCTGACAAACCGAGCCCCTGGCCGCTCGGGCGACCGAGCCGACCAGATAAAGCGATCGCTCAACTGGCTACGCGGGCATCGCGACGCGCAGATGAGGCTTCCCGGGAGCACAACGCTTGCGAAGAAGGCTGCGCGAAGAAGGGGCCGCTCTGCTCTCCCTGGCGCCTGCCCGGCGTAAGGGATGAACCAGGACTGCTATAATTGTACAATATCCCGAAACGCTATAGCCACCGGTGAGGTTTCTCGCATGTATGTCGACGCCATCACCCTTGCTGCTGTTGCTGATGAGTTGCGCGTACTCTTAACTGATGCGCGTGTTGAGACAATTATCCCGCCCACGGAACACTCCATTGCCATCGAGTGCTACTGTCCGCCGCGGGTGGGCGAGGACGAAAAAGGGCAGAAGCGCTGGCTCTATCTGTCAGCCCATCCGCAGCTGGCGCGCTTGCATCTGACACTACGCAAACCGCCGCGCGCAGTACCAGAGCCCCCGCCCTTTGTGATGCTGCTACGCAAATATCTGGAGGGGGCGCGCCTTGAGGCCGTCGAGCAGCCGCGCTGGGAGCGTGTGCTGCACCTGATCTTTCGGACGCGGGTCTGGCGTGGCCATGAAGATGAGGCACCTGCCTTGGAGACTGGCGAACAGGCTGAGCGCGCCGGCCAGGGGCCAACTGCCAGCTATCAGCGACTGCGCCTGATTGCTGAGATCATGGGGCGTACCAGTAATATTGTGTTGTGCAATGAAGCGGGCCTGATTCTCGGCTGTCATAAGCGCATTGGGGCAGACATTAACCGTTATCGCGTGATCATGCCGAACGTTCCCTATGTACCGCCGCCCCCTCAGCAGCGTGCCTTTGCCGGTCAACTTCTGCCGCGTCTGGAGCCGACGACTGTCACCGCGGCCCAGCTGTCCATTATCCCGGGCAATGAGGGAGGAGAGTCGGCCCCTGTGGAAGGAGGAGAGAGCGTTAAGGCGGCACCACGGCGCAAGGAGGCGGCGCCTCGGCTCTGGCAGCTTCTCGTTCGTCACCTCCTTGGTTTCAGCCCCTTGCTTGCACGGGAGGCGGTCTATCGCGCCCTGGGCAACAGCGAGGCCGGGCTGGAGCTTAGCCAGGAACAATGGGAAGAGCTGGCCTGGAATATTCGTGAGCTGGCTGCCCTCTACGATACCCGCCGCTGGCATCCACAGCTCGTCGAGCGTCTTGAGCCAGCCTCTGTGGTGGCAGGAGAATCAGAGGCACGAGGTACGCCACTGGCCTTTGCGCCCTATGTGCTGGAGCAGTATAGCACGGTGGAGGGGGTGCGCATTCGCGAATCGCCGTCGATCAACGTGCTGATCGACGACTTCTATGCCCGTAACGAGTGGCTCGATGCTCTTGAGAGCCGACGAGCGCCGCTACGCAAATTGCTCCAGACCCAGATAGAACGCTGCCGGCGCCGTGCTGCAACACTGGAGGAAGAGCAGCGCGCGCTTGCTGAAGCGGAGAACTATCGTCGGCAGGGCGAGCTGTTGCTAACCTTTCAACGTGAGATAGAGCGAGGGCAGACGCAGGTCCGCCTGCCCGATCTCTTTGCCGCCGACGTGGCCCAGGACAATCTTCCCGAGGTCACTATCGAACTTGATCCGCGTCTCGATGCCGTGGGCAACGCCAACCGACTTTTTGCCAGATATCAGAAGATGCGCCGGGCGGCGGCGCTTCTGCCCGAGCAGATAGAGCGCAACCGGGCGGAGCTGGCCACGCTAGAGCAGCTGCTTACCGACTTGCAGCTGGCCGAGACGCCGGATGAGATTGAGCTGGTCAAAGCCGAGATCCAGGCCGCTGGCTATCTGCATGAGAAGAAAAATTCTGAGGCACAGAGAAAGGCCGGGAAAAAGAAGGCTGGCCGTGGAAAAGCTGTACCTCCTGGCGGGGGTGTCCCGCTCTACATCCAGAGTGCCGATGGCTTCACTATTCTGGTGGGGCGTAACAGCCGGCAGAATGAGGAGGTCACCTTCCACCAGGCGAGTGGCAACGATATCTGGCTGCATGCTCGCGGCGTGCCGGGCGCCCATGTCATCATCAAAGCGACGGGCCGCCAGGTGCCACAGAGTACTCTTGAGCAGGCGGCCAGCCTGGCGGCCTATTACAGTCAGGCACGTGGCAACAGCAGCGTACCCGTTGACTACACGCTCCAGCGTCACGTACGTCATATGAAAGGAGGTGGCCCGGGCCTGGTCGTCTACGACCACGAGCGGACCATCTACGTGCGTCCCTCAGCGTTCACGTGAGGAGCCGATGCCCATCTCCTCCCGGTACTTGGTCACGGTACGGCGGGCCAGATGGATACCGCGCTCGGCCAGCAAGCGGCGCAGCTCCTCATCGCTCAGGCGTCGCTGAGGCGCCTCCTGCTGAATGATCTCACGCAGAATATCCTTGACGCCAAGCGAGCTATCAAAAAAGTCAGAGAAGGGGATCAGGCGCCCGTTGGGCAGCAGAGCGTACTTGTTCGCGGTGGCGCGGCTCACCGTACCCTCGTCGAGGCCGAGGCGCGCCGCCACCTCGGCCCGAGTCAGCGGGCGCAGGTAGCGAATCCCTTTCTCTAGAAAATCGCGCTGCTGTTCGACGACGATCTCCGCCACTCGTTTCAGGGTGCGCCAGCGGCGCTGAACACAGTCGATAAAAAAGCGTGCCCGGTCGCTCTGTTGGGAGAAATAGCGCTGCAGGGCGAGACTTGCGCTCTCGCCATCTGCTGCGTGATAGCCGCGGTTGACCGCGAAGTGATAGCGCTTCTCTTCGATGAGTTCGACCTCGAAGCCGTTATCGGCACGGCGGATAATGACGTCTGGGTGCACGTACATAGCGCTGCTCTCGCGTTGAGAGGCATGGCTATCCAGGCGGTAGGTATGGGCAGGGAAGGGGTACAAACGGCTGCGGATGTAAGCACTTGCGGCGCGGACTTCCTGTTCAGGCACCTTCAGCTCGCGAGCGATCTCCTGGTACTGACTGCGCCCCAGGCGATCGAGATGGCGCTCGATCAGCGTACGAGCCAGCGGATGCGGGGTCTCCTGTTCGGCCAGTGCTTCCAGCTGGATCAGCAGGCATTCGCGTAGATCGCGGGCGCCGATGCCTACTGGTTCCAGGGTCTGGAGTTGCTTGAGGACGTACTCGACTCGCTCTAGCGGGACATCGAGGTAGCGGCTGATCTCCGCCGTGCTGATTTCCAGATATCCCCGCTCGTTCAAGTTCCCAACCAGGTGCTCGGCAATGGGGGCCTCTTCGGGAGGAATAAGGGCTTCCAGCTGTTGCAGTAGGCGTTCAGCCAGAGATTCGGGCGTCGCGATTCGCGCCAGAGGATCATCCTCAGCCTCGGCATCGGCCTCGACGAAGCCATAGTTGTCCATGTCGTAGAAAGGCTGAAGGAAGCGCTCCCCGGCGGCGCCGGCGCCATTTTCGACGGGGGGCGTAGCGCTGCCCTCTGGGGCCCCGACTGGTGCATAGTAGCCGCACGAGGTGCAGACGCTGCCGCTACCGCGGAGCAAGGTCCCACAGAAGAGGCAGACGCGCTGCTCCTGAACCTCCAGGGCCGGATTCTCGGTCTGCTCTTGAGTAATGCAGCGCTCCAACTCATCGGAAGACAAATGCAAGATCGTACTCGCTGTGATCAGCCGCGCGCTGACTCGCAGGGTCTGCTCTGGACGCGGCGTTGGCTCCAGTCGCATGCGTTCTCCTCCTCCCTATCCTGCTAACCAACCAACCAACCAACCAACCCTTTCTTCCCGAAAGAGTAAGCATCGTGCTTTTCAACAAGTTTTTGCTGGCGCACGGAGCTGCCTGACTACAGCCAGCCGCGGCTATCCAGAGCTGCGTGGGCAGCTTCCTGCTCGGCTGCCTGTTTGTTGCGTCCCTGGCCACGACCAATGACCCGCTCGCCGAGGAGCACCTCAACTGTGAACTCACGGTTGTGAGAAGGACCTTCCTGGCTGACCAGGCGATAAGAGGGAGTAATGCCCTCGCGGGCCTGAGCCAGTTCCTGGAGCAGAGATTTGCTATCCTTAAAGAGGCGCTTCTCAACAATAGTGCGGGCTAATGGCTCCACGCGGGGGATAATCACGCCACGCACCGCCTCCAGCCCTTGATCAAGGTAGATCGCTCCCAGCAGCGCCTCGAACGCCGAGGCGAGCACGCGCTGGCTGCCCCCGCTCTGCTGCTCGCCCTTTCCGAGGAGCAGGAACGAACGCAAATTCAGGTCACGTGCAAACTGAGCGAGGGTCTCCGTCTTCACCAAAGCGGCGCGCAAATTGCTCAGCTCGCCCTCATTGAGCTGAGGAAACGTGCGGTAAAGGAAATCAGCGCAGACAAAAGCCAGGATCGAATCGCCGAGGAACTCCAAGCGTTCGTTCGACTCGCGCCCGGCGCCGGGTGTTTCATAGATATAGGAGCGATGGGTTAGGGCCAGTTGCAACAGTGCAGGGTCGCGAAATTCGATACCCAAGGCCTCTTCCAGTGCTCTATATCCTGCAGCCATTGTCGTTAATACACCTCCAGTGACACCTGTGCCTCCTCAGTATGTCTGGTTGTCACCTCGCCGATGAGCCAGAACGGGGCAGAGGACTCCAGAGCGGCCAGACGGGGCCACAGCTCTGGAGCGATCGCTGCCAGCAGACCGCCCGATGTCTGCGGGTCCCAGAGAATCGCCTCCGCCACAGTGTCCAGTCCCTGACCCAAACGGACATGAGGGCCAAAATAGGCCCGGTTACGACTCGTCCCGCCGGGAGTGCAGCCGCGCGCCGCGTATTCCGCAGCATGGGGCAATAGTGGCAGTGCGGAAAACGTCAGGCGCATGCTTGTCAGGCTCTGAGAGGCCATTTCCCAGGCGTGGCCGAGCAAGCCGAAACCAGTCACATCGGTCACGGCGTGCACACCTCCACTGGAGGCAGCCAGCTCCGCCAGAGCGCGACTGGCCTCGCGATTGAGGCGCGTCATCGAGGCCACGGCTGCCGCCAGATCCTCCGCAGTGACCTGATCGCGCTTGTGGGCCGTGGTAATCAGACCTGTGCCGAGCGGCTTGCTCAGGACCAGCAAGTCGCCGGGCTGGGCGCCGCCTTTTGTAAAGATGCGCTGTGGGTGAACGCTGCCGGTGACGGCCAGCCCATACTTTGGCTCGCGGTCGCTGACCGTATGCCCTCCGGCGATGACAGCCTGGGCCCGGGCTACCGTCTCGGCTCCGCCGCGCAGAATCTCGCTCAACAGCTCCATTTCTAGGTCGTCGGGCCAGGCGACCAAATTAATGGCCATCAAAACCTCGCCGCCCATCGCGTAGACATCGCTCATGGCATTGGCGGCAGCGATCGCGCCGAAAGCATAAGGATCATCTACCACGGGCGGGAAGAAATCCGCCGTGCTAATGATCGCCTGCTGCTCGTTGATCTGGTAGACTGCCGCATCGTCGGCGGCACTCAAGCCTACGAGCAGGGAGGGCGGGACACTCTGGGCTTTCAGGGGACGCAGAACCTGCGCCAGGGCCGCCGGGCCCATTTTGGCCGCTCAACCGGCACAGCTGGCGAGCGAAGTTAAGCGGATACGCCGACCGGTGCTCATAGCTGGAATGTTCCGTGCTTGTAACCCGTTTGAATCAGGTGCAAGGTCATTGTAACGCCTTGGGATAAGGCTCGTCAACGCTGTAGACGGGCCGTTCTCACTGTGCTACTCTATATTCAGCTGTGCGGGCCTGAGTAGGCC
>NZ_JADGIA010000153.1 GCF_019683635.1 Thermogemmatispora sp. | reverse complement strand
CTGTCGCTGAAGCTCCCGCCGGCACTCCCTCCACTGTCGCTACCCCCCCCTCCATAGCTGCTGTTCCAAAAACCAGCACTGGTTTGACCTGCCCGATAACCCCTACGCCGCTGAACTGCACCCTCATTGGCAGCAGTTCCAAGGACGAAGCAGCAAATGACGGCAACAGAGCCACAGAAACAGCCAGGCCAGGCCACCAGTGTCCAATCAAAGCCTTGATTGGTGCTAGCTGACGATACTTCTTCAGACGATGAGGTCACGGTCAGGCTCTCCTCCAGCGACTGGATGGCCGCCAGCGTTGCCCCGGTGTAGCCCCCTTCAGAATAGTTCTCCTTGAAGGCCGTGTAGGCATCTTCCGCCTCGCTATCCGAGAGCGGGACCTCATTTCCCGACTCAATATAGACCCAGCGATGTACCGTGTCGATGGCGATCACGATCAGCCGCTCGGCTGCGCTCACCCGCCCACGTGCATAGCCCTCAAAGTCTGCCTGACTGCCGCTGAAGCTGTTGGTCGTATCGACCTCCAACGGATAGGGTAGCTTCGCCCCCTCGCTCTTGACACGGGCCACATCCAAGACCCCAGCACCGTCGCTGACAGTGACGCTCTCGGCTAGAGCCACTTGCCCACCGGCCAGCAGCAACCCTATAGCGAGTATTAGCGCCAGCAGCTGCTTGCCGAGCCAGCTCCCCACAAGGGCCCGCTGCTGGGAAGCATCGCCTTGGCGTCTCTCAGACAATAGGAACGATGGTTGTAGCACATTGTTCTCCCGCAAGCATATTACGCTAGAGAGCTTTCTGCGTAATATAAACGCGACTTCCCCACCATTTATATCGATCAATATATCAAATCTTTGGATGATGTGAGAGGCAGCTCACAGGGGGAGAAGGTTCCAGGGAATGAGCGTAGCGCTCACCTGAAGGTAGAAGGTGAGCGCTTAGAGTGCGAGAGGAGAAAATATGAGGTGGAAACTTAGCAAATGCGAGGGAGCGGATCGCCGACGAGCATATCGAGGACGCGCATGCCACCGATCTCGGTGCGCAGGAAGACCAGGCCCGGCGGTTCCGCCTGCACGCTGCCGATGATGGCCGCCTCCTGCCCTAAAGGATGCGCACGCATGACCGCCAGGGCTTTCTCGGCGGCCTCGGGCGCGACCACCGCCAGCAGCTTGCCCTCGTTGGCGATGGTGAGTGGGTCAAGTCCCAGGATCTCGCAGGCGCCACGGACGCCGGCATGCACCGGGATCGCCTGCTCGTCGAGGCCGATGGCCACCTCCGAAGCCAGGGCCATTTCGTTGAGGGCCGTGGCTACGCCGCCGCGCGTAGGATCTTTGAGGCAATGCACGCGCTCGCCGATGGTCTCTAACAAGGCCGCCACCAGCGTGTGTAACGGTGCCGTATCGCTCTGGATCTCGGTCTCGATGTCCAGGGCCTCGCGCGCCAGCATGATGGCGATGCCGTGGTCGCCAGCGCTGCCACTGAGGAGCACGACATCCCCAGGCTGCAGACAGGTCTGCCCCAGCGGCCAGTGGGCACGGCGCAGCCCAACACCCGCCGTATTGATGAAGACGCCATCTCCTTTGCCGCGCTGCACCACCTTCGTGTCGCCGGTGACGATGGCCACTCCGGCCTGACTGGCCGCCTCCTGCATGGAGGCGACGATGCGGCGCAGTTCCGCAATGGGAAAGCCCTCCTCCAGGATGAAGCTCGCTGACAGATACAGCGGCTGAGCGCCAGCCATCGCCAGATCGTTGATGGTACCATGCACGGCCAGCTTGCCAATGTCGCCACCGGCGAAGAACAGCGGGCTGACCACATAGGTATCAGTCGTAAAGGCCAGCTGCAGACCGCTCCCATCGAGCGAGAAGACCGCTGCATCGTCCATCGCATCGAGGAGAGGATTCGAGAAAGCCGGGGCAAACACGCCTTCAATCAGGTTATGGGTGGCCTTGCCGCCGCTCCCGTGACTCAGCGTGATGCGCTCATCGCGCAAATAGAACTTGTGTCGGCGCGCCTGCCGGACGCGCTCCATCTTCTGCAACACTGCGTCGAGCCGCGCCGCCTCTTGCTCTGGGCTGGGCCTGCCTTCCATTTCTCTCTCCCTTCCTTTCTTACCTTGTCTTGCTCGCTTGAGTCGCCCGCCTTTTCGGTTCCCCAGGTCCGTCCGTCCGTCGATCTGGCCCTAGCCTCCGCTTATGGGGTCTGCGAGAGGCTGCGCAGGTGGTCACGCTCAGCAGCCATCGAGAAGCGGCCATAATTGTAGTAGGCCGCGCAGGCCCCTTCGGGGGAGACCATACAGGTGCCGATGGGCGTCTCAGGGGTGCAGGCCGTACCAAAGACCTTGCACTCCCAGGGCTTGATGACCCCCTTGAGGACCTCGCCACACTGGCAGGCTTTGGGATCGGCCACGCGCAGGCCCGGCACTTCGTAGCGCAGCTCGGCATCCCAATCGGCAAATTCGGGCCGCAGCTTGAGGGCACTGTGCGTAATGAACCCGAGGCCGCGCCATTCGAAGAAGGGCCGCAGCTCCATCGTGCGGGCCATCGCCTCCAGAGCGCGCATGTTGCCCTCGGGACGCACGACGCGCGTGTACTGGTTCTCGACCTCTGCCCGTCCTTCACTGATCTGCTTGACCAGCATGTAGACGGCCTGAATGATGTCCAGCGGCTCAAACCCGGCGATGACGACCGGCTTGTGATGATCGCGGGCGATGAAGGTATAGGGGCGCATGCCGATGACCATGCTGACGTGCCCTGGACCAATGAAGCCATCCAGGCGCAGATCGGGCGAGTCGAGAATGGCTTTGATGGCCGGAATAATGGTCACATGATTGCAGAAAACAGAGAAGTTCTTGACTCCTTCGGCCCTGGCCCGCAGCAGGGTCACCGCCGTTGAGGGCGCGGTCGTCTCGAAGCCGATGGCGAAGAAGACCACCTGGCGATCGGGATACTGGCGTGCCAGCTTGAGGGCGTCCAGCGGCGAGTAGACAAAGCGCACATCGGCCCCCTCGGCCTTGGCATCAAGCAGGCTGCCTTTCGAGCCAGGGACGCGCATCATGTCGCCGAAGGTGGTGAAGATCACGCCCTCCGTGCGAGCGATGGCGATGGCATCATCGATGCGCCCCATCGGCAGGACGCAGACCGGGCAGCCCGGGCCATGCACCAGGTCGATGCTGCGCGGCAGCACGTCCTCGATGCCATGCTTGTAGATCGTATGGGTATGACCGCCGCAGACCTCCATGAACTTGAGCGGGCGCCCCTCGCTGAGGCGCGCGATCTCGGCGGCGATGCGTTTGGCCAGCTCGGGATCACGATATTCATCGACGAACTTCATCGCTGTCAGCACTCCCTTTCTCTGCCGCTAAGCAGGTTTGCACGAGTTCGATGAGGGCATGGTAGACGGTGGCCTGCGCCTCCTGGATGCGTGGGATATGATCGCCCGGCGAGACAATGCAGAAGTCGACCGCTGGCGAGCGCCGGGTTTTGCCGCCATCGTAGCCGGCCAGGCCCACGGTGAGCAGGCCCTGTTTTTTGGCCTGCTCGAAGGCGTGCAGGACATTGAGCGAGTTGCCACTGGTGGAGATGCCCACGGCAATGTCGCCGGGACGTCCAAAGGCGATGATCTGGCGGGTAAAGATATTCTCAAACCCGACATCATTGCCCACCGCCGTGACGACGGCAATGTCATTGGTGAGGGCAATGGCCGGCAAAGGGCGCCAGTGAGCAACTGGTGGATGGAGCAGGTCGGTCACCAGGTCCTGAGCGTCGGTGGTGCTCCCCCCATTGCCAAAGGCCAGCAGCGTTGCCCCAGCGGCGAAGGCGCGCGCCATCGCCTGAGCCGCCGCCAGCAGCGACTCGCGCGAGGTGGCCAGCGTCGCCTGACGCAGGGCGATGACGTCGCGGCACTTCTCCAGAGTGGAATGCTGGACCTGACTGAGGACCTCCTCAAGACGGACCTTTCCGCCCGCAAAGAGATAGGGATAAAAGAGGCGATCGTACTCCGATCCCTGGGTTTGATCGTTGTTGTCACGGTCAGCGCTCATGGCTCGCTCGCTTTCCTCGTGACCCTGGCCTGGCCATGTGGCTCAGGCGAAGGGACCGTTCTGCTCATCGGCAGGCGTCACAGACTCGTCGAGGCGCTCCAGGGCAACACCGCCGTGCACGAGCAGACGGTCGCCCGGGCGGACCTCGCCGAGCAAGGTGATGTCGATCATCGCCTCGCCCAGACCCAGACTGACGCAGGCCATACCAGCCTCCGCCTCCACGCTCAGCACTGTCGCCACCACGGCCTCATCCGCGCAGGTGGGACAGTGCCCTTCAGGATCTGGCTGACACAGCGGTCGCAATGGCACGCTTGGCGACAGAGCAATGTACTCGGATTCCGGCTTCATTGCAGCAATCCCTCATGTTCGAAAAAGACATGGACCAGCTCCCACAAGACGTGATAGAGCGTTTCATGGATCTCCTGGACGATCAGCGGATCGTCGGCAGGCACAACAAAGCGATAGTCGACAGCCTCCTCGCTGAGCAGGCCCCCATCGCCGCCCAGCATGGCCAGCGTGAGCAGGCCCAGCTGCCGCGCTTGCGCCAGGGCGGCCAGGACGTTGGCACAGCGTCCGTCAGGCGAGAAGCCGAGGGCAATATCCTGGGGGCGCGCCAGCACGCGCAGCTGTTCGCCGAAGGGCATCTCAGGCCGTCCGCCCGCCATCAGACCGCTGAGGGTGGCGCTGTCGTTGGTCAGGGCCAAAGCTGGTAAGGCTCGCTTGCCCACGATGACCGGATGGACGAATTCGACTGAGACATGTTGCGCATCAGTAGCCCAGGCCCCATTGCCAAAAGCCAGCAGACGCCCCCCCTGATGGAAGCGACGGGCCATCGCCCAGCAGGCTTCGGCAATGCGCGGCGCCTCGCGCTCAAAGAAGGTCGCCGGCAGACTAGTGCTGAGAGCAAAGCGCCGCTCTAGCACGGCCTCCAGCGATTCGTGCACATCTTGCGGCATGAGATAAGCACCTCCTCCCCTTCCCTATCCCTCACTACTCGATCTGGCTAGAGTGCAGCAGCTTCAGCTCATCGGTGTAGACATCGCCCATCAGCTGGAGCGCCTTGAGGGTCTCGCGCGCCTCCGCTTCATCGATTTTGCTCATGGCAAAGCCGACATGGATGAGCACCCAGTCGCCAGGGGCAATACCCTCAGAGCGCACGAGAGCGACGCTGACGTTGCGCTTGACGCCCGAGACGTCAACGCGCGCGATCGAGTTAGCGTCGTCAACGATTTCAAGGACTTGACCGGGGATTCCCAGACACATCGCACTGGCTCCTCTCTTTTCTCTGCTATGCTTCTGCTCGCAGCGCATCGCTCCTGGCAAGATGCGCTATCCTTTCTTCACCAAACAAGCATAGCCTGGCCCTCATCCACGTCTTCACGAGATGAGGCCAGACTCTCCTTCCCGGCCTCCTGCCGCCAGGCGGGCCGCGGCGACCGCCAGCTGTCCCAGGCTGAGACCACCATCGTTCGGGGGCACACGGCGATTGAGATAGACCGCGAAGCCGCTGGCCTCCAGCTCAGTGACAAGGTCTTCCAGCAGCAGACGGTTCTGAAAGACGCCGCCGCTGAGCGCGACCTGGGAGAGACCGCAAACCTCCCTGATGCGCTGGCAGAGGTCGACGAACATGGCCACCAGCGAGCGGTGGAAGCGGCGCGCAAGACGTGCTCTGTCGTAGCCACGCTGGAGATCCTCGACCAGGGCCGAGAGCATCGGGGAGACATCGATCTGGAGCGGCCCCTGACCCGAGCGGAGCAGGGCGTAGGGATAGGGCGGCTGCTCGTCAGGGGCGACGCTACTGGCCAGCATTTCCAGCTCAATGGCCGCCTGGCCCTCATAGAGCACCTCGTCGCGCAGGCCGAGGATGGCCGCCACGGCATCGAAGAGGCGCCCAAGACTGGAGGTCAGCGGCGAGTTGAGGCCGCGCTCAATCATCTGCGTGAGTATCCGCCAGGTGCTGCGATCGAGACGCCGTGCGAAGGGGATGTTAAGCGCCAGGAAGCGCTCGCCGTAGGCCCGCGCCAGATAGACCGCCGCCATGCGCCACGGCTGGCGAACGGCCTGCTCTCCGCCCGGGAGGGGGACATAGGCCAGGTGGGCCAGGCGCTCGAAGCCGCGCAGGTCGGCCAGCAGGATCTCCCCACCCCAAATCGCCCCATCGGTACCGTAGCCCGTGCCATCGGCAGCGATGCCTATGACCGGCCCGCTCAGACCATGCTCAGCCAGCACGCTGGCGATGTGGGCATGATGGTGCTGGACTCCGATGCGTTGCTCGATGTCACTGTCCAGGGCATACCTGGTCGCCAGGTAGTCGGGATGCAGATCATAGGCCACGGCCTCGGGGACGATCCCGAAGAGGCGCTGGAAGTGCCGAATACCCTCGCGGAAGGAGGCCAGGGTCTCCAGGTTCTCCAGATCGCCGATGTGCTGCCCGACAAACGCCTGGCGCCCTTTGCCCAGACAGAAGGTATTCTTGAGATGGCCCCCACAGGCCAGCAGCGGACGCGGCAGCTCAAAAGCCAGCGTGATTGGCTCGGGGACATAGCCACGCGAGCGGCGGAAGAGCTGCTCGCCACCGGCGGCCAGGCGCGTGACCGAGTCGTCGCAGCGCATGTGGATCACACGATTGTGGGTCAGCATGCCATCAGCGATGCCGGCCAGGCGCTGGCGGGCCTCGTCGTCGCGGTAGGCGATCGGCTCCTCGCTGAGGTTCCCGCTGGTCATCACCAGCACCGGCGGGCGATCTGCAGGAATGAGCTGGGCGAAGGAGTGCAGCAGGAGATGATGAAGCGGGGTATAGGGAAGCATCAGACCAAGGGTCCGGTAACCTGGGGCCACCGCGGGCGCAATGGGAGAGACGGGCCGCTGCTCTAGCAGGACAATGGGCCGACGCGGCGACTGCAGTAGGGCCGCTTCGCCCTCGCTGACGAAACAGAGGCGTCGGGCTGTCTCCAGGTCTGGCACCATGAGAGCAAATGGCTTGGCTTCGCGATGCTTGCGCCGCCGCAGCCGTTGGACGGCCACAGCGTTGAGAGCGTCACAAGCCAGATGATAGCCGCCCAGACCCTTGATGGCCAGGATGGCCCCCTGAGCAAGCAGTTGAGCCACCTGCTCGATAGGGGTCGCCTCCGCTGCGCCGCAGGCCGAGAGTCCTGAGAGTCCTGGCTCCTCGTCCGCCCACAGCTCCAGGCGAACCTGCGGCCCACAATGCGGGCAGGCATTGGGCTGGGCATGAAAGCGCCGATTGGCCGGGTCCTCGTACTCGGCACGGCAGGCGGGACACATGGCGAAGACACGCATGGTCGTCTGCTCACGATCGTAGGGGACATCCTGGATGATGGTGAAGCGCGGTCCGCAGTTGGTACAATTAATGAATGGGTAGCAATAGCGACGATCCAGTGGATCAAATAGCTCACGCAGGCAATCGGCGCAGGTGGCCACATCGGGTGAGACCAGCGTGGTCCGCTCGCTGCCCTCCTGGCTCTCCTCAATCACAAAAGCCGTCTCGTGCTGAGGGGGCAGCTCCTCAACCGTGACACTCTCGACGCGCGCCAATGGCGGGGCCTCAGCGAGAAGCAGCTCCCGAAAGCGGGCCAGGGCCTCCGCCGGTCCCTCTACCTCGATGGCTACCCCGCGGCTGTCGTTGCGCACGAAGCCGGCCAGCCCCAGACGCTGAGCCAGGCCGTAGACAAAGGGGCGAAAACCCACTCCCTGCACAATACCCGTCACCGTCAGCCGCTGCCGCTGACGCGTCGCCATCGTGGTCTGGACTCGGGAAAGATGCTCACTCATGATGCTGCTCCGTCTCCCTGGATGACTGGCCCTTCACTGGCGGGAAGCGAGGATCGCTCAGGCGCGCGCCCGACATGCCAGAGCCAGCCACACCAGGTCTCCAGCCCTTCGCCACTGCGGCAGCTCAGTGAGAAGATCTGCAGGCTCGGATTCACAGCCAGCGCCTGAGTGCGCACCCGCTCGGGATCATAGTCCACGTAGGGCAGCAAATCGAGCTTGTTGATGACCAGGACCTGGGCGGCAGCAAAGATCTGCGGATACTTGGCCGGCTTCTCATCCCCCTCGGTCGTGCAGACCACCACGACCCGCAGGTCCTCGCCCAGATCCCAGGCCGCCGGACAGACCAGGTTGCCGATGTTCTCGATGAAGAGCAGGTCGAGTCGCTGCAGATCGAGCGCCTCCAGAGCATCACGCACCATATGCGCCTCCAGATGGCAGGCCCCGCGTGTATTGATCTGTACCACCTGCGCCCCAGCGGCCTCTATGCGCTCGGCGTCCAGGCTGGTTTCGATATCTCCTTCGATCACCCCAATGGCCAGACGGCCACGCAGCCGGGCCACGCTGCGTTCGAGCAGGGTGGTCTTGCCCGCCCCTGGACCGCTCATCAGGTTGATGCAGCGTACGCCAGCCGCCGCCAGTCGGCCTCGTACCTCTGCCGCCACCTCCTCATTGGCCGCCAGGATGTTTCTGGCAATGGTCACTCTGGGCATAGCTACCGCTCCTCAGCCGTTGTTCTCCTGCTCCTGGCCTCCTTGCTCGTTGTCAGCCCCAACTTCCATGTCGAGGATCTGCAACTCGGTGCCCGAGAGGATGCGCGTGGACCAGGTGCCACAGGCGGGACAGCGCGCGATGAAGTCCTCGACGGCGAAGGAGCTGGCACACGGCTCGCACCAGGCCCGATGCGGGGTGACCTCGATCGCCAGCCGGGCCTCGGCCAGGACGGGCGAGAGCGAAGCCAGCATGGTAAAGGCCGCTTGCAGGGCCTCGACCAGGACACCGCTGGCTTCGCCCACACGCAGATGCACTGCTCGCACCTGTCGCACACCACACTCTTCCGCCCTGGTTTCCACCACTTCGATGATGCTCTGAGCAAGCGCTAGCTCATGCATCGCCACCCCACCTTTCGCCCCCGATCGAATGGGGCCTGTTCCGGCCCCGCCATCCTCTCAGCGCCCGTTCACACCCGGCGCTGCGCACGGTCACGTTCACCTCTCTCTACATCGAGCGAATACGCAAATAACGCTGAATATCAGGGAGTTGCTGTCTGAGCACCAGGAGCAACAGCGCCAGAATAATGGCACTTATGATCCACTTGACCATTGGTACACGCCTCCTTTCAAGTCAGCGAGAGCAACGCTCATTCGCGAACCAGGACTATGCAGTCTCAGTCGAATCTGAGCCTTGATAGAGCTGCATGACTACTGTATCGAGGATGCGCAGGGCGCTTTCGACCGCAGCCTGCACGGCTGGGCTGAGGCCCATCTGCAGCTCCTCCTCGATGGTATCTGCTTCCCAAGGCGCTGGCTCGCAGCCGATGAGCAAGGCCGGAATGGACGGCGCGCCAAGCGCACGGGCATAGGTCAGCACACGCACCGGGTCGAGGCTGTGCGCCTCCAGGCCCAGCTTGCCAGCAGCCAGATCGGCAGTCTGATCCTCTGGAGGAAGCAGCGGCTTGAGCAGATAGAGCGTTCCCGGGCTGCCACCACGCGGCACCGCATCGATGAGGATCAGCGCTTCGTAGCCGTCGAGGAGCGCATAGGCCAGCTCCAGACCCCGAATGCCAAAGTCAATGACTTCAACCCCCGGTGGATAGCGTCCACGCGCCCGCTGAGCCACCGCGCAGCCGAAGCCGTCGTCGCCCAGAAAGATATTGCCAATGCCAGCCACCAGCAGGCGACGCAGCCCGCCGTGAGCTGCCTGCTCAAAAGCGGCTTCTAGCGCCTGTCGTAGCTTCTGTTCCTCGTCTATCTCCATGTCCACCTCATTCCTCCTCGCCGAGCGGCTCTACTTCCTCCGGGAAGAAGAAGAAGCGATGACCAGGCAGGACGCGCTCGTCCCATTGCTCTCTGCCGGGATCGTCATCGAGCGTGACCACCAGATAGAGACGGTTCTCGAAGTCTTGCTGGATGACCTCGACGCGCCCGATGCGCCCTTCGAGCAGCAGATCAAAGGCATCGGCCAGGCGCCCCTGGCGCGCTCGCCCCGGGCAGAGGCGTACGCGCGTGCCCGCCCTCACCTGACGTCCCGCGATGGTGATTATCTCCGGCGGAGGATAATCCTCACCGGGAAAGGTCCAGCCACTGCCGTCCGCGAGGCTCATGGTTCAGCCTCCCCCAGAGAGCGTAGCCCGCGGATAGTGCCGTGAAGCTGCAGCCACTGCTCCGGCGTCAGGCGCTCGATCTGCTCCAGCACCGCCCGTCCACGGGCATCGCCACGGCGAATCTGCTCTTTCTCTTCGTCGGTCAGGGTCAAGATGCGCAAGGCCAGCAACTCATCGATCTCGGTGCCGTCGAAGAGCGGAGCTGGACTTTCCGGAGCGATCTGCGGATAGTCGTAGAGGATGATCGGCGAGGAGAGCAGGCCGTCACGCTCGCCTGGCTCCCCAACCAGCACCGGCCAGGTGCCACTGTTGCGACAGGAGGCTGCCACCTGACGCAGCTCCTCTGGCGGCTCTATCAGGGAGACAAAGGCGCCTCCTTCCACCTGGAGGATGATATGCGTTGAGACACAGGCCGAGAGCAGCGCCTCCTGCGCGCGCAGCGCTTCCGGGGCCTCCACGGCGGTGGTGTTGGCAATGGTCACGCGCAGTTTGAAGAGACCCTCCCGCTCGGGCACGGCCTCAGCAAGGATGCTAACCTCTCCGCTGAGCGTGCGCCCCTCGCGCACAATCCTCCTTGATCCGCTTGTTGCTCTGCTGGCCGGCTCCTCTTCCTCCAGGTACCGCGCCGGAAAGGCAAAGGGCAGGCGCCGCTCGGCCTGAAGCAGCTCCCGCAGCGAGAGGGCCGTCGCGCTCACACTGCGCTCGATCCCTTCCTCCCAGACGCCTTCAAAGGGCGCCTCCTCCCAGATGGGCGCTCCTTCCCGGGGTCCTTCGATCGCCTGCGCTCCTCTGCTCTGTGCATCCTCGCGCCTGCAGCGCATCAGCTGGAGAAAGCGTACGGCGATGGAGAGCCGTGGCTCAGCGCCCGCGCCGGCCTCCAGCAGGCACTCGGTCTGCAGACGCCAGGGTTCTACCTCGCCACCCGCCTCACTGTAGAGGCGTGGATAGACCACCCCATAGGTCCAGCGCTGCCGGTTCTTGAGAGCCGAGTGACGGTATGGGTAGAGCAGGTAGCCCTCATAGAGCACCGCCTCGGCAATGGCCTGGATCTCCTCCAGCTTCATGGCTCCTTTCCCTCCTGTTCTCCCGCCTCCAGCAGGCGCAGTATGGTCTCCTCCCAGGTCGGCAGGCCGTGGGCCATCTTGTAGGCATAGAGCCGGTCAAAGACCTGGCGTTGCAGGCGAAGCCAGGTGCTCTCGGGATAGAAGCGCGCGATCAGCTCACGCCAGCACTGCAGCGGGAGCGCAAAGGCCGCCTCCTTCGACCAGGGAATCGGGGCGATTTGGAGATGCCCGCCCTCTCCCTCGTAGAAGATCGTGCCGCTGAAGAGGAAGCGCAGCGGGATTACCCCCTCCTCGCCTTCCAGGGCCGCAAAATACTTGGTGCTGACCACCTCGAAATCGTAGGTGCAGGGCACCGGGAGCTCGACCTCGGTACGCTCACCAAAGGCTGGCACCACCGTCCCGGCATGGGTCCAGAGCAGCGAGCGCACGGTTTCCCCCCAACGCGGCGGCTCCCCGAAGACCTCCAGCAGGCGCGCCTGAGCTGCCGGACTGTAGCGGCGGCGTGTAGCCTCGATCTGGATCTGGGCCCGCACGACCACACTCTGCACCGGCTCCGTGGGCACCCGATTGCTGACCTGCAGTCGGAAGAGCAAGAGCGGCACAGCTGCCGCGGCGGGCACGGCGGCGTCCACGATGGCAAAGTCAAGATCCGGTATCATATTCCCCTTCCCCCAGGTCCGGCGCCGCTCGTCCAGCCGCAGCCGTTACGATCTCGGCCCGCGCCTGCAGCTCGTCGAAAAAGGTCCGCAGCGCCTGCTCCACCTCCACACCGCCGCTCAGGCCCCGCCAGTTGGCGCGGATCAGGCCCGTCAGGCGATAGCAGGCATCAATCGGTACCAGATAGGCCTCGCGCGCCCCACGGACCCGATTCAGCAGCAGGGCCTCGACATCGGGCAGCAGCTCCCCCAGCAGCGGATAGCGGGCAACCAGCCCCTGCCAGCCATCCAGGTGAAGCAGGGATTCCGTCGCGCCTGCCGGCCCGGGATAGAAGGCCAGCATCCTTCCCGCTGGGGTGCTGTAGAAGAGGTAGACCAGGTTCACCGGCAAGCCCAGCGCCTCCCACTCGGCGTCAGTCAGCTCCAGATCGCGCAGCCAGCGATACCGCTCGGGGATCAGTCGATACTGGCCCTGGCCCGCCTGGCTCCCCGCGCGGAAGAGCAGCGCACACGGATCACAGACGCAGAGCACTTGACGCTGTTCAGGGGCAAACAGATGGCGATGGGCCGGCAACAGGAGGGCGCTGCACAGCTCGCAGCGCTCCAGGGGGCGACGCTGCGGCTGGCCTTCGCGCTGCACGAAGCGCCGCAGCGCGCCCAAAGGGAGCGCCACAGGGGCCTGGCTGGTCTGCTGCTCGCTTGGGCGGCCCGCCTCCTCGCGCCTCATTCCCATCACCGATCACCCCTCTCTCAGACCGCTTCCGGTCTGGGGTGTCGCCACCGCTGCCGGAGATCCACCGCGCCGCCGCGGGACAAAAACCACCGGAAGCGGCGTCCCACCCCGCGACGGCGTCGGCTCCACCGTCCCACCCGCCGCCTCCCCGATCCCCTCAATC
>NZ_JADGIA010000152.1 GCF_019683635.1 Thermogemmatispora sp. | reverse complement strand
CATCCGTTTACCTCCCAAAAATTATAACTAATTGCTATATTGTATAACACGCAAGGGCCTCCTTTGTCAAGGACAGCTACAATTGGAAGACGAACCGAGCTATTCGCTATAGAAAAACGCGGGTAGAGCAGCCATATCCAAAGCGATAGAGGAAGCAGGGAGGAAAGGAGAGCGCAGAGATATAAAAGCAAGCTTGCTGCAGATCAGTCTTGGGTAGGGCTGGGAAGACAGTCTGACATAGGCTGCGGCGCGGGGGAAAACCGCCGCGAGAGGGCAGTGGTTGGCAACAAGGAGCGGGTCTGAGTTACAGGCGATCGGCGAGCAACAGAGCAGCCCGCTCAGAGTCTCAGCGACGGCAGGCGCTCAGGCGAGCAAGATTGGCAGAGCAAAAGGTGGCATGGAAGCCACCGTCCTGCTCAGGTCATCCACTCCTCGGGGGTCTTGATCCTCACGCCCCCGTCGCTGCGCATCTTCATCAATCGGGCATCTTGCTCCATGCGAGCGCGCAGCTGAGCCATAGATACCCGGTGCCAATAGGCTGCTGGGAAAAGGCCGATCCCCAGGGCCAGAGCTGCAGCGATCTCTGCGCGATTGAAGCTCAGGCCAGGCGGCAAATGAAAGGGGATAGAGGTCAACACGCCCAAGTGGAAGAGGAGCACTACACAGAAGACAGCCAGTTCAATCAAACCAGCCCCGATATATGATAGTACCTCTGTCTTCTTGCGCTTCCGAAAGACAATCAGAAGCCCAAGATTGAGCAGGAAGAGAAATGCCGTGATAATCAGCGTCAGCCAGACAAAGATCGCTCTCAAAATACTGCCTCCAGCCACAGGCCCACAAGTGGGCAGATTTCGATGAGGAAAAACGACTACCGTTCCCCGTTACAGAAAACGATCAGCTCAAGGAGTTGTCACGAGCAGATTGGAGAAAGCCACCTCCGTTCCCTTCAGGTTCACAAGCAGCCCCAGAGAGCCAGAAGGAATCGAGCCATCTTGAGCTGTTCCCACCTTCTTGCCGTTCACATAGAAAGTAAAGTTCTTGCCGCTCGCCACGATTTTGATGGTATTGGTGGCCTTTGATCCATGCCCCTGGTGGTACTCCTTACCAAAGCTCTTCGACCAGATCTTTGTCCAGCGACTATCTTCGGGGGCGGAGCTATTAAACTTCCAGAACTGATATTCGCCATCGCTGGTGTTACGCACCTCGAAGGCGTAAAACTGGGTTGTTACCTTTCCCCCCTTGGATTGCTGGCTGTATCGAACAATCATGCCAAACTGGTTATTGATCGAGCCGTCGTCACCTTTAATCTCCTGCATGGTCAGGGTATAGGCCAGTGAGGTGCTCAGCAATGGCCCAGGAGCATCGGGCAAGATAGCCACGGCCATATTGTTGTCGTCGTTGTTAATGATGTGATAGGCTCCATTCTTGAAGACAAAGAGGCGTGAGCCAGTGGTGGCCACTGGCCAGTTGTGGATATTCTGCTCCAGCGGGTCCTCCATGATAACGGTGGGCGTCGGGGTTCCTTTGACCGCCGCGGTTCCTGTCGCCACCGCCGCAGTGACAGACCCCTTCCTCGCCTGTGGGGCCGGGTTGGCATGCAGGCGGGCGAACATAAGCAAGCCGGACCCAGTGAGCACTACGAGTAAGACGCACAACAAGATGAGCAGGTTCCGCTTCTCTCTCCAGAGCGACGCTGGCGAGAAACCCCTCTGGGCCGAGTCACCCTGTGCAGGAGGTGGCTGCATTGGCTCAGTCAAGACAGGCAACATGCTGGTCACATAGCGTCCCGGCTGGCCAGCAACAGGAATCTGCACCAGGCGCAGCGCTCCGGTCAGGGCTGCTGTATTCTTACTGCCCCCAGCCTCGACAAAAGGAGAGGGGCCTAGGGCACCAGTTGTTGTTCTGGGAAGGGTGCCTGTGGTGCCTGGAAGCGGGCCAGTGAACGGGGCCAGAACGCGTGTGACATTAGGAGAGAAGCCCGTAAAGGAGGTTGGGGCCGGCGCGGGAAAAGGCAACTGGACCTCGGTCGCATCCGTGCCAGCCGCCGAGGTTCTCTGAGAGACTCCCTGCTGAGCGAGCGGCGCCTGTGGACCCTCGCCAAAGGTGGAAGCATCAGTTATCTGCCGATTCTGGAAGAGAGCGCTTTGATTCAGGGCCATCGTTGACGCCTCAGCACTCGCATCCGCCATAGTGCCTGCGCCAGCAGAGGGTGAGGAGAAGGTAGCAGAAGCAAATGGAGATGGAGACCCCATATTGGCCACAGGCATTGGTGTTTGCAACAGTTGCCCTTCGCCAGGGAAAGGCATCTGGGTCACCTGCATCTCACCTGCCGCCGGGCCGGTCGGCATGTTAGTCTCGGCCTGGAGGCGAGCAGCGCTCAGCAAACCAAGCTTGCGCACCGGACGAGAGCCGAGTGTCCCCGGGCCAGCAGCAGACTCTCCTCCGCCGGGCAGAGCGTTACCTGCAGCCGCCTCCTCCCCAAGTCCGTGCTGGGGAGACGCGTTTGTGGCGGCATTAGCCGCTGACGAGTCCGCGGCATTCTGCGCGCTTTGCTGCTGCCAGATAGGATCAAAGAGACTCCGTCGTGGGCGTGATTGATCTGGACTCTGAGATGGATGCATCCCCTGCTGTCCTCCCTCTCGTGACAAAGTGCCTGCTAGCTACGTCAACGTCTGGCGGAAGGCGGTCACCCGTTCCAGGGAAAGCCAGCGCCGCCGCCAGCAGCTCCAGGCTCAAGGCAGCCTGTAATGAAAGGCAGCGGCCCCGTGCGTTCTGGCTATGTATCTATCCTGCCGGAAGCCTTCCAGGAACGCCGGAACGCCGGAAGCAGCGCGGGAGCAAGAAAGGCCAGAGGAAGAAAGAGCACCTTCACCACCACTCTCGACCTACCTACCTGCCTGCCTGCCACGACCAACGACCAACAACTCTGTTCCGCTCCACCAACGGCCCTCTCCCTCTCCGACGAAGCCGGCTCGCAGGGTGCCCGTTTCCAGGATCATCCCACGCAGCGCTTCAGCGTCCATCGCCTCCTCTGTCAATTGCGCGTAATCAGCAGATCCTTAAAAGCGACCTCCGTCCCGTTCAGATTTACCAGCATGCCCACGGTACCCGAAGGGAGCGAGTTATCCTTAGTTTGGCCCACTACTTTGCCATTGACAATGAAGGTAAAGCTAGAGCCATTAGCAAAGACCTTCAAGGTATTGACGTTCTTGGGTCCCTGCCCCTGGTGGAACTCGCTGCCAAACTTCTTGCGCCAGATCGGTGTACCCCAGGCGTTATTGGGGCCGCGACTATCATCATACTTATAGAAGCGGTACTCACCGCCTTTGATGTTCTGGACCTCGAAGCTGTAGAAGGTTGTCACCGTTTTGCCACCGCGTGTCTGCTGACTAAAGCGCAGAATCAGGCCGAACGAATTGTTGACATTGGTGTCGTCGCCCTTAACCTCCTGCATGGTCAGGCTATACCCCATTGGTCCTGTAAAAGGCGCAGACTGAAGGACAACGGCAATCCCTTTCTGGCTATGGTTCGTGATATGATAAGCGCCATCCTTAAAGGCGTAGGTATCCGCCGGCGTCGTCGGCCAATCATGCACATTCTGCGACAGCGGATCAGAGAAGAGCACATCGCTGGCGTTGGCCGCGGTTGCCATCGGCGAGGCTGTTGATTGCAGCGCTGGGGTTGCCGTTCCCTGGGGTCCCATTTTCTGGCCGGTATGCAGATGGCCCAACAGCAAGAGGCCGGAGCCGACTACCAGGATGAGCGCAGCCACAATCAAGGTCACTACCATGCGCGCCCGGCGACGTTCGCCCCCGGAGGCGCCTTTCGTCTGCCCCGTACCGGGAGCAGTCAGAGGTAACAGGCCGGTGACATAGCGACCTGGCTGGCCAGCCACAGGGACCTTGACCACCTTGACTGGACCGGTCAATTTGACCAGAGGCGAGGTGGCTGTTTGCTGAGCCACCGGAGCGAGCGCCCCCGTCGTCGACACGGCGGGCGCAAGCGGCTGGATTTCCTGATCACCCGCAGGCGCGGCCACAGAAGGCAGGGGATCGGTGAAATTGGGCTGCTGCTCTTCAGTCGACCAGAGCACAGCAGGCTGTTCATTGGTGACCGGGCCGACCTGACCAGTCGCGCTTTCCGGCATCACCCCGGCGCCCACGCGAGGGAACATCCCAGTGCGCGAGAGTAGGCCACCGCGGCGACTGGCGCTGCTGACCGCTGGGAGCTTCGCTGTGGGTCGAGGAGGCTCAGCCGCGGGCAGCTTCAGCGAAGGAGCAGGGAAGGCCGTCGCCGTCGCCGGCAGATCGCCAGCGGGTGCACCATGCATGAGAGGAGCCGCCTGGGCGGCCTGCGCCTGCGGCACGGAAGCCATATTGACGGCAGGATGGGGGGCACTGGCCGTTCTCCAGCGCGGGTCAAGCAGTCCACCGGCGCTGCCAGGCACAGCGAACTTACCCGAGAGGCCAAGCGCCGCAATGGCGGGATTCTGACCGGTATCGACATTGATGCCAGCGGAAGTCAGGGCCAGACGAAAGGCCAGAGCCATCTCCTGACCACTGAAGTAGCGATCAGCCGGATTTTTTGCGAGCGCGCGCAGGATCACCTGCTCCGCAGCCACAGGAAGATCAGGGCGAAAAACACGCGGTGACGTGGGCGGAGTCTGCAGATGCTGGGCGGCGATCTGCATCGGGGCCTCGCCTCGGAAGGGCGCCACGCCGGTCACCATCTGATAGAGAATAACCCCGAGCGAGTAGAGATCGGCCCGCCCATCGACCGGCTGTCCCAGCACCTGCTCGGGAGACATATAATCGGGCGTGCCCACCGGCGCCCCAGGCCCAGTCAAACGCACCTGACTCGCCCGATCCTCAGAGATAATCTTGACCAGACCGAAATCGGTCAGCAGCAAGCGGCCATCGAGCGTCTTCAAGATATTGGCCGGTTTGACATCGCGGTGAATGACGCCCCGCTCATGGGCAAAATCAAGGGCAGCGGCCAGCTGCTCAAGATAGTTGAGCACCTTGGGCAGGGCCATTGCCCCTTCACGCTCCATCTCATCGCGCAGTGTCCCCCCGCTGATATAGGGCATGACCAGGTAGGCCAGGCCTTGCTGCTCCCCATACTCGTAGACCGGCATAATATTGGGATGCTCCAGAGAGGCGGCGGCATCCGTCTCGCGCCGGAAGCGCTCCAGAAAGGCTGCCAGCTGATGAGGTGTCAGCGAGGCCATCGGGAAGAGCACCTTCACAGCCACCTGACGACGCGGTCGCGATTGCTGCGCCAGGAATACCGCGCCCATACCACCCTGCCCGATCAAGCGCTGGAGCGTGCAGGTCCCCAGCTTCATTCCAATCAAAGCTTCAGGATTCATGCAACATCCTCTTTTGTTTCAATCGCCCAGCCGCGATTGTTCTTCGGCAACGACGTGCAACCCAGTCTTCAGCGCGCAGGCACGTCGGGGGGGGTACACCACAGTGTATCGTGAAATATTTTTTCGCTTGTACATCTTAGTTAATTTACACAGCTCTGACAATGAATCCGCCTGGCAGGCATGACCAAAGTAATGGTTGTGGGTAATGGCCCTTTGCCACCAGCGACCAGAATGAAGCCCCCTCTGGCCACAATCCACCGCATTCTCTTGGGCCGCCTTGCGCTCCCAACGACTTCCCAGAGATGGGGAAGGCTCCACTTCCCCACTTCAAGGGTCCTCACCAGCAGAGTGCTCTCATAGAAAGAGAGCAGGCCCTCCTCCTTTTGAGGCGAAGGAGAGCCTGCTCAGCGGGTCTGCGCTGGCACTTTGCCAGGATCTCATCAGAGAGCGGTGCGCCTCAGCAGCTGGCCCTGGGGTTCACCAATAATCTGGCCATCGCGGTAGACGAGTTGACCACGCAAAAAGGTCGCTACCGGGCGCCCGATCAGTTCCAGGCCCTCGTAGACCGACCATTGATTTTTGGTATAGAGGTCTTCCTTCCTCACCTTCCAGGGTTGCTCAGTATCAATCACCACAATATCAGCATCCTTACCGACGGCCAGGGTTCCTTTCTGCCCAAAGCCAAAGATGCGCGCGATATTACCCGAGGTGACCTGAGCGATACGGATCAACCCCTCTTCCAGCGTCTCTCTCCCAAAACGCTTGACCCAGTTGCTTACCAGGACGGGAACCGCCTCCTGCAGCCCGGGCATCCCCGAGGCTACTTCCCATACACTGGCCTTCTGCTTCTCGGCCAGCGTATGGGGTGCATGATCGGTCACTACCGTGTCAATCCTTCCCGCGCGCAGAAGCTGCCAGAGCTGCTCCTGCGCCTCCGGCGAGCGCAGGGCCGGGGCAATGTTGATCAGGTTGCCATAGTGGGCATAATCGGCGCTGCTTAAGGCCAGATGGGCCGTTGTGACCTCACCATAGACCTCCACCCCAATCTGGCGGCCAAAGGCGACCGCTGCTAACTCCTCGGGTGTCGAGAGATGCAGCAGGTAGAGCTTCACACCGAAGTACCTGGCCAGCGAGATCATTTCCAGGACTGAGGTCAGCACCACGGAGAGGTTGCGCACCTCTCCCCAGGCCGCGGGATCGTGCCGGCCTGCAATATCACGGTACTGATGGAGAAAGTAATCGATCAGCTCCTGATTTTCGGCATGGACGATGGCCATCAGGCCCCGCTCGCCCAGAATGGCAAAGATGCGAGCGAGGTCACTCAGACGCGGAATGGTCGTCGGCGCGCTCTGGTGACCGGCAGCAAAAATCTTGACTCCGGTGATCTTAGCGGGATTGACCGCCCTTAGTTCGTCGATCTCCTCGCGCGAGACCCCCATATTGATGGCAAAGTCGCAGTAGGAGCGCGCTGTATACCGCTGGATCTGCTCGTCAACCCGGGCCGCAGTCGTAGTCGGCGGCCTGGTGTTAGGCATATCCAGGATCGTGGTATAGCCCCCAGCCAGGCCCGCCCGCGTCCCATGAGCGATATCCTCTTTGTACTCCAGCCCCGGCTCACGCATGTGGCCATGCACTTCGATTAAGCCGGGCAGCAGGTATTTCCCCCGGAAATCAAAGGTCTCTCCAGCTTGGCCGGAGAAGCCTTCTTCTATGCGCGCGATTCTCCCATCGACCACGGTGATCGTTCCGTTGATAACGCGATCGGGCAGTACGAGCGCGCCCATGAGGGTTGTCGGCATAGCACAGCTCCTCAGTACTCATTCCAGGCCTTAATGGGGATCGTCCGCAGATCCTTGTTGACGATGGCCCGCGCGAGCAGACGCACCTGCTTCACCTTGGTCAGCAGGGGAATGTTATAATCGACTGCCGCACGGCGTATTGTATAATTATCATCAACTTCCTTCATCACATAGTTGTCAACCACATTGATGGCGAGATCAATTCTGCGCTCTCGGAAGTAAGATAGAACATTTGGCTCCCTCTGCTCGTGAATCTTGAAGAGCATCTCCGCCTCGATCCCATGCTGATGCAGGAAAGCGCAGGTTTTCTCGGTGGCATAGAGCGGCAGCCCCAGAGAAGCCAGCAACCTGGCCGTCTCCAGAAACTTCTGCTTCTTCTCTTCGCTGCCGATGCTGATGAAGATGCCCTTCTGAGGAACATGCCCACCGGTAGCGATCACCGCTTTGAGATAGGCCTCTTCCAGGTCTTCGCCGAAGCAGGCCACCTCACCCGTCGAGGCCATCTCAACTCGCAGTAAGGGATCGGCGCCTGTGAGACGCGAGAAGGAGAACTGTGGCGCCTTCACCGCTGTAAAGGTCAGAGAGGGCATGGTGACGGGCGCGATCTCCTTTTGGAAGAGCGCATCGACAAACAACTGGATCAGATTGATGCCTGTGACCTTCGAGATGAAGGGGAAGGTCCGCGAGGCACGTAGGTTGGCTTCGATTACGTAGACCTGGTTATCCTTGGCCAGGAACTGGACGTTGAACGGTCCAGTGATCTCCAGTGCGCGTGCAATGGCTCGCCCTGCTTCTTCGATGCGCCGCAGTGTTTCAGCATTAATGGTCTGGGGAGGCAGCACGATCGTTGCATCGCCGGAGTGCACTCCAGCGTTTTCCACATGCTCCGAGATCACAAAGGCTTTGACCTCACCTCGTTGGGCGACGGCATCCAGCTCGACTTCCTTGACTTTCTGGAAGAACTTGGTGACGGTTACCGGATGGTCGGGTGAGACAGCAGCCGCATACCTGGTGTAGCGCTCCAGTTGCTCAGGAGTGTAGCAGACATTCATGGCGCTGCCAGAGAGCACATAAGAAGGACGTACCAGGACTGGATAGCCAACGCGCTCGGCGAAGCTGAGGATATCTTCGATGGTCTCGAAGGTATCCCAGGCTGGCTGACGAATGCCCAGCTCATCCAGCAATTGCGAGAATTTCGAGCGATTCTCGGCCTGGTCGATGTGCTCGGCAGAGGTGCCCAGGATGGGAATACCGTAGTCATGCAGCGCCTTGACCCGGTTATTGGGAGTCTGGCCACCTACTGAGACAATGACCCCATAAGGGTCCTCAAAGTCGCAGATGTCGGCGATGCGCTCAAAGGTTAGCTCTTCAAAGTAGAGACGATCCGACATGTCGTAATCGGTGGAGACCGTCTCAGGATTGCAGTTGATGACGATGGAGCGCTTGTCGTACTTCTTGAGGGCCTGCACCGTGTTGACGCTGCTCCAGTCAAATTCTACGGAGGAGCCAATGCGATAGGGGCCGGAGCCAAGCACTACCACGCCTTCCTGGCCCAGCGGCTCGACGTCGTGATGCTGCCCATTATAGGTCATATACAGATAGTTTGTGTCCGACGGGAACTCGCCCGCCAGGGTATCAATCTGAAAAACCGAGGGCAGGACCCCGTAGCGCTGGCGCAGCGCCCGGATCTCCAGCTCCGTCTTGCCAGCCAGTTCGCCAATGCGCTTATCGGACAGGCCCGCCTGCTTCAAGAGCAGCAGACGAGCTGCGGTCAGCTCGCGATCGCGCTCAAGTTCCTCCTCCAGCTTTACAATGCGTTGAATGCGGTACAAGAACCAGGGATCGATGCCTGTAATATCGCTGATCTTCTCGATTGAGAAGCCGTTGCGCATCGCCACAGGAAGAGCGAAAATGCGCTTGGGAGTGGGTGTATAGAGATACTTATCGATAATCGCGGCCTCGCTCTCCTCTCCCAGAAAGACCCGCTTTGAGGTCGCCCCCTCAAGCCCGAGATCCAGCATGCGGATGGCCTTCTGATAAGCCTCTTCAAAGGTGCGCCCAATACCCATCACCTCGCCAACGGACTTCATGCTGGTACCGATGGTCTGGTCGGCGCCCTTAAACTTATCCAGGTCCCAGCGAGGGATCTTGACCACCACATAGTCCAGGCTCGGCTCAAAGCAGGCCTGTGTCACACCCGTAACCTTATTGGTCAGCTCGGGGAGCGCATAGCCCAGGGCCAGCTTGGCAGCGACATAGGCCAGCGGATAGCCGGTCGCTTTGCTGGCCAGAGCCGAGCTGCGCGAGAGGCGTGCGTTGACCTCAATGACGTAGTACTCGGACGTGCGCGGATTGAGGGCAAACTGGACATTGCACTCCCCAACGATGCCCAGGCTCCTCACAATGGCAATCGCCGCCGAACGCAGCGTATGGTACTCGCTATTGGTGAGCGTCTGGCTGGGGGCTAGCACTACTGACTCGCCGGTGTGAATACCCAGCGGGTCCATGTTCTCCATGTTACAGACCGTGATGCAATTGTCATAGGCATCACGGACAACTTCATACTCAACTTCTTTATAGTGGTGCAGATATTGCTCAACCAGCACCTGCGGGGAGAAGGCCAGAGCACTAGTCACGATGCGCCGCAACTCTTCCATATTGTGGGCAATACCTGACCCCTGGCCCCCCAGGGCAAAGCCGGCTCGCAGCATGACCGGGAAGCCGATGGTTTGGGCAATCTCTTGCGCCTCTTCCAGCGATTCTGCACTTTTACTAACGGGCGTTGGGATATTGATTTTATGCAGGTGTTCAGCGAATTCCTGGCGATCTTCTGTCAGAATAATGGCCGTGACGGGCGTGCCCAGAATCTCGACCTGATACTTCTCCAGGACACCGCTCTTGAAGAGTTCGACACCGCAGTTGAGAGCCGTCTGCCCTCCAAAAGAGAGGAGGATACCATCGGGGCGCTCCTTCTCGATGATGCGCTCTACAAAGAAGGGTGTGACCGGCAGAAAATAGATCTGGTCGGCCAGCTCTTTGGAGGTTTGAATGGTCGCAATGTTGGGGTTGACCAGCACCGTTGAGATTCCCTCTTCGCGCAGCGCTTTGAGGGCCTGGGAGCCGGAGTAGTCAAACTCTCCGGCCTGCCCAATTTTGAGTGCCCCGGCGCCCAGGACCAGCACCTTGTGCAATTTTTTCATTGTAAGCCGCGAGCCTCCTTTTCGATGCGAACGCGAGCGAGGAAGTGATCAAAGATCCAATCAGTATCCATCGGACCGGGCGTTGCCTCTGGATGGAACTGCACAGAGAAGAAGGGAAGCTCGTGATGGATCATACCTTCGTTGGTACCATCGTTCCCATTAATAAACCAGGGAGCAAATCCTGGTGGCAAGGTTCCAACTGCAAAACCGTGATTCTGAGTGGTGATAAAGCAGCGCTTGCTATCATTCAGCAGACATGGCTGATTCTGGCTCCGATGCCCGAACTTCATCTTATAGGTATCGCCGCCGGCGGCCAGGGCCAAGAGCTGATGGCCCAGGCAGATGCCCAACATCGGAACAGCTCGCTCCAGCGCGATCTGAATAGTCTGGATCGTCTTTTGCACCGTCTTTGGATTGCCAGGCCCATTGGAGATCACGATGCCGTCGAAATCAAAGGTACTGGCTGGGGCAAAGAGGTCATAGTCCCAGGGGACGCGGATGAGGCGCACATTGCGTCTCAGCAGCGAGCGCATAATATTGTGCTTGGTGCCACAATCGATCAAGGCAATGGTCAGATCGCCCTCGCCCAGACGCTCAACCTGCCGGCATGAGACGCGCGCTACCAGGTTGTCGCGGTTCGGATCGTAGAAGGGCAGCTCCTCATCGTCGAGAACGATCTTGCCCAGCATCGTCCCATGCGTACGGATATGCCGCGTCAGTAGACGGGTATCTTTGATTTCCAGGGCCGGCACCTGCTGCTGTTGCAGCCAGGAGCGCAGGCTCATGATGCTCTGGGCGTGCGAGGGTGTATCTATATAGTCGGAGACGATCAGTCCGGCGATATGAATGCGCTCACTTTCCCAGTGCGCCGACTGCGGCACCCCGTAGTTGCCAATCAGGGGGTAGGTCATGGCCAGAATCTGCCCCCCGTAGGAGGCGTCGGTCATCGCCTCTGGATAGCCAACCATCCCCGTGCAAAACACGACTTCACCGGCGGTGGAAGCCTCATAGCCGAAGGAAGTGCCCTCAAAGGTCGTGCCATCCTCCAGCACTAGCTTCCCGCGGCGGGCACCGGTATCCAGTGCAAAACGAGAGAGATCAGCGAGGTTCTCCTCAACCAGAAATGTCCGATCTACCATGTTCTGCTGCATCCAGGAAGTCCTTTCAACAACACTACGCTTTCCCCAGAATCAACGCCAGCAAGGCCATGCGGGTGTACAAACCGTTTCTGATCTGGGAACGCAGATAGACCGCGCGCTCATCGCTATCGACGGCGGGATCGATCGTCCCAACACGCGGCAAGGGGTCCATCAGAATCATCTCGCGATTGGCACGCTCAGCCAGTAACGCCGGTGTCACCTGGAACGAAGCAGCAGCCAGTTTTTGATATTCATCGAGAGATGAGAGACGTTCTTTCTGAATACGTGTCCAATACCAGAAATGACAGTCAGTAGGAATTTCTCGCTCACTGTGGATCTCCACGATATCAATGCCGCGGGTCCTCAGCGCGAGCAGATCTCCACGCGCAAGACGCAGCGCTTCGGGCGACAGGAGATAGACGGTATTGCCCTCAAAGAGGGCCAGGCCACGGATGAGCGAGTGCAGGGTACGGCTGTTGAGCGGATCACCGGCCAGCAGGCCCTTTAGATGATCAAGACGCCCAAAATGCTCGTAGATGGTGAAGAGGTCGAGTAGCGTCTGGGTGGGGTGCTCATTGTTGCCATCGCCGGCATTAATCACTGGCACGTTGGCCACCTCCGCCGCCCGTTGGGCCGCGCCCGGCAGCGGATGACGCAGGACAATCGCCTGCGTATAGGCCCCGAAGACGCTAATCGTGTCCTCAAACGACTCCCCCTTCCAGACCGAGCTGACAACCTCTGGATTCTGGATATCAAGCGTCTGCCCGCCAAGCCGCTTGACCGCAGCTGCAAAAGAGCCGAAGGTCCGGCTGGAGGGTTCATAGAACAACAGGGCTATGAGTTGACCAGCAAGCAGTTGAGAAGGCTCACTCGCAAGGACCAACTCTTTCATCTCGCGCGCTAACGCGAAGACTCTATAGAGATCGGCAGCTGAAAATTGATCAAGAGAAAGGATATCTTTCCCCTTGAAATCTCCGCTGATCAGCTCAAGTGAGCCAGGCGGATGCGTAATCACTTGATTCATGCTGTCCTCCAGCTAGCCTTTCAGCACAACCTGTTGACTGGTCATACGCTTGTCAGTGCTCCATTTCTCTCAGCTGGGAACGGTGAAACGGAGCGAGCGAAAGCTTCCTCCTTGTTTGCTCACGAGATGCGGCCTGCCCCGGCTGAGGCTATAAAAAAATTCCCCACCCCTGTTTCCAGGGGTGAGGAAAAAATCTTCTTCCTCAGGCAAGACACCGGGTCCACCCCACCTGTAGAATGCTTTCAGTCCCAGCGGGAAGGGATGGATCGCAAGCAACTGTAAGTCAATCAAAGACATGATGGAGCCAGACCCTTTGTCTACAAACTTGCCGAGCAAACCCATTTCAAATCGTCATATATTTATACA
>NZ_JADGIA010000001.1 GCF_019683635.1 Thermogemmatispora sp. | reverse complement strand
ACTGGCCCTTGCTGGGTGGGTACTTGCGCATCGGGATCAGTCCGGCGCTCCCGATACGGAGGCTCTCCGTCCTCCTCCTCCTCATCTTGACCGGCAGCAGCATCTCTCTCGGCGGCAGAAGCCACCGACGCACCGCTCCGTTCGCGCCCTTCACCCCGATCAGAGGGTTGTCTCGTCTGCAGCAGGCGCGCCCGGCATTCTTCACACAAGCTCGTATCTGCTGCGCAAGGCTTGCCGCAACGCAAACACTGACTCATAGACTTACTCTGTTTTCCTCAGCCTTGCCGGTACTCAACGCATGGATGCGCCGCCAACAAAAGCCACCGCTCATTACGACCCTCAGCACAAGACCTGCTCTTCGCCACCTCAGCCGCCACGTTGCCGCCCTCGCTCCATGCTCATCCATCCAGGAAGCGCTTTGTAAGCCTCAGCCCCCAGGTCGGTCGATACTCTTTCCTCCACCTGCTGGCTTTACACCCCAGACCTTCGCCCCGCTTGACCCCGCCCGTTTCGCTGGCACTCGGCCTGCTCGCTCACCGCTCTGACCAGACGGTACGCGCCAGGAAGTGATCAGGGTTCCAGAGCAAGCGGAAGCAGCAATTCTCTACCTGACCTGATGCCGGCAAGCCCCTTTCAGTGAGTCAGGCGCAGCCGGAAAAATGATCAGCCACGTTTACCTACTATATCACCTTTAAAGGAGGATTGCCAGAGGGAAGCGATCGGTACCAGAGAGCGCCTAACTGAGCGCCCGCCGCAGCAACCAGAAAGCAGGAGGCGGGCAAGAGCCACCGACTTTCAGACGGCTGACTGCTTACCCGCCTCCTCCCTGCTAAAGCAGGAAGAACGTGCTTCTTTGAGGTTGGCCGAGCAGCGGCCAGGCAACAGCTATCTGCCTCGCGCGCTAGCTCCGCAGGACAGCCCCGAACTCCTCGGCCAGGGCCGCCACAATGCGCTCCTGGAGAGCATTCGCCTCAGCATCGGTGAGAGTACGATCCTGTGCCTGGTAAAGCAATGTATAGGTCAGGCTTTTCTTGCCCGGCGGGATCGGTGCCCCGGTATAGACATCAAAGAGAGCCACCGTACGCAGCAGTTCACCGCCGTGGCGCTCGATCGCCTCTTGCACCGCACGCGCCGGTACCTGCTGATCAACTACCACGGCCAGGTCGCGGGTCAGTTCCTGGTGACGAGAAATGGGAGCATAATTCAGGCGTTCGGGAACCGCGGCATAGAGGATCTCCAGGTCCAGCTCGCATAGATAGGCACGGTGAGGCAGGTCGTAGCGCTGCTGCACCAGCGGGTGAACCTCACCCAGGAAGCCAACCGGAGTGAAACGCTCGCCGTCGTCCGCGTCTGGCCGCCCGACCCCGACCTCCAGCAGAGCACAGCGCCCAGGATGAAAGGTCGGATGCTGGGCCGCAGAGAAGCGATAGCGCTGGATGTGCAGACGCTCCAGCAGCGTTTCGACAATGCCCTTCAGATCGTAGAAGTCTGCCGGGCGCGCCAGCTCTGGCACCCAGGAAATGGCCGCCGGCCCACAGAGAGCAATGCCTGCACAGCGCCGCTCCTCGGGTAGCTCACCCGCTCCACGCGGTAAGTAGCGCCGCCCAATCTCGAAGAGGCGCAAGCCCGCCCTATTGCGCTTGCTATTCTCCTGCAGCGTCTCCATCAAGCCGCTCAGCAGCGTCAGGCGCATGCACTCTAGCTCGTTGCTCAGCGGGTTGGCAATGGTGACTGCGGGCAGGGAGCGAGCATCGAAAGGTTCCCTGCTGTCTGAGGCAAAGCCATTCTCAGAGCCGCCCCTTGCCTGCGCGCCGGCAATGACCCAGCCCGCTTGACCATCATCCGCAGGCTTCTGCAGAAGCACCTGCGCCGTCTGGGCATTGACCTCGGCGAGCAGATTGAGCATGCGCTGGCGGCTGGTCATCGCATAGGTAAGAATCTCATGCAGTCCAAGCCCGATGAGAATCTCGCGTATCTCATACTCGCGCTCAAACCAGTGATCGCTCTGCGGCTCCGGCAGCGGTCCCTCGGGCACAGTGGCCGGCAACTGATCGTAGCCGATCATACGCAGGACCTCCTCGACCAGATCGGCCCCTTCCTCGATATCGCCGCGGAAAGTCGGCACGGTGACACGCAGCAGCTGCTCACCGCCAAAAGCGTCAGCGGCGGCAGAGACCTCTTCGACCTTGAATTCGAGGGCGCTGAGGGCCTCGTGCACCTGACGCGAGGTCACCTTCAGGCCCGTCAGCCACTCCACCTCGGCAGGTGAGAAGAGAATAGAGCGCGCTTCTACAGGCTGCGGGTAGACATCGACGATCCCCGGATGCACCTGGCCACCAGCCAACTCGGCCATGAGCTGGGCTGCGCGGTTAGCACCGAAGATGGTCAGCTCGGGATCAAGACCCTTCTCAAAGCGACTGGAGGACTCTGTACGCAGACCCAGAGCCACCGCTGTCCGTCGGACGCTGGCCGGCCTGAAGTTCGCCGACTCCAACAGGATGCGCGTGGTCCCCTCGTTGACCTCGCTAATGGCTGAACCCATCACACCAGCGATGGCCGTCGGCCCCTGCGGATCAGTGATGAGCAGCATATCGTTGCGCAGGCGCCGCTGGACGCCGTCGAGCGTGGTAATTTCTTCACCGTCACGAGCGCGGCGGACAATAATATGATGCTCGCGCACCAGGTCGTAGTCGAAGGCATGCAGCGGCTGGCCTACCTCTAGCATGACATAGTTGGTGATATCGACGATGAGATTGATCGGACGCATACCGGCCATCAGCAGGCGCCGTGCCATCCAGCCGGGCGAGGGTCCAATCTTAACGCCGCTGATGACCCGCGCACTATAGCGCGGGCACAGCGCCGTATCCTCGACTGTCACTTTGACCAGCTCCGCCGCAGGCTGCCCCTGCTCGTTGAAGCGTGGCTCAGGCAGGCGCAGGGGCTTGTGGGTCAGGGCCGCTACTTCACGGGCAATGCCAATGATCGAAGAGAGGTCGCCGCGATGGGCTTTGATGGCGAACTCCAGCACCACGTCGGAGAGCAGGTCAGCAAGCTTGACACCCAGCGGCGTCTCCGGGTCGAGAATGTAGATGCCTGAGTGATCGCTGCCCAGACCCAGCTCGCGCGGCGAGCACAGCATACCTTCTGAGACATAGCCCATCTTGCGCGCCACCCCAATGGTGAGGTCGCCGATGCGCGCGCCCGGCAGGGCCAGCGGCACCTTGTCCCCTTCTTTGATGTTGGGAGCGCCGCAGATAACCCCGATCTCTCCACTCCCAGTGTTGACACGTGTATAGCTCAGGTGATCAGAGCCGGGCACCTTCTCAAGATGCGTAATTTGAGCGGTGATAATGCGGTCCCCCCAGTCGGTCCCGATATAGTCCAGCGTCTCAACCTCTAGCCCTGCCATTGTCAAAGTATGGGCCAGCTCTTGTGGCGACTGGGTAATCTCGACATATTCCTTTAACCAGCTTAGTGGCACTCTCATCGCTGGTAACTCCTCACTGATTTCCTTCCTTCCTTCCTACTGACCTCTCGCCTCGCTCGCTTATTGTATTGGCTCTCGCTCCAACCGTTGTATGCTACTTTTGCTCTATGTGGCCATGAATCTGCCGAACAGATGATGTGTATCACTAGAACTGGCGTAGGAAGCGCAGGTCGTTGCCTGAGAAGAGGCGGATCTCGCCAATGGCATACTTGAGCATGGCGATGCGCTCAACCCCCATGCCGAAGGCATAGCCCCGATATTTGTGGGGATCGTAGCCAACCTCGCGCAGCACCCGTGGATGCACCATGCCGGAGCCGAGGATCTCCAGCCAGCCACTGTACTTGCAGAGGCGGCAACCGCTGCCTTTGCACAGAATGCAGTCGATATCAACCTCTGCGCTGGGTTCGGTGAATGGGAAGTAGCTACCGCGGAAGCGAACACGGCGATCTTCACCGAACATCTCACGCGCAAAGCGGGCCAGACTTCCTTTGAGGTCGGCCATCGTGCACCGCTCATCGACGAGCAGGCCCTCGATCTGGTGAAACATGGCCTCATGGGAGGCGTCAATGGCTTCGTGGCGGAAGACCTTGCCGGGCACGATGACCCGCACGGGCGGACGTGTCGTCTGCATGACGCGAATCTGCATTGGCGAGGTCTGCGTGCGCAGCAAGATCTCGCCGGGCACGACCCAAAAGGTATCTTGCATATCGCGAGCCGGATGGTCCACCGGGATATTGAGCGCCTGGAAGTTGTAGTAGTCGGTTTCGATCTCGGGTCCCTGCACGACCTGGAAGCCCATGCGTGTGAAGATGCGCGCCACCTCCAGAATTGTGCGCGAAATGGGATGCATATGGCCGGCAGGCAAGGCTCGACCCGGCAGAGTCACATCGAGGCGCTCGCGCTCCAGGGCCTCGCGCAGCTCTCGGTCGCGCAGCTCCTGACGGCGGGCCTCCAGTGCGCTTTCAAGTTTCTCCTTGACTGCATTAATCTTTTGACCAATAACCGGGCGCTCCGCTTTACCCAGCTTCGGAATGAGGGTCGAGAAGTTTTTTAACTCGCCGCGATGGCGCCCCAGATAGCGAACATCCCAGTCTTCCAGCTCCGCCGAGCTATTGATCGTCTCTAGCTCACGAAGCGCCCGCTCCTGTAAAGCATCGAGCTGAGCTAACAATGCATCAAGCTGTTCAATCATTGCCGTCCATCCTTCTCTCAGCAGCACACACAAGGTCAGCGAGAGGAGCGCGAGCACCCTCCCTTTCACTAGACCAGCAAGCCGGGCCGCGCCCTGACAGGCTGACAGGCCGGCGTGCTGGCAAGACCTGGGAAGCAGGCACGCCGGCCCTCGCGCCTCCTCCCTCCGGCAGAGGGTCCAGGCAGGCAGCTTGCCGAATCAAAAAAACCGGCACATTCGTCAACTGGGACGAAGCTTGCCGGTCTTGCCAGTCGTGCTGGTCTACCACGACAAGACCATGCTCTCATCTTCCGCTGCGCTGTAACGCTTCTCCTGCTCTCTCTGCGAGAGACGTGGCGGCGTGACAGCCACAGCCGAGAGGGACATGCCTGCCGTGCTGCATGACTCCGCGGTACCACCCGTTTTGGATTGCCTTACTCCACTCCACCTGCTCGCCGACACCTGGCAGCAGATCCAGGTGTCTTGCCCTGGCGCGCCAGGCCGGGGCAGAGCGTTCAGCAATCCCACTCGGTTCGTCCGTTAACGGGGACGAGCCGGGACTGCCTACTGGGGCCGGGCTTGATCAGCCTGCCCTCCTCTGTGACAGTGTCAAACCCCTTCAGCAGCCAGCTCCGGGGTGAACTTCCGCGCAGCGGATCGGCGAAAAGGCTCGCAGCCACTGGCCTTCTCTCTCTGCCGCATCCCCACCGCTTGTTTACCACGGTGGAGCGCTTCCCCTGCCTTCCAGTGTGCGCGTACTCTCCCCTTCAACGCCTTTCTCTCTGACCTCGTCGCCCTTGTATATATAGGCTGGTGTATCCTGAACTGAAGGCGAGGGTCACCCACCCGGTTTTATCCCCAGGCGAGGCGCAATCTCGCTATGCCTGGCGGCTAGAGCGAACCTCTCCCTTGCAGTTCTTCTACCCGTAAGTGCTCAAGTTATAGTATGCCAGATCTGGCGTCGAAAGTCTAGCAGGTAGCCTCGTCCCGTCCCCAGCTCTGCCTGTCCTGTCCTGTCAGCCGGGCCGGCTCGCTCGCCTTCCTCCATCGCGCGCGAAGGTCCAGATAGACGAGCCGCAAGTGAGGAAGAAAGCATCCGCTACACATGAGTAGACTGCCTGGCCCACAGACGCCGATCTTCCCCCCAAAAGAAACCCCGCCGATGACCAGGATGTTAGCACATCGGCGGGTCCAAGAAAAGCCAGTAGCTGCGCTGTCTGAGGCTGAGGCTATGACTGGCGACTGAGCAGGGCCGCCTCCGGCCACCTCTCAGGCACCGTCAGCAGAGCAAGAGGCAAACCGCCTACAGTGAGCCGCCGCCGGTGACCTCCAGGACGTGACCAGAGACATAGTTGGAGAGCGGAGACGCCAGGAAAAGCAAGGCTCCCGCCGCCTCCTCGGGCGTTCCCGCACGACCCAGCGGGATCAGCATCGTGGCCATCTGGCGCAACTGGCCGGGAATACCCAGCTCAACTTCATCACCCTCACGCTGAATCTTCTCACCACTCTCCTTGGGCGCCGTCAATCGCGTCTCAATGAAACCGAAGCAGGCGCAATTGACCTGCACATTGTAGCGCCCCCACTCTTTGGCCAGCGTCTTCGTCAGACCAACAATGCCCGCCTTGGCCGTCGCATAATTCACCTGGCCAGCGTTGCCATGCAGTCCCGAGACCGAGCAGACATTGACAACCTTGCGCGGATTGGCACGCCCGTTAGCCTCCTGCTCACGCTTGGCCGCTTCACGAATAAAATGGGAAGCCTCCCGCAGGATGCGGAAAGGAGCAGTATTGTGCACCTCAAGCATGGCGTACCACTGCTTATCGGTCATCTTGTGAATGACGCCATCCCAGGTGTAGCCAGCGTTATTGACAATAATGTCGAGGCCGCCGAAGGTGTCGAGAGTGCTCTTAATCAGCTGAGCCGGAAAGGCCGGATCAGTCACATCGCCGGCCACAGCGATGGCCTTGCCGCCGGCATTGCGAATAGCCGCCACCGTCTCGTCAGCAGGACCCTGATCGAGATCGCTCACCACAACAGCGGCGCCCTCCGCCGCAAAAAGCTTCGCGGCAGCCGCCCCGATGCCACGTCCAGAGCCGGTGATAATGGCGATTTTACCGTCAAGCAAACCCATTGCGCTGACTCTTCCTTTCTTCACTCACATCGTTATGGATACACAATCGAACAGCGCCCACTTTACGAGCGCCGCTGCTCGCCTTGATACTTGCGTTCGCTGTGCTCATTCCCGCTCTCTAATGCGCTTCTCTGCGGAGCGGACAGGAACGGCCAGGATGGAAGCAGCAGGTGAAGAGCAGGGCGAGCCTACCCCGCCTACTCGCCACCGCGCTTAGGCAGGGCCGCCACGAAGGTTCCGCTGGCCTTGACATCACCGTTCTGATCCACCGCCTGGATCTTGCCAGCAATGCACGCCTCGCCGTCTGCCTCGTATTTCTCAGTGATCGTTCCGCTGCAGGTAATCACGTCGTCAAGACGGGTCATGCTCTTGAAGCGCACGCCAAACTTGCGCAGGGCCGTCGGCCCCACATAGTCGCTGAGCAGCTGCCCGAGAAAGCCCATGATCAGCATGCCATGCGCAATAATGCCACCAATGCCGAGCATTTCCCCAATTTTGGGATCGGTATGGAGCGGATTGAAGTCTCCTGACGCGCCAGCGTAGCGCACAAGCTGCAGATGCGTGACTGGGGCCTTCACAAGCTGGGGGATCTCATCGCCGACCTGGACATCTTCGAAATAGCGCTTCGTGGGAAGTTTGGCTTCCGTTGTCATCAATGAACTCCTTTGGTCGCTCTCTCGACTCTTGTCTCGCTAGCGAACGATCAGAACCTGACGCGCCTTCAGGACTTCTTGCCCCTTCTGATTGGTATAGCGAGTCTCCAGCGTCAGAATATCCATCGAAGAGCCATCCTTGCTCTGACGTGATTTGCCATCGACAAGCGTGGTCACACCGGTCAGGACATCTCCAGCGTAGATCGGCGCCAGATACTCGTATTCCTCTTCACCGTGGATGATACGCATCACATTGACACCGATCGCCATCAGATGCTTGACAAAGTCGGGATTACCCCAGAACTGGAAGGTCGTCGGCGTCGTCGGTGAGGCCGGGACATCAGGGTAGCCCGCTGCTTGTGCCGCCTCTTTGCTATGATAGATCGGATTTTCATCACCGATCGCCAGATTCAGCTCATGAATCTTGCAGCGCTCCACCTGATAGGTGAATGAGGGAAAACTCTGCCCGATCTTGCTCTGGTCAAACATCAGACACCTCTTTTTCGGCAGTACGGCAAGTAGCCAGAAATAGTATATAATGATGGACGAAACGACGGCAACTGAGCCGCGGCCTCGCAGCACGTCGCCGAGGAGCAGACCGCAGCTGCACCCTCTTCATGCCACTTCACCAGCGGCACGGCGCGTTTTGCTGCTGATCTGCGGTTCAGGCCAACGCTGGCATCGCCTGCCTTGTAGGGTATTGTAATTGTACCCGCACCAGAGCAGCAAAAACAACGAACGCACAGAGGAAAGCCATAGATGGAACTGTCGAGCCAGGAAATCGTTGAGCGTCTCAATGGCACTCGGGCCGGCACCCTGTGGGAGGCCCTGGACATCTCGCTGGTCAGCGCTGACAAGGAGCGTGTCGTCTTGAGCATGCCGATTGGACCCCGCCATAAGCAGCAGGCTGGCTACTTGCATGGTGGCATCTCGGTGCTGCTGGCCGAGACAGCCGCCTCCATTGGAACAGCCCTCAACATCAACATGGAGGAGCAGATGGCGCTGGGCCTGGAAATCAACGCCAATCATCTGCGTCCCAAGCGCGAAGGCCGTCTTACAGCCATCGCCACCCCCATTCACCGCGGACGCAGCACCCAGGTCTGGGACATCCGCATCCAGGACGAACAGGAGAAGCTGGTCTGTGTCTCGCGCTGTACCCTCGCCGTGGTACCGCGTCCTCCCGAGGCCATCAACCCACTCATGGCCTCATCCCAGACGTCTGAGTGATTCATCTACATACAGGTCTTGACAGCCTCTGCTCCAGCAGGTACCCTACCTACCAGTAAGGATACTGGCGTCTTTTATTTAGCATAGTGGGCCATCTGGCCCTACTTCACAGGTATTGACAGGCAGGAAGGCTTGCTTGCATCGGCTGCGGGAACAGGAGAGCGGGCGGGCGCGAGGTGGACTGACAATCAGACAGGCAGAGAGGTCCTCTTGACGTCCCCGCCCCAGTTCTGTTCCTGCTAGTGTCCCCTAGGAGCAGACGCTATGGGCCTGACCACCGCTGGTCTCTCCCACTGGCAGGGCGAGCCTGCCGAAATTCCCCTCCTGAACATGACCATCGGCGACCTTCTAGATCACCGCGCCGAGGAGCTACCCTCAAGTGAGGCCGTCGTCTATAGTGGCTATCCCGAGTACGGTGGAGCACTCGATCTGCGCTGGACCTATCGTGACCTGCGCGAGCGCGCCGAGGCGGTGGCGCGCGGCCTCCTGGCCCTGGGCTTGCACAAGGGCGAGCATATCGCGGTCTGGGCGGCGAATCTCCCCGAGTGGCTCTTGCTAGAGATGGCAGCGGCCAAGGCCGGGCTGGTGCTCGTGACCGTGAATCCCGTGCTGCGCGCGCGTGAGCTGGAGTATGTGCTCCGCCAGGGTGACGTCGCAGCCCTCTTCTTTATGGCTCGCATGCGCGATCACGACTGCCTGGAGACAGTGCGACGGCTGACGACTCCCGCCGGCTCGCCGGGCGCTGTACGTAGCGAGGTCCTGCCCTGTCTGCGCTACGTCTGTCTGATCGGCCCGCAGCCCAAAGCGCTGGCTCAGCAGCGCGACTGGCGGCCCGCCTTCTTCCACGAGCTAGTGGCAGCAGGAACAGCGATCCCCCCAGAGGCTCTACGTGAGCGCCAGCGCAGCACTTCGCCCGATGACGTAGTCCAGATTCAGTACACCTCTGGCACAACTGGCTTCCCCAAAGGGGCCATGCTCACCCACCGTAATGTCCTCAACAACGCTATGCTCTTCGTGCGCCGCTCCAACGGCACACCCGCAGACCGCGTGTGCAACCCGATGCCCTTCTTCCATACCGCTGGCTGCGTGCTGGCAGTACTGGGCTGCCTCTACATGGGCACGACGCTGGTGCCTATGCTGGCCTTCGACCCGCTCAAGACCCTGCAGATTGTCAGCCGCGAGCGCTGCACGCTGCTAGGAGCCGTGCCGACCATGCTGCTGGCCCTGCTCCAGCACCCCGACTTTGGCCGCTACGACCTCTCGACGCTGCGGGCTGTGACCTCCGGCGGCGCGCCAGTACCGCTTACGCTCATGCAACAGGTCAAAGAGCAGATTGGGGCCGATATTACCATCGTCTATGGATTGACGGAATCATCACCGGTAATCACCCAGACCCTGCCAGAGGACAGCTTCGAGCTGAAGGCCAGTACGGTTGGAATACCGCTACCCTACACGGATGTCAAAATTGTGGACCCGGCCAGCGGTGCGGTGGTACCCTGCGGCACGCCCGGCGAACTCTGCTGTCGCGGCTACCTGGTGATGAAGGGCTACTACAAGATGCCGGAGAAGACGGCGGAGACGATCGACGGCGAGGGCTGGCTCCATACCGGTGACCTGGCAACGATGGACGATCAGGGCTATGTGCGCATTGTGGGCCGCTTGAAGGAGATGATCATTCGCGGCGGGGAGAACATCTATCCAGCAGAAATTGAGGATTTCCTGCTGCAACATCCGCGCGTGGCCGAAGCCCAGGTGATCGGCGTGCCGGACCCCTTTTTCGGCGAGGAGATCGCCGCCGTGATCCGTCCACGCGAGGGCACCCAGGTCAGCGCAGAGGAGCTGCGCGCTTTCTGCCAGGGCCAGATTAGCCACCAGAAGATACCGCGCTATTTTCTGTTCACAGAGAGCTTCCCCATGACGGCCAGCGGCAAGGTTCAGAAGTTCTTGCTGCGCGAGCAAGCCGTCAAAGAGCTGGGGCTGCAGGAAACCAGGCCCTAGTCAGTCAGTCAATCAGTCAGCCAGCTAGCCAGCCAGAACAGTGAAATAGCCAGGGGTAGGGGTGCGCCCCCAGCATGGCCGCCAGCGGATGCCGCCACTGTCGGGGGCGCACCATTCTCATTCCCAGGCCCACGCGGGGCATCTCCCTCGTGGACCTTCCTCCTTCCGAGAGACAGGAAAAAAGTACCATCCCATGCGCGCGCCTGGCTCTCGCTCGTTCCCGCAGCCAGAAGAGGATAGAGGGCGGGTCTCAGGACCGGCCTCTCGCATAAAGGCCAGGCCACATGAGAAAAAGCAAACGTTATTTCGTGCTTGTACTGCTTTTCTTCCTGCTGATCGGCAATGCCTGCAGCGCTGGCACCAGCTCGACTGGTAGCGGGCAGATCACTCCCACAACCAGGGTTACGGCCACAGTTCGGACCGGCCAGGCTCTGCCCACCGTGGTCCCATCCACGGCCACCCCAACGCTTGATGAGCTTGCTCGTGGTATTGTGCGCAACCTGACCCTCGATCAAAAGCTCGGCCAGATGGTCATCGTCGAATTTTACGGCGCCACCTACAACGCCGACCTGCAGCAGATGATCGAGGAGAGCCAGATCTCAGGCGTGCTCATCGAGAACAACAACGGCAATGTTGAAAGCAGTGCCCAACTCACAGCCCTCAACGCGACCTTGCAAGCACACGCTCATATTCCCCTCTTCATCAGCACCGATTTTGAGGGAGGCTACGTCAACGAACTGCGCCGCATCACTGGCGAGCGCCCCTCAGAGGCCGCCATCGGCGCCAGCGGGAGCGTCCAATATGCCTACGATCAAGGGCTGGCCGCCGCCCACACCCTCACAGCCCTCGGTCTCAATGTCAACTTTATGCCGATCGTCGACGTTCTTACCAATCCTAATAATCCCGGCCTTCCCCAGCGGACCTTTGGCTCTGACCCAACGCTGGTCACCAACATGGGACGTGCCTACCTGAAAGGCTTAACCGACGGCGGCGTCATCGGCTGCCTCAAACACTTTCCGGGGCTTGGCGCAGCCAGTGTCGACCCTCACCGTTCGCTGCCCACTGATAACCGCAGCCTGTCCCAACTGGCCAGTATCGACCTCGTCCCCTATCGCACCCTCATCAACGAGGGCATCGTGCCGATGGTCATGACCACTCATCTGCTCAATCCTCAGCTCGACCCTCGCCTGCCTACCTCGCTCTCCCCAGCGGTGGTGACCGATCTCCTGCGCAATCGCCTCCATTTCGAGGGTGTGACCATCAGTGACACCCTCTGGATGGGCGGCATCAGCAATACCTACAGTCTCGCTCAGGCGGCAGTGATGGCCGTCAAAGCCGGGGAGGACCTCCTGCTCGGTCCACGCGGGCTGAGCGAGACACGCAGCACACTGGCCGCGCTGAAACAGGCTGTCCTCAAAGGAGAACTGTCGGAAAGCCAGGTCAATGCTGCCGTCGAGCGCATCCTGACCCTCAAGCTGCGCTACGGTATCCTCAGCCAGGCGCGCGCCCTGCAGCTGCTGGCGACTCCTGGCAATGACCAGGCCCCCACAGCCCAGGCCCCCTTCCACGCCAGCGAGGTCGAGGCCGACCTGCGCCGCCCACTCTGGCAGGCAGCGGCCTGACCGATGCTCCTGGCAGCATTGCCAGGGCAACCAGCCAGCCCCTGCGCCTTGTCATTCCCCTCCAGGCAGGTCTCTGGCCGCTTCCTCACCTTCCAAAGCACCCCCGCCTGCCTCAGCTTTGAGACGCCGCAGCTCAGCCACAATCTCAGCACTCTTCATGATCGAGACGCCGATGGAGCGCAGTTCCTGCTTGCCTTGCTCATACAGACCGGAGACGGCATCTTCCACTAGGACCAGGCGGAAATCGCGCTCGCTTGCCTCGTAGAGAGTCGCCCGTGGACAGTTAGGGAAGTTGCAGCCACAGATGATCAGCGTCGAAACATGGGCGCGACGCAGATAGTCCTCCAGCGGCGTGCGATAGAAGGCGCCCCAGCGCGGCTTGTAGATGACCACCTCACGGGGCCAGAGATACTGAATCTGACCAGTCAGCAGGCGAGCCGTTTCCAGCTGCGAGAAGCGATCAGGCAGTAGCTCTGGCACAATTTCACAGCCCGGGGAGTCGGCCAGGACCCAGCTAGCTCCACGCTCCACCGCTGCCCGGCGGCAGAGATCTACGTTTGAGCCATCAGCCAGATAGATGCGCACAACATGGATAATCGGACGTTCCGCCTCGCGAAATGCCTGCAGTAGGTGCACAATGCGCGGCACAATTGCCAAGGTTCCTGCCACTCCCGCCGGCTGGCCATCGAGAAAGTCTCTTTGCATGTCAATTACAATGAGAGCAACAGCAGTAAAATCAGGCGCGATGTAGTGATCCATAAAGCTCACCAGAGACAGCTCTTGGTTCATACCAATCAGCACGTTGTAACCATTGTATCACCATTGAGCCGCAGGAGTCGCAGAAAGCGGAGGAGAGAGCTGGTGAGCAAACACTGGTCCTGGCACTTTCTTACCAGGGAAAATCAAACCAGAGCCATAAAACGTTGTGAGATTTTTTTCCCTGGAGACGTAGTACTGAAGGGGTCAATGAGGAGAGAATCGCACCCGTGAGAGGGTGCTGCTGGTGCCAGGATTCTCTTTCTTGCTCGTTGCTACCCCTAGTGTTGCATGACCAGCAAGTGTCACTGATCAAATATCCACCGAGGACGCTTCTCCTTCAGCCTTCAGACAGCGAACTGTGGGAATGACATATTCGAATGGTGCGGGAAGGAGTTTCAAACACATGAGGAAGCAGAAGGTAACCACAGGCGTTTTTCACTTGCTGCTTCTGGTGGGGCTGGCCCTCTTCGTTGTCGCCTGCGGCGGCGGCGGACAGAGCGGGACCACCACTAAGGCCAAAGCGCCGGCCAGCCAGCAGAAGTTTATCTTCACCAATGCCGGTGTGCAGGACATTGAGACCTTCGACCCGGCGATGGTGACCGACCTACCCTCGTCGACCGCCATTAACCTGGTCTTCACCGGATTAGTGACGCTAGACGAGAACCTCAATGTGCAGCCGGAGATTGCCTCTTCGTGGGACATCTCTTCGGACGGTCTCACTTATACTTTCCATCTGAAGACGAATGTCAAGTTCAGCGATGGCACACCTGTCACCTCGGCAGATGTGGCCTACAGCATTGACCGCGCCCTGCAGCCGGCCACGAAGTCGCCGGTCGCTGGCAGCTATTTGAGCTTGATCAAGGACTCCGACCAGCTGGGCGCCGGCAAGATCAAGACCATCATCGGCGATAGCCTGAAGACTCCTGATCCACAGACGATCAGCATCACGCTCAACAAGAAAGCCGCTTACTTCCTGGATGCTCTGGCTTACCCCACTTCCTACGTGGTGGAGAAGAGCATCGTTGAGAAGTACGGCAAGAGCTGGACCGACCATCTTGAGGAGGGCGGCGGTACCGGTCCCTTCAAGGTGCAGTCCTACCAGCACAACAAGCAGATCGTCTTTGTGCCCAACCCCTACTATTACGGGCCAAAGCCGCAGCTGCAGCAGATTATCATGCCCTTCTACCAGGATGTGAAGACGGCTTACCAGGTCTATCAGACTGGGCAGGTCGACATCACGCCGATTCCCATCACCAACATCCAGCAGGCGCGCGCTAAGACCAATGAGTACAGCGAGACGCCACAGCTCTCGATCGACTATCTGGGCATGAACTATCTGGTCAAGCCCTATGATAACATTCACTTCCGTCAGGCGCTCTCGCTGGCCATCAACCGTGACCAGATCATGACGGCGATCTGGAAGAACACCCGCCAGCCGACATACCACATCGTGCCGAAGGGCATGCCAGGCTATAACGCCAGCCTGACCGGCCCGGCGGGCGTCACCTCGACTGCGGGCGACAAGACCAAGGCCAAGCAGCTCCTGCAGCAGGCTCTCCAGGAAATGGGCCTCTCCAGCCCATCCCAGTTGCCCGCCCTGCAGCTCTACTATCCCACCGGCTCACAGGACGTGACCAACGAGATCACGACACTGACCAGCCAGTGGCAGAGCGTGCTCGGGATCTCTGTGAAGCCTGTGGCCACCGACTTTAACAAGCTGCTGGAGGACTTGAACGCGGCTCCGGGGAACCCCAAAGGTATCGGCTTCTGGTCGATTGCCTGGATTGCCGACTACCCCGATCCGCAGGACTGGCTGACCCTCCAGTTCGACAAGGGTTCCCCCAACAACCAGGTCAACTACGGCCAGAACAGTTCCAGCGACGCTGCTCAGCAGCAGCAGGTGCAGCAGCAGCTGGAGCAAGCTGACGCGATGGACAACGGCCCGGCCCGCTATCAGGCTTACAACCAGGCAGAGCAGCAGCTGGTTAACGACGTTGCCTGGCTCTCGCTTGATCAGCGCATCGGCGTGCGCCTGCTCAAGCCTTATGTGATCGGCATGAAGTTTAACGCTCAGGGTCTCTTCCCGCCTGAGCTGTGGGCTAACGTCTACATCGCTCAGCACTAGCCTGACCAGTCCCTGAGCACAGCACAGAAGCCCCCGGAGGAGATCCAGGTAGACACTCGCTGGTAAAGCAACAAGCCGGCTGCCAGCCGCCGCGATCCCGCTCGATCGGATCGCTCACTCAGCGGCTGTGCACGCCGGCTTTTTTCGCCTATTTCATCCGCTTCAGCAGGCGAGGCGGCGGCTCGGCGAACGGCCCTACGCCATAGAAGGCATCGTGATTCCACAGCGCCTGAAAGATCGCCGCCGTGGAGGCCAGTAACAGCCAGAGAAAGAGCGTGGCTAGCGAGAGCGCGACAAGCGTATCGCGTAGACGGAGCAGGGCAACAAGTACGCTCGCCACCGTCAGCCCCAGCATGAAGAGCGTCAACAAGAGCGCGTTCAATGGTGAGCGCAGGCCGAAATAAGCCGCGCTGAAGATGATGTAATCGAGCCATGAGGCAGCCTGCAGGACCAGATAGGCTGTGCGCCCCTTGCTGTTAACCGGCTTGTTGAGAACACGCAGCAGCCCCCAGATGGCCGACAGGTTGTTGACCGTCCAGGCAGGACCAAAAACCCAGGCCGGGGGCGCAAAGATCGATTGCCTCAATGCTTCGAAATAGGACACATCTCCGAGAAGCTGCCCCGGACTGCTGATTCTCCGCCCTTGCCAGCGATTGACAAGACCGCTCAGGGCAAAGGTTAATCCCTGGACGAGCAGATAAAAGAGCAATCCATGATACCAGCGCCAGGGCCGACCCGTTTCGCTCACCCATAGCTCTCTTCCCCGGCTCCTCCAGCCTCCGTCTCTCTCCAGCCTGTCTTCGGCCCGCTTGAGTACCCGCGCCATATGCGTTTCCTCCTCTGGGCAGGGGAGAGTTGGCCCTGCCCTGCATCTTTGCATACCTGCCTCTGCCTGCTATTGTACCTCTCTCAACAAGCGTACTGTCATTCAGAGAGGCTCCACTCCGCTTGCAGGGCAGCAGGTCCGGCAGGAGAGGCAGAGACCTGTCCCCGGCAAGGCAAGCGGAAGGAGGGGAGGGAGGGAGGTAGAGAGGCAGACAGACAACTGTGGGCAGCCCAGCCGGCCAGGTGGGACAGCTCCAACGCTCGCGCTTCTCCATCCTCGTTAGTGAGAGAGAAGGTCGAGGCTCGCACCAGGGAGAGGAGCGAGCACAGCGAAGCAGCAGGTGAGGGGCAGGCGATGGGCGGGCAGGGAAATGGCCTGCGGTCTGACCGCAGGTGACAGACAGGCTGGCAAGCAGACCATCACCCGGCTGTCACAACGTCTGAACGAAGCTGGCAATGATCGTCTGCACTTCATCCAGCCGCCCCTGGAAGAAGTGGTCCGCCCCCTCGACCGCGATCATCGTCTTGGGAGCCGGCAACTGCTCAAACCAGCGAACGGTCAGAGCATAGGGTGCCACTTCGTCCCGCGTCCCGTGGATGATCAGCTTGGGCTTGGTACAGCCCTGCAATGTGTCGCCATCGAAGCTGCGCGCAGGCACACCCAGGCCGATGAGTGCCCGCACCCTGCCATCGACGGCCCCCACCCGCAGGCCCACATAGGCGCCAAATGAGAAACCAGCAAGAATAACGGGAAGGCCCGGATAGCGATGGCTGAGGAAATCCAGCGCATAGCGCACATCATCCATTTCCCCCCTCCCTTCATCATAGCTACCCGAACTTCTCCCTACCCCCCGAAAGTTGAAGCGCAGCGCCGGTATCTGCAAGGCCTGAAGAATCTGGGCCACCTTGAAGACGACCTTGTTGTCCATCGTCCCCCCATACAGCGGATGCGGGTGACAGACCAGGGAGACATAGTGCGGTTTGACACCCGCTTCCTCGGGCTTCAGAATGCCCTCAAGACGGCCCAGAGGTGACGGTATATCAACGTGTAAGATCTGTGCGATAACATCCCCCGCCTTTCTAGTCTGAAAATAAAGAGCTACCCATAGCAAGAGTCGTCACTCTCATAGTATAGCACGAATCTTTTGTCCGCTACAGATATGCTACTTTATGCACTGTGCAGATTGATAGTGCCAGTGCCGACATCGAGGCGCAAGAGCGCCGCTGGCATTGGCCCACTCCCTGGTACTAGAGGACCATAATAGGTAGCTGAGCCAGCATTAGTACTGACCTGGATCGGGAAGGTACTCACAATCCTGCCGCTGTTCGCGTAAGCATCCACCACCACCGCGGTAGAGGCAGGCAGGGTGACATTGAGTTGGCCAACATCACAGTGAATCTGAAAGAGCGGTCTCCCGCCCGCAACGGGACGGGTATCGAGCGTCCCGTTGAAGGTTACCTGGCCATTGGCCGTGCGCAGGCTACTGCCATTGCTCAAGGTTGCCCTCTCAACGGTGATGTTGCCCGCCTCATTCTTGATCACCAGTACGCCATTGAGGCCCTGGATATGGACATCGCCTACAGCCAGCTCGACGTTCAGCTCGAAAGGGGTTGCTCCCTGATTGACCTGAGTCGGCAGTTTGAAGCGCAAATTTACGGTATCGTTGGGGCCATTCAAGCCCTCACTCTGCGGCAACGTTGTCGTGACCTGCAAGCTGGTTAGTCCCGGCTGTATCTGAACGCTGATGCGTTTGAACTCTTCATCGGCCTCGGCCTGGCCTCCCACTCTCACCTGTTTGATGACCGTCAGCTCCGGGGTGGACAGGCTGGAATCTACAGTGATGTCCACGCTGCCGATCTGACTGCTAACCTTGAGCTGCTGCAGGTTGTTAACAGGGATCGTCTGCTGACTTGTCTGGGTATAGGTGTTGACAGCCGGCCCCAGGATCGGTAAAGGACTGCTGCCGGTGACGCTGCGCAGGGCTGCAAAGACGGCCACTATGATCCCGAGCAGTAGCAGAAGGATGGCCACGCTGCATCCGCCGAGAAACCAGAGCCAGGAGTGGCCGCGGCGCTTGCGCCGTCGACGGTAGTCTGCCTGGTGCCCTCTCCGATAGCTCGAAGGCTCCTCTTCCTCCTCGGCAAACAGGAGACTCTCCCGTCCTCCTCTCATTGCAACCTCTTCCACCATCTCCTCCTCAGCGTCTTCCCCCTCCCACTGAGGTGCCTTTCTGCGCCTCAGCGGCTCCTCCGCCGGCTGCCAGCGGGCGGCCTTGGAGCCGCTGGGACGAGAGCGACGCTGCACTCGACGGCCCCGAGGAAGGAATTCTTCATAGGCAGGCCAGCTGTCTTCTCCTGGCTCCTCGGACCAGCGGGGTCCTTTGCTCTCTCTGCTCATAGCTGCTCCCCTTCTCTTGGGTCTGGTGCCGGAACGGCCTCGCTCTCGGTTCGGCTTGGCCGCACCACGCTAGTCATTACTGGGGCAGATTCCTGCTCCTCTTTTGGAATACGCTTGAAGAAGGCCACAGGTTGGCTCTCGCGAAAGGCTAAAGCTGGAAGAACGGCCAGCAGACAGAGTACACCAGCTACCAGGAAGATCGTGGTATAGACGGTATGGGCAGCGGTGACCAGATAGGCCGTATAGGCATCCAGGTAGGCAGAGCTAAAGGGAGCGACCCCAGGCGGGGGCACAAAAGCAGCAGCCAGAGCACGAAAATAGCCCAGGCCCCAGGAAGTGAGCGCCGCCAGACCGAGAATCATCCCTACCATGCGCAGCATTGTGACGAGAGCCGCCGCCAGGCCGCCCCGTTGCTTACGTGCTGCATCCAGCGCAATCACCCCAATAGGGGCAATGACCAGACCAAAGCCCCAGCCTCCCAGCATGGTGCTCAGCGTGATCTGGTTCCAGTCCACTCGCAGCGGCCACAAATGCATCAACCAGAAAGCCGCCGCCGCGCACAGTAGCCCTGCGATGGCCACTGGTCGGCTTCCCAGGCGCTCGCAGAGCCAACCACCAGCCAGCGCCCCCAGGGGGATCATTGCTGTCAGCCGCAGCAAGGCGAGGCCACTGGAGATGGCCGTCTCGCCAAGTACAGTGGCGACAAAGATCGGAATGTCTACCATCGCAATGATCAGGGCCGCCCCCACGAGCAGGCTGACCACAGCCGCCGCCACAAAGGAGAGGCGGCGAAAGAGGCGCAGGTCGAGCACGGGCGCGCCACGACCGGGCAACCTCAGTCCAGACCAACGCCCTCGCCTACCAGAGCCGGCCTTGCCTTCTTCTGGCGGCTCTTCTCGCTGTAAGTGTAGCTCTACCAACACTAACAGTATGAGCAGGAGCAGTGCCAACCCGATCAAGATGGGATTGCCGTGTGTGCCGGCACTCGCCGCCGCACTGTGGGCCTGGAGACCGGGCTGGCCTGCTGTCAAGAGCGCTGCCTCCTGCGCCAGGCCGAGACTGAGGCAAAGCAGGACAGCCCCCAGCAAAGCAGCACCCACCAGATCGACCCCAGGTCGCTGCTCCTCCCTTGGCATTGGAACCTGCGCCGGATCGCGCAGCAGGAAGACCAGCGGCACCATGAGGGCGGCCACCAGGGGCAGGTTGAGCAGGAAGATGGCGTTCCAGCCCAGCGTCTGCGTAATCCAGGCTCCGTAAAGGGGACCAAGTACGCCCCCTGCCTCGGTGACCATGCCGATCAGTCCAAGGGCCGGGCCTAACCCGCGCGCACCATAGTAGTCGCCCGCGATCGCCATCGCGATTGGCACAATCGCGCCTCCACCGGCAGCCTGCAGGACGCGCGCCCCCACTAACCAGACCAGACCAGGCGATTGCACATCAACGCCAAGCACCTGCAAGAAGCTCAAATCATTCTGCGACCCAAGCCAGGGAGCCAGTCCGCAAACCAGTGAGGCGCAGGCAAATAAGGCCAGACACAAAAGCAACAGGCGCCGCCGCCCATAGCGATCAGCCAGCTGACCCAGCAGCGGCATCGCAATCACATACCCCAGCAAGTAGCCGCTGATAATCCAGGAGGCGCGGTCGAGCTGCAGGATCGGTATCTGCAGATCGGTGATGATCTGGGGTAGCGCCGTGACCACCACTGTTTGATCAAGGGCTGTTAAGAAGACTGCCGCACAGACAAAGATCAGGGCCAGGAGAGGTCGCTGTCCACGCATCTCAGCCTGGCGACGCCCCGTGGCATGAGCAAGAGAGCGCACCACTCACCTCCAGCGGCAGAGAGACACCAGCAGCTCTGGCAGGCGTCAGACAACTGGCGCACTAATCGTAATGGTTTCGTTGAACTTCGAGAGCTTCAACGTGCGGACCGTTTGGCTCGTATCGCCATCGGCAGCCACCCCCGTCAGGCGTATCTGGTGCGGCAGCTGATCGTTCTTGCCGATCCAGACAGCGGCATCGAGCAGCGAGCCAGACCGCGTCTGATCGCCCAGCAGGCCGCGTAGATAAGCGGCATCGAGCTTGCCGGTGATGTTCCAACAGGCGACTCCATCAACGCTGCTCTCGCTGGGTGTAGACGGATTGCGAATCTGCCCCAAAAGGGCGGCGATACCAGTGCGCGAGTCAGAGAGCACGCGGGGATCAGGCAGTCCGCTGATGGTTTGCCAGCGCCCCGTAATGGGGTCGGTCATATACTGCTGTCCGCCCACCACAATGATCTTGACCTGCACCAGCGAGCCAAGCACCAGGGCGCCAGCATCGGCCTGCAAGCGATCGGGAACGACCAGATCGCCATCGGCGCTCTGGATGACCAGGGTGGCGCCGCTGCCAGGATGCTCAACCTTGAGATTGAAATGGTAGGAGTGAACCTTCTGCATGGCCGCCTGGGACGCGGCGAGCAATTGCCGCGCATCAGGGGCTGAGCTACCGCCGCAGGCAGCCAGCATGAGCAGAGCGCTCAGGGTCGCCACCGCCGACAACCACCCTCGATGGCCCGCTCCGGCTCCCCTTGCTCTCCTTTCATAAGGCACGCTTCTTGCTACATTCATATGCTTCGACACCTGTGTCTTCTGATGGTGCATGCTCCGCCTCGTCCTATGCTTCTGCTAAGGATTGTACCAGCTATGATGGCGGAAGGTAAGGCAACGGCCTCTCTCCTTCCCCCGGGTCCGCGATCGATGACCCCGGCCTGCCGCCGCCATTGGCTCCGCTCCGCTGATCAAGCTACCCTGCCGCTCAGGAAGAGCAGCCCTTTTCAAGGAGAGCAGCGCAAGCTATAATTACCATGCAACGACAGGCAATACGTCAGCAGGCACGAAGGAGCAACTGATGGCTGAGAAGCCGCGTTTCCGTGTTCGCTTCTGGGGCGTGCGCGGCAGCTACCCGGTACCAGGAACACAGACGCTGCGCTACGGTGGCAATACCGCCTGCGTCGAGGTGGACGTCAGTGGGCGTACACTGGTGCTGGACGCCGGCAGCGGCATTATCGCCCTGGGCGATTCGCTGCTGCGGCGCAGTAACGGCAATGCGCTCCATATCGCTCTGCTGATCACTCACGCTCATGGCGACCACCTGCTTGGACTGCCTTTCTTCGCTCCTCTCTATGAACCAACGGTCAGCATCGACTTCTTTGGCCCCCGCCTTGCTGGACGTGATGTCGAAGGGCTTGTTGTACCCGTCATGTCGCCACCCTACTTTCCTGTCGATATTCGTCAGCTACCATCGCAGCGAGCTTTTTACACTCTGGAAGATAACATGTGGATCATCTGGAAACCAGGTTGCAAGCAGCCGCTCTTGCTGCAAGAAAATCAGGCTGCCTGGGAGCCGCCTCCTTTACCGACGGAGGTCCGCGTTCATGCCCGGTTTACGACCCTCCATCCACAGAATGGCTCGCTGCTTTACGCCATCGAACACGCCGGGCGGCGCTTGATCTACGCCACTGATCTGGAATGGGGAGAGGAGTACCAGAGCGAGATGCTGGCTTTCCTGGAACGGGCCGATCTCCTCATCCACGATGCTCAGTATACTCCCGAGGACTATCGCCATTCGCGGCGCGGCTTCGGCCATAGTACCTATGAGATGGCGGCTACAGTGGCGCAATTGGCCAGGGTACGCGAGCTGGTCCTTTTCCACCACGAGCCAACCTACGATGACCAGAAGCTGGAACGCATCGAGTCTGCTACTCGCCGGCAGTTCAGCCGGTCGCGCCTGGCCCGAGAAGCGATGGAGATCGACCTGCTGGTCAACCCATAAAAGCCCATGTCAGTCTGTCACCCGAGGGAGGCTGAGCACCTGAAGCAGAGGCACCAGGCCGGTAAATCAGCAGCTCACTGGAAGATCTCCCTGGCCAGAAGCGCCTGGAGTCAAACGCCAGCCTCTACGGAGCCTGCACAGAGATCCGATATCGACAACGAGGAAAGCGATGGAGACGAAAATCAATGTGGTTTTGGCGTTGATGATCGTCGTTTCATTTTTGATCGCCATTGTGCTGCACGAGTTTGCTCATGCCCAAATGGCGATCTGGCTCGGCGATCCAACGCCCCGGGTCGAGGGACGCTATACACTGCGCCTGCGCCGCCATCTCGATCCGCTTGGGACGCTGCTGTGCCTGATCCTGGCCTTTATGCCCATCGTCTTTGGACCGGTTGGCCTGGGCTGGGGTCAGCCAGTGAAGACCGATCCCTGGAAGCTGCGCGGTGGACGCACCAGCGGTCCCTTGCTGGTTGCTCTGGCTGGCCCGATTTTTAGTCTGCTAGTGGGCCTGGTCTTTGCTGTGATCGCGCGCTTCGTCTACCCGCTGGTCTCGGAAAATGCAGTGCTGCTGCGCATACCGCAATTCCTGATGGTCTTCAGCTGCACTAACCTGGCTTTGACCATCCTGAATATCCTGCCAGTCTACCCGCTTGATGGCTACCAGATTGTCTATATCCTGCTCCCAACACGCCAGGCCCTGCAGTTCGCACGCTCCGGCCCCTGGGGTCCTCTGATCATCCTGGCGCTTTTCTTCATCGTCCCCTTTATCGCCGAGCTTGCCCAGATGCCCGGCTTTTTCCTGGCCCATATTCCCGACTATATCCGTGAAGGGGCCTTTTTCCTGGCCGGCCTGGTGACCAATCTGACCTCCACCAACATTGCGCAAATCTACAGCTTCTGAGTCGGGAGATGGACATAGCGCCAATGGAGGAAACAGAGCGTCAGGAGAGCGTGAGGGCCAGGCCACAGCGACCACGCGGTCTATTGCAATTTGGGCGTATTGGCTATCGCCTCAAGCAGGTTTGGGCCCAGCTTGGTCCCACTCGTCCTCTGAGCAGCGCCGAGCGCGCTGAGCTGGCGGCTATCCTGCCTCCTGCTGCACTTGCTCTTTTTGAGAGCATGTCGCTCGCAGATCAGGCCCACTGCCTGCGCGTCTACCGCGGCCTGCTGGCGAGCGGCTGCCACGATCAGGAGCTGCTGATCGCCGCGCTCCTGCACGATGTGGGCAAGGGCAATGGGCGCGTGCCTTTCTGGACACGGCCCGTGATTGTGCTCGGCAAACACTTCGCTCCCCGCCTGCTGGCACGTATGGCAGTCTATCCGCGGCCAGAGCTGCCCCGTTGGCGACAGGCGCTCGGCTACGCCTGGTGGCACGCTGACATTGGGGCCACTCTTGCCGCTCAGGTCGGCCTCTCCGAACGCACGGTACTCTATATTCGCACGCACCACCAGCCCGATGGGCCTGCCGCCGAGCTGCACCGGGTTGATGAGCAATCCTAGCTAGCCAGGTGAGATAGAACGCTGGCTGACTGGCCAGGAGAAGGCATTGACCGGGCTTCTGTCTCCTTCTATACTGACCTTGCCCAGGTCCATGAGGTCCAGAGCAGTTCAACTCACTTCCATCCCGCTGTGATCAGCCCTGGCGCCGCACAGTGCTGGAAGTGAGCAGCCAGCCATAGGCCACCCACCACAAACGAGGTTTGCCGGCATGACACAGGACAAGGAGCGCAACAGACAGGCGCAGGCAGCGGCCACTTCCTCTCTTCCTCTGGCCAGCACAGCGCCCAGGCCCCGCAATACTCAGACCCAAAGCCAGCAGGAGGAGCCAGAGCAGGCCACGCCGCAGGCGAGGGAGCCCGAAGAGCGGGCCCCCCAGTTTCCTCTACAGGGAGCCTCCGAACTCTGGGGATTGCCTCAGACTGGCTACATCGTGCGCCTGCCGGTTTTCGAGGGGCCTCTGGAGCTTCTGCTCTACCTGATCGAGAAACGCCAGATGGAGATCACCACCATCTCCCTGGTAGCCGTCACAGATCAATACCTGGCCTATTTGCGCCGCTGGCACGAGGAGGAGTTGCCCCTTGCGAACATGGCCGCCTTCGTCGCTATCGCCGCTCGTTTGCTGTTTATCAAATCGCAAAGCCTCTTGCCGCGCAATCCGCGCCAGGAGATCTCGGAAGAGACCCGCCAGGCCGAGGAAATGGCCGCCGAGCTGGAGCGCCATTTGAAGGAATATAAGATCGCTAAAGAGATCGCCTCAGTCCTGCGTCAGCGAGCGGAGGCGGGCCTCCAGACGTACGGACGCTCCAGCTTGCTGGCTGGTATTGAGGCCCAACTGGCCTGGACTCCTCCAACCTTAGCCGGCCTGGAGGTCGAGGCGCTCGCGCGCAGCTTTCGCCGTCTGCTTGAGACACGCAGCCGCGCCGAGGCAGAGGCCAACGGGGGCCTGGTGCTCCCCGTGGCACGCGTGCGCGTAAGCGAGCGCATAGCGGTCATCACCGCTCGTCTGCGCACAACCTCGCGCCTCTGGTTGAGCGACCTGCTAGAGCCAGGCGCTTCGCGCTTGTTGATCGTGGTGACTTTTCTGGCCATGCTCGATCTGTGGAAACACGAGCGCATCAGTGTCCGCCAGGAAACTCTTTTCGGGCCGATTCTGCTCGAACGCGGACCACGCTGGCAGGAGGACGAGACAGAGCAGGAGGAATCGACCCAGGCGCTGGCAGAGAGCGACTAGCCGCTCTTCCTGGCTCAGACCCACCCCCTGGGCTTGCCTTTCCTTGCCTCTCTCTGCCCCTTAGCGGCCAAGCGGCAATGAGACTGGTTGCTGGTTCGTTCGTCTCATAACTTGACAAGAGCAGGCTCAAAATTTATACTAAAACAATAGTAAATCCCCTGGATAGAGTGCTTGCTTTAGCGCAAGCGTGCAAAAACGAGAGAGGACCGCTGGCGGGGTGCGGCTTAGAGCTGCGCCCTGTGCCATTCTAGATAGACTCAAGACGCATGCACGAGGGGAGTGTTGTTATGACGGACGAACCCAGGGAAACTACTGAGAGGCCGCAGCCTGAGCAAACGCCCCAAGGTCAGGAACCGGCGGCTGAGACGCCCCAAAAGGAGCAGCCGGAAGCCACTGCCGCTGCAGCACCAGCCGAGCCAGCAGAGACGCCTGCCGCCACCGCTGAGGAGCAGCCTACTCCCACGCCTGAGGAGCGCATCGCTCAGTTGGAGGCCCAACTTGCTGATCTGGCGGCTCAGCTCGCCCAGGCTCGCCAGGAAGCTCGTGAGAACTGGGACAAGTTTGTCCGCGAGCGCGCCGATCTGGAAAACTTCCGCAAGCGGCGTGAGCGCGAGATTGCCGATCGCGTCCTGCAGCAGAAGAAGGCTCTACTGAATAAGTTGCTTGAGGTGATGGATAACCTGGATCGCGCGCTGGCCTATCAGGATAGCCTGGACCGCCAGGGCCTGCAGCAAACGTTGCGCCTGGTGGCCTGGCAGATGAATGAGCTGATCCGCAGTGAGGGCCTGACCCCAGTGCCTACCGTGGGCGAGCAGTTCAACCCCTATATCCATGAGGCGGTCGAGGCCGTCGAGGACAGCGAGAAGCCGGAGGGCATCGTTGTAGAGGAGGTCCGTAAGGGCTATAAGTTGAGCGATGAAACGCTGCGCCCTGCCCGCGTTAAGGTGACGGTGGCCGCTAGCAATAAGGAGCGCGAACAACAGGGAGAGGCCTGAATCGGCGACCGCCAGGGGAAGGCCCAATCCAAGGCCATGCAGCTCACGCCAGCCGAGCCTGACTATCAGAGTCCTCTGGACACGATGAAAGCAACGAGCAAGCGAGCTGTGCCAGCGCATATTGCTCCTTCTCGGCCAGGCGAGCGGGCGGGCAGGCAGACAGGCAGACAGCTAGAGAGAGAGGCGGCCTTTCCCTGCAACTTCGGTTTCGACTCCAGGCCAGACCTTGCCAGAGATGGTCACAGGCCGGTGGGAACGTGGTAGGGTTTCCCAAAGCTGATAGACCCGTAGTGGCTCCGCAAGCAAGCGCGCTGGCAGAAGCTGGCAAGCTAGCCATCAGAGCCAGCAGCTCTTAACGTACAAAGGGGCGGGCAGATGGAATATAAAGACTACTACAAGATCCTCGGCGTTGCTCGCGGGGCCAGCTCCGATGAGATTAAGAAGGCCTTTCGCAAGCTGGCCCGCAAATATCACCCCGATGTGAACCCGGGTGACCGCTTCGCCGAGGAGAAGTTTAAGGAGATTAATGAGGCGTACGAGGTGCTCTCTGACCCGGAGAAGCGGCGCAAGTACGATGCGCTCGGCCCCAATTGGCAGGATCAGTTCGCCAATTTTTCGGGCTTTCGGCGCTCCTATCCTTATGGCAGCGGTCGCTCCTCAACGATCGATTTCGATAGCAACAGTGGCTTCTCCGATTTCTTCGAGGCGCTTTTCGGGCGTAGCGCCCGCACGCCACGCCAGGAGTTCCGGCGGCGCGCCGGGGACAATATCGAGCAGCCGGTCGAGGTGACACTGCGTGAAGCCTATACCGGTGGTACGCGCACCTTCAACATCCAGTCGACCGAGATTTGCCCGGTCTGCCAGGGCATCGGCGAGGTACATGGACGGGCCTGCGCAACCTGCGGCGCTCAGGGCACGGTCGTGCGCAGTAAGAAACTCCAGGTCAAGATCCCTCCCGGCGTAGACAATGGCTCGCGCATCCGCGTCGCTGGTGAGGGCCAACCCGGCATCGGCGGCGGGCCACGCGGCGATCTCTACCTGATCATTAGCGTCAAGCCCGATCCGGTCTTTGAACGCCGTGGTGACGATCTCTATCTGGACATCGATGTTGATCTCTATAAGGCCCTGCTGGGCGGAGAGGCACTCGTTCCTCTCCCCGACGGGCGGAAGCTGATGCTGACCATTCCACCGGAAACCCAGAACGGGCGGCTTTTCCGCCTGGCGGGCAAAGGCATGCCCCGCCTGCGGAGCGAGGGCCAGGGCAATCTCTACGCGCGGGTGCGGGTGGTGCTTCCCATGCATCTCACAGATGAGGAGCGTCAGCTCTTCGAACAGCTGGCTCGCACGCGCAACGTCGAGGTTCGTTCGGCCACCTGATCAGCCGGTGCTCGCCCTGACTCATTTCGCCTGATCGCCCCAAGCTATCAACCAGCAGTCAGCCAGCAGCTCTACTGGTCGTTCGCCTACGGCCTGATGCGTCCGGGACCGGGGCGACGTCTATGCGCCCGGTTTGATCGCTGGTTCCATAGGCTGACGATGACCCGATGATCGTTCTGATCGTCTGCAGTGATCGCTCGCAGGCTCGCGCGATCACCCGTCTTCACCGAGCGAGTTGACTGACACGCTCATGCGTTCACGTAGCATGGCAGGCTGGCCAGACAGCTTTGCTCGCCCGCCGCTCTCCTCTCTGCTTGGCTCATGCTCAAGTAGACTGAGAGAGCAGGCCCGGCAGCGGCCAGGCACGGCCTGAGCACTAGGAAGGAAGGAGGGAGGTACCGTGCCGGAGCGAGAGGATGGTGCCTGGTATATCATTAGCGTCGCCGCGGAGAAGGCCCAGGTGCATGAACAAACTCTACGCCACTATGAGCGCCTCGGGCTGATCTCTCCTGCCCGGAAAGGCAATAGCCCCCATAGCCCACGCCTTTATTCCGATAAGGATATCGAGCGCGTGATCCACATTCGCCGGCTCATGCGTGATCTGGGGGTGAATCTGGCTGGCGTAGAGGCGATTCTCCATATGAAAGATCGCATGGAGCAAATGCAGCAGGAGATGGAACAGGAGATCGCCCGGCTGCGCGAGCAACACGAGGCGGAGACGCGCCGCCTCAAAGAGATTATTCAGCGCCTACAGCAGGGGCTGTCTTCGCCTTCTTCGCCCTCGTCTTCTTCATGAGGCGAGGCAGGCGCCCCTGCTAGAGCCACTCTCTTTCCCCAGGCCCGTGGAGCTTCCAGGGGTGCAACAGGCCAAGACTGTCTGTCCGCCTGCCTCGCTGTGAGACTGCCATGCCTCCGTTTTTCGCGGCGCGTCTCCCACGGCCTTCTCGCGCTCCTCCCTCCTGTCAGGCAGTGGGAGCGGGCGGCGTAGGCTGTGCCGGCTTCTTCATGAAGAGGCTTGCCAGGCGCTCCGCGTAATCTCCGACCACTGGCAGCTTGAAGTAGGAACCACGATAAGCCATCAGCATCAGAAAGAGCCAGGAGAGTCCTCCAACCACCAGGATCACGCCGGTGGCACAGCTGATGGGCAGGGCGAGAATGAGGGTGCCCAGTACCGGGATAAGCCCGATAGCCCTCACCAGGGCAAAGAGGAGGGTTAGCCCTCCAAACCAGAGGATCGATTGTGCGGCATGAAAACGCGCAAAACGATTCTTGCGCTCCACCAGAAAGATGATGATGCCAGTGAAAAACCAGAACAGGTAGCTCAGAAGAGCCTCGCTTTTAGCATCCATCTTCAGCGTGGTGGGATCAAAGACACTGGCAGCACGCGTGACGCTGGAGGGGGGCTGATAGGCGTAATACTGCTGCTGCTGCTGTTGTTGTTGCTGCTGCTGGCCATAGGGATTGTAGCTATAGGGGGGGCTGCCCGAGCCAGGCTGATAACTGCCGTATCCCCGATATCCCCCATAGCCAGGGCCTGGCTGCTGGGGTTGTGCTGATTCTGGCCCCTGCGCCGGCTGCTGGTTTGGATTCCAACTCATAGTTAATCACTACTCCTGCTCTCTGGCCTGCTCTGCATTCAGGGAAGCGGCTACATTCCTGGAGAGGGAAGACGGCAGATCCGCGCCCCTCCCCAGGAGGGCACCGCACTCGATTGCAATAGAGAGAGGACGCCACGACCAGGCTAGGTGAGGTCTCTCTTTCCTCAGTCAAGCCCATCAACTCAGAGTCCTCTGCCTGTCTTCCATATTACGTGGGACTGCAGAGAAGGGTTGTACCCCTGGCTGGGCTGAGCTGGCGTGGCGCTCGACCGTCACGCCGCGGGCAGCTCCGCCGCCAGTCGGCAGATCGCGAAGAGGACTGGCTGGTCATTGCTGGCCGCGAGCCGTTTCTGCCTCCACGCTCATCTCTCAAAAGCCAGGGCCAGCCGGGCCGCTGTAACGCTCGGCATAGTCTCCAATGACGGGCAAGCGTATATGGCGTCCCAGAAAGGTCAGGACGATTAAGGCAGCCCAGCCAAGGATAGCCAGCAGCTGAATCAGCGCGCTCAGAAAACCAGCAAGAGCGCCAATCACGGGAATGAAGCCTATAAACCGTAAGGCTAAGACGACAACAGTGACCAGTCCAAAGAGGATCAGTGACTGCATGGCGTGGAAGCGCACAAAGCGATTGCGCTTCTCGGTCGCGAAGACGATCAGCCCGCTCAGCCAGAAGAGCAGGTAGCCCAGAGCCGCTGCTACATTGGCAGGCAAGCCAGAGGAAGTCGGTGCATTGGCTTCAGCGGCAATGGCCGCGTTCTCGGCGAACGAGTAACCCGGTCCGCCCCACTGGCCAGGACGGTACTGCTGCTGCTGCTGCTGACCATACTGACTGTATTGACCGTAGCCGCCACTATAGCGCTGACCATACTGGTAGCCCTGATACGGCTGCTGAGGGTCTTCATAGGGCGGCGGTGTCGGTTCTTGTGGATTTGGATTCCAGCTCATCCCTCTGCACTCACTCTTTGATAATGAAAATGCCTCTGTTTATTACTCTCCTTATGTTATTACGCACAGGGAACGGCCAGAGTTGTAGGGGACCTGGAGAGGGCAGGATCAGCGAGCGACATCAGGCAGGAGAGCAGCCGTACGAGAGGAACAAAGCCAGTCCGTCAGAGAGGCCGCTGTAATGCAGAGAAGGAAAGCGCCAGGGCGCTCTCCTTCTCCCTTGAAGGGTTCATCAGTGTGGCACTGAGCAGACCGGCTTAGAGGCCGCCACCAGCGGGCATCGTATTCGCATAGCGCTCAGCGTAGTCGCCGACGATGGGCAACTTAAAGTACTTCCCCTGGAAGGCCATAGCCAAGAGAAAGATCCAGGAAACAAGGCCGACCAGGCCCACCAGCCCACTTAAGCAGAAGGTCAACAGTCCCACGAAAGGGATCATCCCCAGGACGTCCAGGGCTATTATAAGGATGGTTAAAGCCGCGAACCAGATGATCGATTGCATGGCGTGGAAGCGCACAAAGCGATTCTGCTTTTCTGAGAGGTAGAAGATCAACCCAGTGATCCAACCCACCAGATAGCTGAGGCCGGCGGCTACGTTGGCCTCCATTCCCATTGAGGTGGGACCGAGGGTGCCTGCTGCTCCACTCATTCCATAGGGCTGCTGACCGTACTGGGCCTGCCCATAGCCAGCACCAGATGGTGAACCGCCATAGGAAGGATTATTGGGAGGGGGACCATAGGCCCCACCTGGCTGCGAGGAGTATCCTTCGTACTGACCACCAGCCGGCTGATTGGGGTCCTGACCAGGAGTAGGATTCCAGCTCATTGTTAATGCCCCTCTTTCTTCTCTCTTCAAGAGAGAACTGTAATGTTAGGAACTCTGCGCTATCACCATAGGAGCGAGTGTGCAATTACAGGATCACCAAGAGATCAGGCAGCCCTGTCCAATGCCGCTCTGGCCAGTCGCTTGCTCTGGACGCCTTCTTCACTTGTTTACTGGCCGATTACTCTCCCTTCTATCACTCTTCTCCTTCTGCTCTCCCTTCTCGGCACTTCCACCCCTCACCCTGATACGATTAGAGGTGGAGCTTGCTTGCTAAACAGGCGCAGTAGGGCAGCAGGCCGATCTGCGTTCCAGTACCACCAGGATGTGGACACGACAGGAACATCATGGGCAGCCATCCTTCTTTGCTCGGACGACTCAGCGTCGCACAGAGATCCCATATAAAGTAAACGTCCTACAGAGTGATTCCTAAAGGATCAAGATAGGGGCTGGCGGTCAGAAGCAGGGTGGGAGGAAGGGAGAGCAGTGCTCAAGCCTCCCCTTCAGGACCTTCATCCGAAGCACGGGCCCCAAGCTGGGCCTGTGGCACATCGGCGGCCTGATCCTCCTGAACGGGGAGAATCAGCGATGGCTGCTCCTGGCTCTCTTCTCCCTGATGGACCTGCTCTTCACTGCGTCGGTTCTCAATCGCAGCGTGACGCGAGCGCGAGCGCCCACGTGAAGCAGGCAGGCGCTCATCGACATGTAAAGGACGCGGCTGAGGCTCGATTAGCGTATGGCTGTCGTTATCGGCTTCAGTCTCGCCAGTGGAAGACTCGGCCAGAGCTGCGGCGATCACCTGGTCCATCGTCTCCACCAGTGTAAAGCGCATCTGCTGCCGGATACGGGCCGGGATCTCCATCAGGTCCTTTTTATTCTCCACAGGCACCACAATATGGCGCAGGCCGGCCTGGTGGGCGGCCAGGATCTTCTCTTTCAGGCCACCAACGCCAAGCACCCGGCCCCGGAGGGTGATCTCGCCGGTCATGGCCACATCGCCGCGTACCGGGCGGCGAGTCAAGGCCGAAATCAGAGCCGTGGCGATCGTGATCCCTGCAGATGGGCCATCCTTGGGAATGGCGTTCTCCGGCAGGTGGATATGCAAATCCGTGACGTCCTGGAAATTGGGATCGATGTTCAGCTCAGTGGCCCGCGAGCGGATGTACGACAGGGCCGCAATGGCCGATTCGCGCATCACATCGCCGAGCTGGCCCGTAATCAGCAGGTCGCCCTTGCCCGCCATCGTCACCACCTCCACTGGCAAGAGAATGCCCCCATTCTCGGTCACAGCCAGGCCCATCGCCGCGCCAACCTGCATGCGCATACTCAGTGGCGGCGTCGAATAGCGGGGCATACCCAGGTACTGCTCTAGCGAGGAAGTGGTCAGGCGCAGGTGGGTGGAGGGGCGAGCAATAATACGGCGCGCAGCCTTGCGACAGATGGCGGCCAGCTGTCGCTCCAGATTGCGCACACCAGCCTCACGCGTATAGTCCGTCACGATGCGCTCCATTACCGAGCGCGGGATCTTGAGCTGCTCCGGAGTCAGGCCATGCTCTGCCAGGACTTTCGGCAGCAGGTGGCGCAGGCCGATATTGACCTTCTCCTCTAGCATGTAGCCGGGAACGTCAATGATATCCATGCGATCAGCCAGCGGGCGCGGGATCTGGTATTTGACGTTGCCGGTACAGATAAAGAAGACTTCGGAGAGATCGTACGGGACCTCCAGATAATGGTCCACGAACTGTGCATTCTGCTCGGGATCAAGCACCTCTAGCAAGGCCGCCGCCGGGTCGCCGCGATACTCTGACGAGAGCTTGTCGATCTCATCGAGCAGAAAGACCGGATTGCGCACACCCGCGGACTTCATCGACTGGATGATCCGCCCGGGCAGAGCGCCCACGTAGGTGCGGCGATGACCCCGGATCTCAGCCTCATCATGCACCCCTCCCAGGGCAATGCGCACAAACTTGCGTCCCAGGGCGCGAGCTATCGACTGTCCCAAGGAGGTCTTGCCGACGCCGGGCGGGCCGATGAAGCAGAGAATCTGCCCCTGGCTGCCACGCTGGGGCTGGCCCTGCTCACTGGCGCGCTGCAGGCGCAGCTGGCGCACCGCCAGAAACTCAATGATGCGCTCCTTGATGCTCTCCAGGCCGTAGTGGTCCTCATCCAAAATGCGGCGCGTGCGCTCCAGATCGAAGCTATCCACCGTGCGCTCGTTCCAGGGCAAGGCGAGCATCCAGTCGATATACGAGCGGACCACGGCGATCTCCGCCGACTGCGGCGGCATATGCTCCAATCGATCGATCTCCTTACGCACCTTGGCCGCCGCCTCGGGAGGCAGATTCTTCTGGCGCAAGCGCTCGCGCAGCTCGTCGGCCTCCGAAGGCGTCTCCATGCCCAGCTCCTCTTGAATCGCGCGCAGCTGCTCGCGCAGATAGAACTCCTTCTGCGAGCGGTCCACCTGCGAGCGCACGCGATTGCGGATCACCGACTCCAGCTCCAGAATCTCGATCTCGTTGCCGATAAAGACGCAGACCTTCTCTAAGCGGGCCAGGGGATCAAAGGTCTCCAGCAGATCCTGCTGCTGGACAACATCGCTCACCACATGGGCGGCCAGCATATCGGCAAGACGAGCCGGGGACTTAATGGCCACAATCGAATTGATATCTTCGACCGAGAAGCGACGGTTGAGCTGGGCATAATGCTCGAAGAGGTTGGTGGCATGACGCACCAGAGCATCAGCCTGGGGACCCTGCACCTGTGGCTCAGGAGACACCTCCACACTCACCCGCATGAACGGCTCCAGATCCTGAAACTCCAACAGGCGCACACGGCGCAGGCCATTGAGCAGCACCTGCAGGCTCCCATCGGCCTGACGATGAACGGTGACAATTTCAACCAGAGCACCACAGCCATAGAGGTCCGCAGGCTGGGGATCTTCAATCTCCGACGAACGCTGCGCGACCGTGACCAGCATGCGGTCAGCACGTAACAGCGCCTCCTCGACAGCCCGCACCGACTTCTCGCGCGCAATCGCCAGGGACATACGCGTGCGCGGGAAGACAACCATGTTTTTGAGCGCTACCAGCGGATAGACCTCTATCGTCTCTGGCTCCACCGATGGGTGTTGCTGCTCATTCATGAGTTCCGCCTATCTACTATCTATTATTTCTCTTCTCTATATAGACTATAACAGGATAATTGTTGATTTTTGCGAGAGCTTTCTCACAGAAGAGAAGCAAGCGGCTCAGTACTCAGACAAATGGCAGCGAGCAGCAGGCGGGCAGGAATGGGCAGGCTGCGAGAGATCCACAGAGGGGTCTCTGCTGCTGATCGGCTGCATCCATCGCAGGCAGCCACTCCTGACTACTCCCGCCATCGGCACAGAAGTCGGAGCGAGCGGGAGCGGCAACCAGAAGAGGCTACCCGCCAGCACCTCATCCCCAGCTTCCAGGCCAGGAACGGGTCCTTCCTCTCCTGCCGCCACAACCTTCCACCGCTTCCCTACAGCCCCACTCTGGTCTTCTCCTCGTGCTTGACCGGGCCACCGCTTACCATCACGCAGACAATTCGTCAAAGCTAGAGAAAAACAGATGAGTCTGCGTTATGCAGACTCATCCTCGGAATAGGCCGCAGAGCGCTCGCTGCGTGTCACAAGCAGCGGTTTATGCCGCTGGGCAATAACATCGCCGTTAATGATCACCTTTTTGACATCGGCGCGCGAAGGGATCTCGTACATCACATCAAGGAGTACATCCTCGATGATGCTGCGCAGGCCACGCGCACCGGTTTTGCGCTTAAGCGCGCACTCCGCGGCAGCTTCGAGCGCATCGGGAGTAAAGACCAACTCGACGCGATCGAGCTGGAAGATCTTCTGATACTGCTTTACAATCGCATTCTTCGGCTCTGTCAGGATGCGGATCAGGGCCTCCTTATCCAGGTTATCGAGGGCCACCACCACGGGGAGGCGTCCGATAAACTCTGGGATCAGCCCGTACTTGAGCAGGTCTTCTGGAATGACCTGGGCGAGCACGGACTCCTGAGCGCGCTGCTCAGACTCGGCCACCGTTTTCTTGAAGCCAATGGTGCGGTTGCTGCCCAGGCGCTGCTCGACGATCTTGTCGAGGCCCTCGAAGGCGCCGCCGCAGATAAAGAGAATATTCGACGTATTGATCTGAATAAAGTCCTGATGGGGGTGCTTACGGCCACCCTGGGGGGGCACATTAGCGATGGTGCCCTCGATGATCTTCAGGAGGGCCTGCTGCACACCTTCGCCGGAGACATCGCGCGTGATCGAGGGATTGTCAGACTTGCGGGCAATCTTGTCGATCTCATCAATGTAGACGATACCGCGTTCGGCCCGCGCTACATCGAAATCGGCAGCCTGGATCAGGCGCAGCAGAATGTTCTCCACATCCTCGCCCACGTAGCCAGCCTCTGTGAGGGCCGTGGCATCGGCGATGCAGAAGGGCACATCGAGGATTTTGGCCAGCGTCTGCGCCAGCAGGGTTTTACCGCAGCCGGTGGGGCCGATGAGCAGAATATTGCTCTTTCCCAGCTCCACGTCATCGATCTGCATCCCCACGCTAATGCGCTTATAGTGGTTGTAGACGGCCACCGCCAGCGTCTTCTTGGCCCGCTCCTGCCCGATCACATACTGGCTCAATTGCTCATAGATCTTCTTCGGGGTAGGGATTTTCCCGGTCTGAAGACGCGGCTTGCTAAAGGTGGCCTGCTCCTCCTCGATGATCTCCCGGCACAGGTCAATGCATTCGTCGCAGATATAGACCCCTGACGGGCCGGCAATCAGCCGCTGAACCTGATCCTGGCTCTTGCCGCAAAAAGAGCAGCGATAGGTTGTACGAATATTCTTAGAGTTTGCCACGTCCGTTGTTACCTTTCCCTCAATTACGACGCTTGAGTCTTGGCTGGAGTCTTACTGCTGGCCTCCGGAGTCAGCCGGCGCCCCCGCGTCTTCTACTACTATTGTAGCAGGAGAGGAAGACGTCGCCTCATCGGTCTGCCCGGCCTCCGGCTCCGGCCCGGTAGCCTCTGCCTGAGCTGCAGTGGCCTCACTCTGCTGCGTCTCCTCTGGCTGCTGCGGTTGCTCTCCACTCTCCCCACCTTGCTGCTGCTCCGTCTCCTCCGCCGGACGTGTCGCCAGCTCCACCAGGCGCGAAAGCGCTTTTTCGCGCCGCAGCGTGATGATCAGCGCCCGCACCTGGGCCTCGCTGCGCTGCAGCGGCTGCCCCGCCTGGGCATACATGCGGAAAACGCCCTCCACTTCTTCCGGCGTAACCTCGATTCCCTCCCGCCTGGCAACCTCATCCAGGACCAGCTGCTGCTTGACGCGTCTCTCCGCATCCGGCTCCAGCTCCTTCATGTACTCCTCGCGGCTCTTGCGCATCAGCAGGAGATACTGATCGAGCGACATGCGCTGTCTCTCCAACATATGGGACAGCTCGTGCAACATGTCCTCAACCTCCTCCTTGACCAGAACCGGATGGAGGACAATGTTGGACTGAGCCACAACGGCCTCCAGCACCTTATCGCGCAGCTCCTGGCGCTTCTGCCGCTCTTTGCGATCCTGGATAGCATCGCTGATGACCTTGCGCAGGTCCTCCAGGGTTTCGTACTGGCCAACGCGCGCGGCGAAGGCGTCGTCCAACTCGGGCAGCACCTTCTCCTCGACCTGACGGAGAGTCAGCTCATAGTGGGCCTCCTTGCCGGCCAGCTCCTCATTGCCATAGTCGGAGGGGATGGTCAGAGTGAAGCTCTTGCTCTCGCCGACCTGCATTCCAACAATTTGCTCATCCATGCCGGCGAAGAGACCGGGCCGATTCTCGGTCAGCTCGAAGGGATTCTCCTTGTAGTCGGAAATGGTGCGCCCCTCGACCGTCAGCTTGAGATCGACCGTGACGCGGTCCCCAATCTGGGCAGGGCGTTCGACCTTCTGCCAGCTGGCATACTGGTTGCGCAGCGCCTCCAGTTCCCGCTCAACCTCCTCCGACGTCACCATCACCTCTTCATCCTCAAAGTGCAACGAGCGGTAGTCACCCAACTCCACGGGGGTCAGGATGGGAACCTTCAGGCGGAAATGGTAAGGCTGCCCCATCTCAAACATGGGCGCATCCAGCTCCGGCTGCGCGAGCGGGGTAAGTTGGTGCTCCGTGAGCGCCTGGCGGTAGGCCTCGCTGATCAGGTCGTCAAGACCTTCCTGATAAATGTACTCCTTGCCCAATTTGCGCTCAAGCAAGGAGCGGGGAGCTTTGCCCCGACGAAACCCTTGAATATCAACCTGCTGCACCAGCTTACGATAAGCCTTATCCGAAGCCTTCTCCACCTCTTCCCAGGTGAGATCTACATCGAGGATGGCTTCGCTGGTCGGTAATTTCTCAACTGTGACCTTCACTGTTCCTCCAACACAAGCATCATCATCGTACGTACGTGCCGCCTGGCATGTCGCCTGCCTGTCTGTCCCTCTGACTGGCTGAGCGGTGTGATCTGATGTGACGACACAGGGCACAACAGAACAAGGCGCGACAGACAAATCTGGTCTTACAGCGATCGGCGCGGGACTATCCCGCTATGCCACTCCTCAGTCTGCACCCATCGAGTCGCTGAGCAGGCTACTTGCTCGACGCGCTCGCTTCTCAAGCTTCGGCGAGCTGTCTTCTCTGGCCAACCTGCACCCTCTTCTTTCCGACAACCTCCGCCCCATCGGCCACCTGGAATGCAGTCTGCTTCGCTTCTTCACCCGCCAGGACGACAAAACGGGAACCGCAGCGGGAAGTGGCGCTCAGGGGAGCCTGATGGTAGCTTGTTATCTTGCGCGGGCCTGCTGAGTAGGCAAGCTCGCTGATCAGCCACCCGGCCTCTACTGAGAGAGTTCCCTCTCCCCCGCCTTCGGGCCTGAGATAAAGCTTGCGTACCCGCCAGCCCTCATGCCGTTTGCTTGCTTTGCCTTGTCCTGTCCGTGCCACCGCGAGCAGGCGCTCCGCTCCGCTGGCGAATGGAAGGAGCCACCCCCGCTGCAGGTGACTCCGGGACCTTTGCGATGGTGGGCGGTGAGAGACTCGAACTCTCACGGTTTGCACCAACGGATCCTAAGTCCGTCCTGTCTACCAGTTTCAGCAACCGCCCATGTTGGCCTTGCAGCGTTTCCACACTGCCAGCCGTCGTGCTTCAGGGGTGCAGCTCCTCGCTCCCACACCCCTGCTGTCTGGTAAGGGGATGAAACGCTCTCACCTGAGTGATGATACATCAGGGGGGCTATCAGTGTCAAGGTGAGCACTCTCTCCGGCCAAAGAGGGGGAGCGCTGGGTGAGTCAGGGCAGATGTGTGTATGAGGGCTGTGGCACGCCAGGGTCTTGCTCTCTCGCTGGACAATGCGTGCTATCATAAAGCTAAAGAGACGCCTGCCAGGCTAAGGTGCAGAGGTCAGCTGAAGAGAGCATGGAGCAGCCGCCGCATTCCCCATCTACCTCGTCCTCGATGGACCTGGAACGACCCGATCTCTATATCAATCGCGAGTTGAGCTGGATCGAGTTTAATCGTCGCGTCTTTGAGGAGGCCCAGGATAGTCGCCATCCTCTGCTGGAGCGGGTCAAGTTTTTGTCTATTTTCGATACGAACCTCGATGAGTTCATGATGATCCGTGTGGCAGGGCTGAAGGAGAAGGTGGCCGCCCGCGCGACGACTCCCAGTCCCGACGGGCTGAGCGCTGAGGAGCAGCTGCGCGAGGTGCGTCGGCGTCTGGCCCCTCTGGTGCAGGAGGTGCGTCGCTACTGGCGTCAGGAGCTGCTGCCACGTCTGGCAGAGCAGCATATCTATATTCTTGATTATGAGCAGCTCGACGAGGAGCAGCGCGCCGCCCTGGCCGAGTATTTCGAGTACGAGATCTTTCCGGTGCTGACTCCGCTGGCGGTCGATCCCGGCCATCCTTTCCCCCATATCTCGAACCGCAGTCTGAATCTGGCCGTGGTCATTAACGATGCCGTTCACGGCGAGCGGTTCGCGCGTGTAAAGGTCCCTCCGCGCCTCCCTCGCTTTATTCAGGTGCCGTTGCCGCTGCACGCCCGGACGGCTTCAGGTGTGCAACCGGTGGCCTTTGTCTGGATCGAGCAGGTCATTGCCGCTCACTTGAGCCGCCTCTTCCCCGGCATCGATGTCTGGGAGTCGTACCCGTTCCGTGTCTTGCGCGATGCCGATATCGAGTTGCAGGAGGACGAGGCTTCGGATTTGTTAGAGGATGTGGAGAAGAGCGTCCGCGAGCGCCGCTTCGGGTCAGTGGTCGATCTGGCGGTCAATCCGTCGATGCCGCCGCGCATCCGCAGCCTGTTGCTCGATAATCTGGAGATCGATGCCTCAGATCTCACGGTGATCGATGGCCCGCTCGGCATGGGCGATCTGATGGAGTTGCATGCACTCAATCGCCCCGATCTGAAAGATCCACCATTTACTCCGCGTGTGCCTCGCTTGCTCTCGAAGTATTGCGGCGACCTTTTTGCGGCAATCCGTGAGCAGGATCTGCTGCTGCATCGCCCCTACGATAGCTTCGAAGTAGTGGTGGACTTTATTCGCGCTGCGGCCACTGATCCCCAGGTATTGGCCATTAAGCAGACGCTCTATCGCGTGGGAACGAATTCGCCTGTGGTGCATGCTTTGCTGGAGGCGGTTGAGCATGGGAAGCAGGTGGCCACGCTGGTGGAGCTGAAGGCGCGCTTCGATGAGGAGAATAATATTGAGTGGGCGCGGGCGCTGGAGCGGGCCGGCGTTCATGTGGTCTATGGTTTGATCGGTTTGAAGACGCATGCGAAGGTGGCGCTGGTGGTGCGCCGCGAACCCGATGGTCTGCGCCGCTATGTTCATCTGAGCACGGGAAACTATAACGCCCTGACGGCCCGTACTTACGAGGATTTCTGCTTGCTGACTTGCGACCCGGTGATTGGGGCCGATATCTCGGATCTCTTCAATTCGTTGACGGGCTATTCGCGCCTGAATGCCTACCGTAAGTTGCTGGTGGCCCCTGTTAGCCTGCGCCGCGGCATTCTGGAGCGCATTGAGCGGGAGATTCGTCTGCGGCGCGAGTACGGCTATGGCTTGCTGATCTTTAAGTTGAATGCCCTGGTCGACCCGGAGATCATTTATAAGCTCTATGAGGCTTCTCAGGCCGGGGTGCAGGTAGAGCTGATCGTGCGCGGTATCTGCTGTCTGCGACCCGGCATCCCGGGGATAAGCGAGAATATTCGCGTGCGCAGCATTGTAGGCCGCTTTCTGGAGCACAGTCGGATCTTTTACTTCTACAATGGCGGTACCGAGGAGTTGTTTCTCGGCAGTGCCGATATGATGCAGCGCAATTTGAATAATCGGGTAGAGACGCTGTTTCCCATCGAAGATCCCCGCCTGCGCCAGGCCATTCGTGAGCGGGTGCTGGAGATACTGCTGGCCGATACGGTCAATGCCCGTGAGCTGCTGCCGGATGGGACCTACGCCCGGATTCGCCCACAGCCGGGGGAGCCGCCGCTGGATTGTCAGGCCTGGTTTCTGCGCCATCCTCTGCTGGAGGAGGACGATGGCGATGAGGCTGGCCCGACAATTAGTGCGCTGCCTTCGGGCGCGTAGCCCCAGTCTGCAGCGCCCGACTCTGCCATCTTCCTTCCCTGTTGCTCCCTGTCGTTTCGCTGGCTTGCTCTTCCTTGCTATAGGATTTACTCCGCCTGACGCCTGCCATAGGCCGAGATGATGACGCCCCAGCCGCAGAGGTCGGGGGCCTGCAGCTCACGCTCAGCCTGCTCAAGCAGGGCCGCCAGCTCTGGCGGGCTGATCAGTCCCTGTTGGATGATCAGCGGAGCCGCCAGACGTACTTCGGTCAGGCATTGCCGCAGGAAAAGAGCGGTGATCGTTCCAGCGGGATCGGCGTTTCCGGCCTCTCCGTCCTGTATTGTAGCTGACTGCCACCCCAGGTCAGCGATATGGACATCGTAGGCTACCTCCTCCAGGCCCGCCGCGAGGAGCATGCCATAGAGGCGGCTGGCGACGCCGAAGCTGAGTCCGCTCTCGTCCAGGGCATGGCCAAGCCGGTACCAGCAGCGGTTGAGAAGTCTGCGCAGCTTGAGGAAAGCGCTACTGCTACTGTCGCAGAGTTCGATCTCGACCAGGGTGAGCCAACCGCGGGGGCGCAGGACGCGCTGGCATTCAGCCAGGAGGGCCGGCCAGGCCCTGGCGGTCATGAAGCGGGCGCAGGCGCGCATGTGCAGGAAGTCAAAGGAGCTTTCGGCCAGAGGAAAGGGACGGGTGAAGTCTAGCTGACGAAATTCAAGCTGGCTTAGGCCAGCACGGTTGCGCCGGGCCTGAGCCCGCTGCAGCTGGCGCCGATCGAGATCAACCCCACAGATGAAGAGCCGCGGATAGCGCCGGGCCAGGGCAAAGACCCACTCACCGCTGCCACAGCCCAGGTCAAGGACGCGCTCTACGCCCTCGATATCAATACTCTCGGGAAAGAGACGCCCACCTTGCATTTGAAGCAGATAGCGATGACGAATGCTTTCTTCGTACACTTCCAAAGGAAGATCGGCAGGAACGGCGGGAGCGGATGGTCGCCGGCGTCTGCTCCCGCTCTGCTGCGTCTGCCGCTCTTGGAGGCCACTTGACTGGCCTTTGTCCATAAATGACTGGCTCATGACAGCTCTATCGCTTTCGCGCTGTCACCGAGATGAGGGCGCCAGAGGCACAGAAGGCTTCGGCGTCAAGATCGCGCTCCGCCTCGGTGAGGAGTGTGGCATAAGTGACTTCGTCACAGCCACCCTGCGCCAGGACGAGGGCCTTTTGCAGGGCCAGATCTTGAAGCAGGCGCCGAGAGCAGGCCCGGCCCGCAGGATTGTTCCAGCCGCCCAGATCTACAGGATAGAGCCGATAGCGCACCTGCCCAAATCCTTGCTGCCGCAGGAGATGGCACAGGTGAACGCCGCAGTCGACGAACAGGCCGCCCCCCCCTTCCCCAACGCTGGCAAAACTGTAGCCCAGCGCTTGCCAGGCGGCAGCAACCAGGGAGCGGAGAGACTGGTAGGCGGCGCTGGAAGAGGGGCCGACAAGAAAGGCGACCAGGTTGATCTGGCCACGGGGGCGCAACACGCGCCGACACTCGTGTAATAAGTCTGGCCAGGCCGCAGGACGCAGCAGCGGCTCCATCAGGAAGAGATGCACCAGATCAAAGAAGCCGGCGGTGAAGGGAATGGTTCCGCTGAGATCAATCTCAGCAATGCTCAGCCGTCGCAGAGTAGCCAGATCAAGCCGTTGCCAGCAAGCGGCCAGGGCCTGGGGACTGGCAAAGAGGGCCACAACACTGATGGACGGATGGGCACGCGCAAGCGCCGGTGCCCAGGCCAGATCACCGTAGCTCAAGTGCAGGACCCGCTTGAGACGCCTGACATCGATCTCCGGTGGCAAGAGACCATGTTGTGCGTGATACAGATGCTGCAGCTCCTCCGGCTCTGGAATACTGTATGAGAGTTGTTCCCCAGCATGGGTGCGATCCATCACGTACTGTCCTCTTCCCCAACCAGTGCACACTCAGTAGATTATCGCGCCGTCTGTGAGCAAGTCCGGCCCGCCCGCAGTGGCGCTACGCTCTCTTGCTTTGATCTCTCTGACGCCAGCCCGGTCGCTTCTCAGAGCGCTTTCTGGCCGGCTGGCGGCACGAACAAGGGTCTGGCGGCGTAGCGCACTCATCTCTGTTCAACCGGCAGCTGAACAATAATGTACTTTATAAATATGCATTGATAATGACGAGCAAGCCATTCTTCAGTAACAGGGGTTCAGCGTCAGAGGCGCGGGCGAATTTGCTGACCGGCAGAGGTTGACAGGCTGGCTCACGGGGGCTATATGCTTAGAAGATGCACTTTTATTGAAGCTTCCGCATCGCTACCACGGGCAAGGACAAGGAGCATAGCCATGCAGATCATTCGTTACCGCGCCGCGGACGGTCGCGAGCGCGTGGGGCTGCTCACTGACGAGGGCGCAGTGCGGGCCTTCCCCGATGCCGGGCAGCGTCTCTCTGACCTCTGGGTCCTACGCACCACCGAGCTGCGCGCCCTCCTGAGCGCGGTAGCTGCGCGCGCTGAGCCAGTAGAGGCCAGGCCGCCCTGGCTCGCACCGATCGACGGAGAGAGCGAAGTCTGGGCGGCGGGAGTCACTTACAAGCGCTCCGAGGAGGCGAGGCGCGAGGAGAGCGCCACGCCTGACATCTATGCGCGTGTCTACACAGCAGCGCGTCCCGAGTTATTCTTCAAGGCCAACCCGCGGCGGGTAGCTGGACCCGAGGCCGCCATCGCCGTGCGCGCCGATTCCGAGTGGGACGTACCCGAGCCGGAGCTCACACTCGTCATCAATGCCCACGGAGAGATTGTCGGCTACACCATCGGCAACGATGTCAGTTCCCGCAGCATCGAAGGCGAGAACCCCCTCTATCTTCCCCAGGCCAAGGTCTATGCCGGCAGCTGCGCCCTTGGCCCGGCCATCGTCCCGGCCTGGGAGATCCCCGACCCTTACGCCTTGAGCATCGAGCTGACCATTGAGCGCAACGGTCAGCTCTGCTGGCAGGGGCGCAGCTCGACCGCTGACCTGCGGCGCCGCCTGGAAGAGCTGGTCGCCTATCTTTTCCGCGAGGATGAGTTTCCCGCCGGCGTCTTTCTCTGCAGCGGCACCGCGCTGGTGCCAGAGCGACCATTTAGCTTGCAGGCCGGTGATGTGGTCAGCATTGCGATCACTGGCCTTGGAAGGCTGCGCAACCGGGTGGTGCGTGGCAAACTGGCCCTGAAAGCGGCGAGCGGAGGCCAGTGCTGCTGATCCTCCAGGAGCTCGTGGCAGTGAGGTGGGCGATGGAGGCACCGGCCCCGTCCCGGCCCTGGCCATCGCCGCCCAGCGGCCAGAGGGCAGTGTTATTGCCTAAACAGGTCTATGGTTCTGTGCTTGTCTTGAGCAGAGACAGAGGAAGGAGTGGACTCTCTATGACCGTTGAACTGCGCTCGTATATCGGCGGTGTCTGGCGCGATGGCGTGCGCCTGAGCGACGATCTTAACCCGGCCCACCCGAGCGAGGTGGTGGCGCGGACCTCGCTGGCAGGGGCGGAGCTGGCGGCTGAGGCAGTGCAGGCCGCGCGCTCGGCCTTTGCCGCCTGGCGGGCAACGCCGGCGCCGGCGCGGGGCGACATCCTGCGCAAGGCTGCCGATTTGCTGGAGGAGCGCGCCGAGAGTGTGGGGCGCGATCTGACGCGCGAGGAGGGCAAGACGCTGGCTGAGGCCATTGGTGAAACCAGGCGCGCGGTCTCTATTTTGCGCTACTACGCGGGGCAGACCCTGGAGCCAGATGGCGAGACCTATCCGAGCAGCTCGCGTGTGACCTTTCTCTATGCCCGCCGCGAGCCGGTCGGGGTGGTCAGCGTGATTACGCCCTGGAACTTCCCGATTGCCATTCCCGCCTGGAAGATCGCTCCAGCCCTGGCCTATGGCAACACCGTGGTTTGGAAGCCCGCCGAATTGGTACCACTGACGGCGGTGCACCTGGCCCAGGCCCTGCTCGATGCTGGCCTGCCACCTGGTGTGCTCAACCTGGTTCTTGGCAAAGGCTCCGAGGTGGGTGATGTCCTGGTGACTCACCCAGAGATCGATGCTATCACCTTCACCGGCTCTAATGCCGTCGGTCGAGCCTTGCAGCACAAGGCTATCGAGCACGGCAAAAAAGTCCAACTGGAGATGGGCGGGAAGAACCCGGCGGTGGTGCTGGCGGACGCCAACCTCGACGTCGCTGTTGAACAGGTCGCGCGCGGCGCGTTTCTGAGTGCGGGACAAAAGTGCACGGCCACCAGCCGCGTGATTGTGGAGCGGGCCATTCTGCCAGAGTTTCAGGAGCGTCTTGCCGCACTGGCCCAAAGCTGGAAACTTGGCGATCCGCTGGAGCCGGACACGCGCGTCGGTCCCCTGGTCTCAGAGGATCAGCTGCAGAAGGTAAGCGGCTATCTGCAGCTGGCGCGCCGCGAAGGTGGGCGTTTCCTGGCTGGCGGCGAGCCCACTACGATCAATGGTGAGGGCTACTATGTGCGGCCCAGCATTGTCACCGACCTCGACCAGGGCAGCCATGTCGCCCAGGAGGAGATCTTCGGCCCTGTGGCTGCCCTCCTGCCCGCCGCCTCTTTCGAGGAGGCGGTGGCCCTGGCGAACGCCACGCCGTTCGGCCTATCGGCCAGCCTCTTTACTAACAACCTTTCGCTGGCGCTGCGCTTCGCCTCCGAGATTCAGGCTGGCGTTGTCAAGATCAATCAGGAGTCGGCGGGCCTGGAGTTCCAGGTGCCCTTCGGCGGAATGAAAGATAGCTCATCCGGCTCTCGTGAGCAGGGGAAAGCAGCACGCGAGTTCTTCACACAGTGGAAGACCGTCTATATCGACCAGCTGCCCTGAGCGTTGCCTCCTGAGCAGAGCGGGCCTCGACCGCCATCACCAACCAGCCGGTATGGCTCGCTCGCTCAGGTTAGCGCCAGGAGGGATCACCCTGCAGGGTGATCAGGCCACGCTGAGCGGCCAGGGCCACCGCCTCAGTGCGATTGGTGGCTCCCAGCTTGTTCATAATCGAACTGACGTGAAACTTGGCGGTGCGCTCGCTAATGACGAGGCGGGTGGCGATCTCTTTGTTGGGCATACCCTGGGCCAGCAAGCGCAAGACCTCCAGCTCACGCTCGGTCAGCGGCTCGTAGGGATAGGAAGCTGCCTGCGATCCACCGCCCTGCTGGCCAATCTGACGCAGCAATTTTGAGGCGACCACCGGCTGCAGGAGAGAACCGCCCTCCATCGCCACGCGAATGGCCTGGAAAATCTCCTCGCGCGGCGCCCCTTTGAGCAGATAGCCTCTGGCCCCGGCCCGCACGGCGTGCAGAATCCGCTCATCATTATCGAAAGCCGTAAAGACGATCACTCGCGGCTTCGGTTCCAACTCAAGCAAGTGGCGAATAGCCTCGACGCCGTCCAACACCGGCATTTCAAGATCAAGCAGGACGATGTCCGGGTGCGTTTCACGGGCCTGGGCGATCGTTTCCTCGCCGTTGGCAGCTTCGGCCACCACAGCTAGATCCGGCTGCGTCTCTAGCACGGCCCGTAAGCCCTCGCGCACAATTGGATGGTCATCAGCGAGCAAGATGCGAATCGTCATAGCCAGGGGGACCTTTCTTGCTCCTGCCCGTGGTAGGGCAGATAGACACTAATGGAGGTGCCAGCACCCGGCAGGCTCTCAATAGAGATCTGGGCTCCAAGTAAGCGGGCCCGCTCGCTCATGCCGGTCAGACCGAAATGACCCTCGCGCGTATACTCGCGGGCGCGGTCGGGATCAAAGCCGCAACCATCATCCTGTACCTGGAGCACAATCATCTGATCACGAACCGCCAGAGTGAGCGTAATCTGCTCGGCGGCGGCATGTCTCAGCGCGTTAGACAGAGCCTCCTGAGCGATACGATAGAGGCCGGCCTCGCAATGAGGCGAGAGCGGAGGAAAGCGGCCAGGCTCCTTGCCTGGTCCCGACGGCGGCTCATAGCGGTACTGCAGCCGGGTCCCGCTCTCGGCCTGCAAGCGCTTGACCAACAGAGCGAGAGCCTCGGGCAGGGCATGGTCCTGCAGCGGGGCGGCCCGCAGATCCATTACCGAGCGGCGCGCCTCCTCCAGATTGCTGCGCGCCAGGGCCAGAGCGCGGCGAATGGCCGCCTGGGCCCGTTCGGGCTGAGTAGGCAGCAAAGCATCGGCGGTCTCTAACTGCAAAGCGATTGCCGCCAGGCCCTGAGCCAGTGTATCGTGAATCTCCCGCGCCAGGCGGTTACGCTCCTCGATAGTGGCCAGGCGGGCTGCGGCGCGCGTATGCTCGGCAGAGAGGCGTGCACGCTGAATAGCCAGACCAATCTGATCGCCGATAATATGTAACAATTGCAGCTCTGACGAGTGCAGCTCGCGCCAGTCCTCGCTGGCCACATTCAGCACCCCCAGCGGCACCTCCCCCACATGGATTGGGACGCTGGCATGGAAACGCAGGCCCCAGGAAGAAGGATCACCCTCGCGCTCAGCGTTGCGCAAGCGACTGCAGCGCAGCACATTGATATTGGCCGCACTGGCCAGATTGCCGCCTAGAAAGGTATCCAGACAGAGGCAGCGCCCGGTCATCCGCTCGGGGTGGTCAGCCAGGTAAGGGGGCAAGGACTGCGCAGCGGCTAGCAACGGCTTCCCCTCCCCGTCAAGCAGCCAGACCCAGCCTGTCTTGAGTCCCAGCAGACGAGTGACCTGACTCAAGACCTCCTGCAAAGCCTCACGCACGTCCACTTTGCGATTGAGCTGGCCAGCAATGGTATAGAGGATCGCCAGCTCGCGGTTACTACCAAGCAAAGAGGCCGCCTCTTCCTGGCCCTCATCCGCTGCGGCAAGATTTTCATTGGCTGGAGCGTGGTGTCGTTCAGAATCCATCATACTTTCACTTGACCGGCTGATGCCGCACATACCACCGCCCTGTCCAGTCGCGAGCAGCGTGGGCCTGCCGCTGTACGGCGGCGTGCTTGGCACATCCATCCACAGACAAATACACATAAATCACTGAGGACCAGACGCTCTTTTTTAGTATATCACACCACTTCAGCGCGGGCAGACTGAGCAGCGGAGAGAGAAGGCGCACGAGAGAGAGCCGCCCGCACCCGCATGCCTGCAAAAGGCACGCCGGCCCGTTGCCACGCGCTTCTCCTCCGGGGGAGGAAAAAGGGGCCGCGACAGCGGGCCGGCGCCAGGGTTGCCAGGGAAAGGTGTCTAGCGTCACGCGGCTCTGGTTCAGGCCGCCCCGACCGGCAAGGACAGGGCGCGCTGAGGCTGAGGCACTGCTTCGCGAAGACCACAAGCCTGGACGAAAGCCGAGAAAACACGGGCACAGGCAGGAACCTGACGATAGATCTCCTCGGGATGGCACTGCAAGGCCACGACAAAGCGCCTGGTCGGCACCTCAATCGCCTCCACCACACCATCCTCAGCGCGCGCAGCGACCTGCACTCCCTTGCCAGGCTCCTTGACCGCCTGATGGTGAATGCTATTGGCCCAAAACTCACGCTCGCCCGTGATGGCCGCCAGGCAAGTACCCGGCTCGATGAGCACCCGATGGACCACCTGGCTGCGGGGCCGATCCTGATTCATATGACGCAGACTGCCTGCATATTGGCTCTCTAAATCCTGATAGAGCGTTCCCCCCAGAGCCACGTTGAGCAACTGCATACCGCGACAAATGCCCAACATCGGCTTCTCCTCCTGCAGCGCCCAATGGGCCAGCGTCAGCTCAAACTCATCGAGAGCGGGATCAGTGTCGCCGAGGCGAGGATGCGGCTCCTCGCCATAGCGGCGCGGCTGAATATCCTGTCCCCCGGGCAGGAGCAACCCGTCGAGGTGAGCCAGCAGCGCCTCCAGAGCGGAGAGATCATGAACAAGCGGAATAAGCACAGGAACGCCCCCGGCATCCTCAATGGCATGGACATACGCCCGGTTATTGCCGTAGATCGGGCGTTGAGAGCCATGCCGATAAGCCGGATGGCACGGAATGCCGATCAAAGGACGCATAGTCTTAACAGCCTTTCATATAAGATTTCGAGTATGAATAATGAGCGCTATAAAAACAGAAGAAGCGGAACGCTTGTGATGCGTTCCGCTTCAGAGGAGATGCCAGATACTACACAACGAAACGCATCGCTGCGCAACCAAGCTTACGAAGCTCCAGCGTTACACGCTGAAGCCCGCTAATAAGCATAAGCATCTCCATAAGTCCCATAAATGCACAAAAAGTCCGCGAAGCAAAAGCTAGAGAACGCGGACATTGCGGGTAGGAGACGCTCACGTGGTCGCCAGCGATAGCACGTTTCACGTTGTCTACCTCAAAAGACTAACAATGTTGTAGGCTTGTTACTGATGATAGTCTATTCTTATTATAGGCAAGACGTCAAGCCTGTTGCGTCATGCTATTACTTCTATGCTACCGGGCTATGGCATCTGGCAGCCCGAGCCGCAGAGGCAGCCCGGGCTAGCAGATGCCCGCTCGCCTGAGCCGAGCGTTTGCCGAACTCAGCGCGGGGACAGCAGAGCGAGGTTGAGCGCCACGCGCATCTCACCGCTAACTGCCGAAGAGGATCGCCCACCACTGGGACCAGAAGCCGCCGCTGGAAGCGGGTGGCGCCGGGCGCGGCCTGGTCGACGGCTGGCTGGATGGCGGACTGACAATCACCACACGATGCTCGCCGGGCCGCACATATCCCAGGCTCTGGCGCGCCTCGCTTTCAATGACGAAGGGGTCCTTGTAATAGTCGACCAGCTTCTGCAGCTGATCATGGCGGGCCAGCGTCTGCTCATATTGAGTGCGTGCGGCGGCCTCCTGCTCCAGCAAGCGACTATTCGACCAGGCCTGGGCGATCGAGCCGAGCAGGAGCGAGAGACTGATCAGGGCGGTGACCCAGATCAGGCCACGCGTGAATAGCACGTTTCGTCGCGCCCGGCTGGCCCCACTTCCCTCGCCGAAGCCAACCGCCGCAGTCACACTGGAACCGCTGCCATCTTGTCGGGGCATCAGTCGTCTTCTTCTCCTTGGTGTGTACTGCATAATTGCCTACCTTCCTTCCGGACGGATGTCTGGAAAGTTGCTTGTTGCATCATAACGAGGCGCATCTGCAGTGATGCTCTCTGTCAAAAAACTGCTGACGATGCTCGGGCCAGAAGGTATGCTATGTAGAAATAATACACGATCTTACGCTCACGCGCCCTGCAGAGAGGAAGAATCAGGAGACAGGCACAAGCAAAATTGGGGTGAGCGGGTCCGACAGGCCGACGGGCCGGCCCGGCCATTGGGAGTACCCTGCTATACTGGACACACAAGCAGAATCAAATCGTCGAGGAGGATCAGCGGCCATGCTGCTATCTGCGCTAGCACCTGGAGATCAGGCCCCCGCTCGCGCTCGTTCGCTTGTCGAAGTCTCGCCGCAGCGCGATCTGTCTCCTTGCCTAGACTACATCTGGCAGACCTACTTTGCCGATATTCCACGCGTCAATGAGGTGCAGATCGCCTATTGCCAGCCCTGGAAGCGCCGCCTGGGGCTGATCCGCCTCTCGGAAGAGAGCGGCATCACCTTTATTGGCATCAATCTCCTCTTACAGCATGAGCTTGTCCCAGAGCAGGTCTTGCTCATCACCATTGCCCACGAGCTGGCTCACTACGCCCACGGCTTCGGTTCACCCCTGCCACGCCGCTATCGCCATCCACACGCCCATAATGTGGTAAACGATGAATTGGATCGGCGCGGCCTGCACGAAGAGCGTCGCCTCTGCGATGATTGGATTGACAACCAGTGGTTTGCGTTTTATGATATGGTCCAACAATCAGGTTGGATAGAGGCCCGGGTCAGGTCTCAGCGGCGCTAAGCCTCAGCGGGCCTGGCCGACCCCGCCTGACCCCGCCTCCGACTTCGATCCAGCAATCGACCGATCAAGGGTATGTGAAGCGAGTCGGATCGCTCTGACCCGCGAGGCACTTACCTTCCTGGGAGGTTAACCGTTCCTACTCGTTGGTTTTGCTTGTTTGTTTGCTTGCTCACTCGTTGACGCACGCGTTCGCCCGCGAGCCAGCCAGTCAACGAATGGGCGCACCTCGTCCGCTTCAGTCGCAGCTCTCACTGACTTAGGTGCAGGCAGGCCCGTCCGCCGCTCCGCTCTGATCCCACCTCTGGTCTGCCCTCAGCCAGGAAAGGCAGGCACCAGGTCAGCCAGCCAGGCGGGCAAAGAGGCGCAGAAGCGGACTGCAGCGGGCAAAAACCAGGGTTAGGGCAGTTGACATTGCTTTGCGCCTGTGGTATAGTGAAGCTGACTCCCCGGACCAGAACCTCCCGGGTCGTCGATCCGTTTCCGGGTCCTGCAACCAAACCAAGCAAGCATTACTTCAGCACAGCAAACGTACGGTCACCACCTGTTCACGGGTTTCAGAGACGGAAGCCTGTTATGTACCTGTTCCCACCAGCAGCCTTTATGAAATCTAGGTTCAACCAGAAAGGAGAGGGGGCGTGTTCTTTCCCAAAAGGACATAATTCGCCCAACGCAACGTGAACATCGCTGAGCTAGAGACCAAAACGATCGCAGAGTTGCGCGAGATCGCTCGCGACCTCGAACTTTCCGGCTACACAACCCTCAAAAAACAAGACCTCATTTTCCGGCTTCTTCAGCAGCATACCGAGCAGCAGGGCAACATCTTTAGCGCCGGCGTGCTCGAAATTGTGGAGGATGGCTTCGGCTTCCTGCGCCAGGAGCGCTTCCTGCCGGGAAACATGGACGTCTATGTTTCCCAGTCGCAGATCCGCCGCTTCGGCCTGCGCACCGGCGATATGGTGACCGGTCAGGTGCGCCCGCCGAAGGATAACGAGAAGTACTACGGCCTGCTGCGCGTGGAGGCGATCAATGGCATGAACCCGGAAGATGCGAAACGGCGTCCCCACTTCGATAACCTGACGCCCATCTTCCCCCGCGAGATGTTCGATCTGGAAACCGGTCCAACGAACATCGCCGGTCGCCTCATCAACCTGGTCGCCCCCATCGGTCGCGGTCAGCGTGGTCTGATCGTCTCTCCTCCCAAAGCCGGCAAAACGATGCTCCTGAAGGCCATCGCTAACTCAATCACCGAGAAGTACGACGATGTCCATCTGATGGTGGCCCTCATCGGTGAGCGCCCTGAAGAGGTAACGGATATGAAGCGCTCGGTGAAGGCCGAGGTGATTAGCTCGACCTTCGATGAGCCAACTGAGGCCCATACCCGCGTGGCCGAAATGGTGCTGGAGCGCGCCAAACGCCTGGTCGAGGGCGGGCGCGATGTGGTGGTCTTGCTCGATAGCATCACTCGCCTCAGCCGCGCCTATAACCTGGCTGTTCAGCCAAGTGGCCGTACGCTCACCGGCGGACTCGATCCCAGCGCGCTTTTCCCTCCCAAGCGCTTCTTCGGCGCCGCTCGTAAGGTCGAGGAGGGTGGTAGCCTGACAATTATCGCTACGGCTCTGATCGATACCGGTAGCCGCATGGACGATGTGATCTATGAGGAGTTCAAAGGCACCGGTAATATGGAGCTGATCCTCAATCGTAAACTGGCTGAGCGACGGGTCTTCCCGGCCATCGATATCAGCCTCTCCGGCACGCGCCGCGAGGATCTCCTGCTCGATGAGAAGACGCTGCGCGCCGTCGTGCTGATGCGCAGAATGTTCTCAACGCTGGCGGAGCAGCGTGGCCTGGAGGCGATGGAGGCCCTGCTACAGCATATGGCTAAGACGCAGAATAATATGGAGTTCCTGGCTACTCTGAATAAGAGTATCTTGTAGAGAAGCTCGATCAGAGATTGGCATTCACGTTCCTGCTTCTCTCTGCCGGCTGGTCACTTCAGCCTCGTCGGCTTTCGCCTGTCCGCTTCGTTAGCGTCGCTACGGCGTTGCGCTTTGGCAGTGTGGGCACTGTGGGCACTGTGGCGCTGTCGCATCGTCGCACGGCTTGGCTTCTGGCCCCCTCAACAGTGTCCCTTCTGTTCTGACTGGGCCGCCCGGTCGGTCTCTTTTCTCCACTCCTTTTCCTTCGCCCGCGACGAAGCGAGGCCGCTCGACAGGTGCGAACCCGGCTGGCAGGCTTCGGCTGGCAGTCGCAGCCCCTCGCAGGCGCTCACATCATGGGGTGGTGCCTTCTGTCGGCTCATAATCTGGCTCCCTGGCCAGGGCCGTCTCCCACCCATCGCCTCTTGCTCTCCGCTCGCCCGCAAGAGGGAGGCAGCAGAATGAGCAGCTAACGTGAGCGCAGATGCGGCTCCTAAAGGGAGAAGACGACGTGAACAGGCCAGGTGCTCCTTCTGCTCGTCCGCTGGCAGGTGGCTCGGCTTCGAGACCAAGGGAGCGCAACTAAATAATCAGGCCAGTAGGCCGCACTCCCAGGTTACCCGCGGTCTGCGCCGCCGGATCGGCCTGCCCCGCTGGTTGCCGATTGAGCCGCTGAGGACGATGCTTGTGATGCGTCAGAGAGGAGGCTGGCCTCGCTTATTCAGGTCAGGCGAGTTCGCCGCCGCGCCGGCTGTTCGCGGCTGCTACGCGCCAGTCCGGCCCGGTCAGCTCAAGCCGAGATCAGCCTGGCTTGCTCTAAGCAGTGGGCCAATAAGGGGCCTTCCTCTTCAGAAGACGGTCATCTTGTTCGAGGTCGCTGTTTCTGCTTGCTTTCTTTGCCTATGCTTTTGCTGGCTGATGGTGACAGGGAGTCACCTACTCCTGGTCCCGCAAGCGCTCCGCTCCTTCGGGAGGGCTGCGCTCAGAGCTGTTCGTGGGCGGCGGCGCCATCCGAGGCAACGCTATCAGGGCCACTTTGCTCTGCGGCCTGCAATTGCTGACTACGACCAGCCAGCGAGTGCCAGGCCAGAATCAAGGGATGGTTGTATCCCTGCTGTGAACAGGTGGCTGACCGTGACAGAAAAAAAAGCGCGGCGGGCTGCTTTTCCCGCACAGCGCTCTTTTTTATCCCCTCGTTTGGCTGCCGTGAGCAAGGCCGTGGCTTCTCCTCTGGTTGAGCCGCATGGCCACATGCTCTCACGGCTTCACTGTGGTTTCCCAGCACCTGGCTGCTGATCCTGCTCTGCTTCTGCTCGCGCCTGGCCCACTGGGATGGCTGGGCGACAGAGGAGCCACTAGAGGGTTACCCGTCGACCACCCGCTGGCATAGTGAAGCGTAGGAAGCCGCCTTGAGCCAGGCGTGAGCAGACCACGGCGACGGTGTAGAGCGCCAGCAGGGCGACAGCGGTGCGCAGCTCATAGAGGCCGAACTCACTCAGGGTGAGATGCGCCTCACCGCTGGCGAAGAAGCGCCAGAGAGCTGGACCTTGCTGTACTCCTCCAAGAGCGTTGACGGCCAGCCCAAGCGTGAGCGAGATCACCAGGTCGATCAGGAAACAGAGACCTGCCAGGAGTGGCCCAAGGAGCCAGAAGCGCCGGCTCATGCGTTCACGCCTGGTCGACTGGATGCGATAGGTTGCCCAGATAGGGCCACCCAGGTACTGCAGGAAGAGAAAGAGGAGGGGCAGCAGCACAAACAACCAGTCGGGGAAGACCTGCGGGCTGATCAAGGCCCCCAGGCGTCCAAGCGTGTAGATCACTACCGCTTCGATTACGCCGCGTCGATAGCTGGTCTTGAAGAAGAGGCGCGACTCTTTCTTCTGCGGCCTCTGCTGAGTTGGAGAAGAGGTTTCAGTGGCAGCCACAGCTCCCACCACCACAGCTGCAGCTCCCGCCTGCGCCGGCGGAGAACTCCTCCAGACCTACAGCAGATGCCGCCCCGACGCGCTGCGTGGCGAAAACCGAGAGCAGGCGCCTGACGTTCTCACTCCCGCACTGGGCACAGGCCACGTCGTCGGCCTGCTCATGGCTGACCAGGAGTTCGAAGCGGGATTTGCAATCACTGCAGCGATATTCGTACAATGGCATGAGAAGCGACCTCCGCGTTGTTGCACAAAGAGAGAGGAGCAATCAAGAATGCCACTCCTAATTGTAAGGGAGGGTTGAATAAGCGTCAAGAATAGCTGGTCAGGAGGGGTTTGTTCGCTATGGCTCTGAGAATAGGCATCGTCGGTCTGCCGCAGAGTGGCAAGACGTCGCTTTTTAATGCCCTGACGGGCGCCCAGGCGCCTATTAGTGGCTATGCGACCAGGACGGTGCAGGCCAATACGGCTGTGGTTCAGGTGCCCGATCCGCGTTTGAAGCCGCTAGCGGAGATTTTTAAGCCCAAGAAGGTAACCTATGCCACGGTGGAGTTTGTGGATGTGGCCGGTATGGGTCAGCAGGATGAGGAGGCCCGCAAGGGAGGTCTGAGCGCCGAGTTCCTGGGACATATCCGCAATGCCGACGCACTGGCCATTGTGCTGCGCACCTTCGCTAATGAAAATGTGCCTCATCCGCTCGGAAGCATCGATCCGCTGCGCGATCTGGAGCAGCTCGATAACGAGCTGGCCCTGACCGATCTGGCAACCGTCGAGCGCCGCAGCGAGCGCACGGCTAAGGCGGCCAAGTCAGGTGAGAAGAAATATCAGCAAGAGCTGGATCTGTTGGCTCGCTTGCAGGAGGCGCTGAGCAATGGGACACCGGTGCGCCATCTGGAGCTGAACGCGCAGGAAGAGGCTCTTGTCAAGGAGCTGTTCCTGTTGACGATGAAGCCGCGCATGTATGTGCTGAATGTGAGCGAGGATGTGCTCGCCGAGGCCGCGACCTTGCTGGAGCAGATCCACCAGGGGGCTGCGCCAGCTCTGGAAAGCCTGGCTGGCGAGCTGCGTGGTGTGGCGGCGGTAGCACTGCGAGCGCGCTCGGAGGAGGCTGAGACGGTGGCGGTCTCCGCCCGCCTGGAGGCGGAGCTAAGCGAGCTGGCTCCCGAGGAGGCTGCCGAGTATCTGGCTTCGCTTGGCCTGCCTAAGCTGGGAGCTGAGCGCGTGATTCAGGTCGGCTATCGCTTGTTGAACTTGATTACGTTCCTGACGGTCGGTGAGGATGAGGTACGCGCCTGGACAGTGACGAAAGGGGCGAAGGCTCCCGAGGCCGCTGGCAAGATCCATTCGGACATCGAGCGCGGCTTTATTCGCGCCGAGATCACTCATTTCGATGACTTTATGGCCTGCGGTGGCTCCTTCGCCGCAGCGGCTCGTAAGGGCCTGCAGCGGCTCGAAGGCAAGGACTATGTGATGCAGGACGGCGATATCGCTCACTTCCGCTTCAATGTGGGGCGCTGAAGTGAGAGCTGGCCTGACTCGGCTCCGCTTCACCGCTCTCAGGCTCTACCAGTTCTTCTGCCTGGAGGATGACTATGACTACTACTGCGTATGATGCCCTCAAGCAGGAAATCGATGAGATGGTGCCGGATATCGTGGCCCTGCGGCGCGATCTGCACCAGCATCCTGAGCTGGCTTTTGAGGAGGTACGCACTGCGGAGATCGTAGCAGGGCGCCTGCGCGCGCTCGGTTTGGAGGTGCAGACGGGTATCGCTCAGACCGGGGTGGTCGGCCTGTTGCGCGGGACTGCTGGTGAGGGCGGTCGCACGCTGGCAATCCGCGCCGATATGGATGCGCTGCCTATTCATGAATTGAACGAGGTCGACTATCGTTCGACGGTCGATGGCAAGATGCATGCCTGTGGCCATGACGGCCATGTCTCGATTGCGCTGGCAGTGGCGGCGCTCTTGAGCCGCCATCGCGACCAGCTGCGGGGCACGGTCAAGTTTGTGTTTCAGCCGGCTGAGGAGGTGATCGGGGGCGCCGCTCCAATGGTGCAGGCCGGGGTAATGCAGGGCGTGGATGGGGTGATTGGCCTGCATCTCTTTAGCGGCCACCCGGTTGGGCGCGTAGGGGTGCGCAGCGGCCCAGTCTTCGCCGCCGCCGATCGTCTGGAGCTGCGCATCAAGGGCAAGGGCGGTCATGCCGCCATGCCCGAGGGAACGATCGACCCGGTGGTGACCGCCGCTCAGATTATTCTAGGGCTCCAGACTTTGATCAGCCGTGAGACATCGCCATTTGAGCGGGCGGTCTTGACCATCGCCAGCATCCAGGCTGGTTCGGCCTTCAATATTATTCCTGAGGAGGCGGTGCTACAGGGGACGCTGCGCACCTTCGACGAGGAGTATCGCCAGCAGATCATCGCCCGCTTGCGTGAGATGGCCCAGAGCATCGCCGCCGCCCACCGGGCGACCTGCGAGGTCGAGGTGGCCGACGGCTGTCTGGCTTGCATGAATGATCCGGCGGTGACCGAGGTGGTGCGCCGCGCAGCGGAGGCCGCGGTTGGCCCCGAGCGGGTCGACAGCGATGAGCGGGTGATGACGACCGGCAGCGATGATATGGCCTATTTCCTGCATGCCGTGCCCGGTTGCTACTTTATTGTAGGTGCCCGGAATGAGGCCAAGGGCGCTGTCTACCCTCACCATCATCCACGCTTCAATATCGACGAGGAGGCTCTACCGGTGGCTGTGGAGGTGCTGACGCGTACGGCTCTCGACTACCTGCAGCCCTGAGTCCTGGGGTGAGCCACAGAGTCGGACCATCTTCTCGCCGCGGCGACTGTGGCATCTAGGAGAGCAGCGTGCAGGCGGCAGAGCGCTGGTCGAGCCAGGCGCGCTACTGAGCTGGCTCGCCACCGCTCAGCAGCTCTGCACGCTTCTCGCGGAGATAGTGCGCCAGAGCGGCGGGATCTTCTTTCTGGAGGGCGCGCTCTTTCAGCTCGGCCAGAACCTGCCCCCAGGCTTCTTTGGCTGGCAGATAACGGCTATCGTGTCCGAGTAGCTCGGCGAAGATGCGCCGTTCCAGTTCATGCCAGGTGGAGCGATCGCGCCCGTCCAGTCCTTCGCCGTCGAGCAGATAGTCACGGTCGCTGGTATTGTTCTCGACACGGGCATGCAGCGGCTGAAAAGAGGAGCGCAGTAGTTCCTCCAAGCGCTGGAGATCGAGGGCATCGGCGTCAAAAGCCAGGGTCCCCACAAGCTGGACTTGCACGACGGGGCGCCGGCGCTCTTCAGCTCCTGCGTAGCGCGGCCCTTCGCGCTGGCAAAACTCGGCGAGTCGGGCGTAGATAGCTTCGGGGGTCGTCAGGCCATCGACGCGCAGGTCATAGCGGACAAAGGGGCGGCGGCTGTTGATCAAATGGGCGGCCCGATGATAGCAGGGACGCTCTGCTGTCCCGCCTGGTTGGGCCTTGCCAGTGTCGATTTCGACAAAGTAGTAGCCTCGTTCCTGCCACTGAGCCTCTTCGGCGCTCCAGGTCTCGGGTGAGCCTGGGTTATAGATCCAGCTTTCAAATTCGTAGGGCTTGTGGATGTGCCCCAGGGCCACGTAATCAATGTAGGGGCGCAGGCGCTGAAAGTGGCTCAGCGATGGCAATCCCTGCAGGCGCGGTACCACTCCTTCGAGGCCGGTGTGCATTACGAGCAGGCGATATTCGATGCCGGCAGCCTCTTCGTGGGCATGCTCGGCAGCCAGGGCTTCGGCCAGTCCCTCCAAGCAGCGCAGGGTCGCAGAGCCTTGCCAGGGCAGACCGTAGACCCGCAGTCGTCCCTCTAGCAGATCGACATGCGAGCCAAGCATGGTCTGCCTGCTCCAGGGCGCGATGACCGGTGCGCCTCCACGCATCTGCGGCGCCAGCAGGGTTAAATAGCCTTGATGGCAGAGGAATTGCAGCCAGGAGACGCCATCGCGGTAATAGCTGCGGTCATGGTTGCCTTCGACGGCAATCACCGGTATGTTGCGCTCGCGCAAACGCCGTAGCCCCTCGATGGCCTGCAGCAGGGTGCGGGCATCGATGGAGCGTTTATTGAAGAGGTCGCCCGCAATCACGACAAAATCAACCTGACGCCGAACCGCCTCGTCCATGATCTCCCAAAAAGCTCGGGCAAAGTCGTTGAAGCGCTCGCTGACTCCGTACTGCTCGTAGCCCAGATGAATATCGGCGACATGAATGAAAGATGCTCGCACGCTGATGACTCCTCCCTAGGCTGCTCGCTTTCTGTACTGCTGCCCCTCGCCAGATGGTTTTGAAGAACCGCAGCTTCAGACCAGATCAGGCAGGTCCGGTCATCATGGCCCGAATGGCCGCCGCGACGAGAATGAGGGTGGCAATGCTGAAGATGAGCACATCGCGCCGGACGTTTTTGCCGCTGGAGCTATAGGTGAGGGCCACAGGCAGGATGAAGACGACAATGGCTCCATAGACATAATGGAGCCAGTAGAGGCCCGTGCCGGTTCCAGGACGCAGCCCCATGATGACCATGATGATTCCGAGCAGGCCCTGTAGAGCCGCGACGCAGCCTGTCACAATCAGGGCAATGCGCCAGGCCGGATTGAGGGTCTCGGTTCTCTTCGTGAAGAAGAGGATAAAGCCCCAGATGGTTGTGATAGCGCCTGTCGCCAGGACCAGAAACTGGTTCCAATAGTGGAGTGTGATGAAAACCTGTGCCATTGTATGCCTAGCGCAACCGTTGGTCACCACACCAGGCTCTGCGGCGCCGGGGATCGGGCCGGGCCGGGTCAGCCTGATGAAGCCACCGGTGGTTGCGTCCTTTCAATAAGCTTCTTGTTGTGATGGTGCAAAGTGGACGGGGAGACTCAACTCGCCCCTAACTATAGCGCGCATGGCCCGAGAAAAACAAGAGCGAAGCTGAGTCTGAGCCGAGAATGGGAACTTCTGAGCGGCGCGCGCGTCTCTTTGGTAGCAGGGACCTAGTCCCTCCCTCTCGAAGAGCAACTAGGAAAAGATGGGGGGATCTCCCCCCAAGGATGCCGTTGTACGCCGATAGGGTAGCCAAGGAGGTTATGGAGGATGGAGAGCGTCCACTGCCCAAACCAGAGATCTTTGCCAGCCAGCGCCTGGTTGACCAGGCTGCGCCGTCTGAGCTGGGCCATGATGCTTATGCTGCTCGTTGCCTGCACCAGCGCGGCCCAGGCCACCGATGGGGCCGCCGGGAATGGGCCGGTCCAGAGCCAGCCGGGCAGGCCGGCGACTACCACTGCTTCGACTCCCCAGTCGTCACAGTCTCTCAACTGCGGCAGCATTCACGGCGTCGGGGCCCAGGGAAGCAGTCCGCGTGGCGAGAACCCGCTCCCCGCAGAGGCCTGTTTGCTCCAGGCTTTTCTGCACTGCCAGCCGGCCCGTCTGGACTATACCCGCATCGAGGTCGACAGCGGCTTCATCCATCATTTTCGCCTTGAGCGCCGGCAGGGGCACTGCCTGCTCAGCGATGCCACAACCATTTTTATTGCTCCCTCGCCCCCACGCCCAGCGGCCAGCTATAGCTGTCGCGCTGTGACGATGGAGCGCGGTCGCTACCGCGTTGTCGGCTGCGGCGCTGAGGGCGATATTCTCCTGCCCGCGCGCTCAGCCTCACCGACAAGCGCAGAGAGCTGATGCTGCTTCATTCACCCTTGAGCGGGCAGCAGCGCAGCGAGGGACCGGGCATAGGCTCTATAAGCCTCTTCTCCGTAGAGCACCAGCATAACGCGCTTGAGCGAGGTCGGCTTTTGCAGGTGAGCAATGATGGTGCGCAGGGCAATGGGCGCGGCCTCGTCCAGCGGATAGCCATAGGCGCCGGTGCTGAGCGAGGGAAAGGCGATGCTCTGCAGGCCGTACTGTTCGGCCAGGTCGAGACAGCGTTGATAAGCGCTGGCCAGTAGACGCGGAGCATCGCGATCGACTCCATAGATGGGGCCAACGGCGTGAAAGACGTATTTAGCGCGCAGTCGTCCTGCCGTAGTGACCACGGCGCTGCCGGTGGGGCAGCCGCCAATCTTGCGGCATTCTTCCATGATCTGCGGGCCGCCGGCGCGATGGATGGCCCCATCGACTCCCCCGCCTCCGGCCAGGGCTGAGTTGGCGGCGTTCACAATGGCATCTGCCTCTACCTCGACAATGTTGCCCTGCATCAGGGCAAGCGTCACCCCGTTGATGGTCCGCGTTTCACGTTGCTCTAGCATGCGGTCACCCCTTCTCTTGTGGTGCCAGTGGACGAGAGTTTTGGCCGATCAGGTCTGGTCTGGTAACAGGTCGACCTTGTCTTGCCAGGAGAGGAGCGCGCTCCGACTCCGCATCGTGTCGTGTGGCCTCCCTTATCCATTGTGGCTGATGCCAGCCAGCCTTGACAAGCGCTGGGCACTGGCACAGTCAGTGGTCCAGCCAGGATCAGCTGGAGCACTGACTGAAGCGGCCCGGCAGGGTCGACTGCCTGCGCTTCTCTCTTCGCCAGCGCGCGGAGGAGGAGCTTACAAGGCCGGCATCAGTCCAGGGCCGCTGCCGGCCAGGAGCTGCAGACGCTCCTGGCTGAGAATGTGTACGCGCCCATGCCGAACGGAGATCGCCCCGGCGGCCTCTAGCTCTTTGAGAGCGCGCCCCACGACCTCGCGAGCGGTGCCGGCGATGGCGGCCATCTCCTGCTGAGTCAGGCGGCGTGCCTGACGGCCCTCGGCCAGGGCCCGCTCCTGTTCCAAGAGGATGCGCGCTACCCGCGCCGTGACATGGCGGAACGAGAGGTCCTCAACCAGGCCCACCAGGTGGCGTAGAGCCAGCGCCAGGGCGGCGATTACCCCCTCTGCCACCGCTGGCCGCTCTCTGATCAGTCGGCGCAGCTCTTCGCGGCCAATGCTATAGACGGTGCTCGGCTCTAACGCGGCCACGCTCGCAGGATTGGGGCCGCCATCCAGCGCCGGCACGTCATTGAAGGTAGAACCAGCGCTGATCAGGCGCAATACCTGCTCTTTGCCTTCAGGCGAGAGCTTGAAGACCTTAACCAGCCCGCTCTGCACATAATACAGCGCGCCGCCACGATCTCCTTCCATGATGATCAACTCACCGCGCTCGTAGCGCCGCTCTCTGATGACCGCGGCCACGCGCGCCAGCTCCTCGCTTCCTAACGCGGCGAACATCGGTATGCGGCGTACCGCCTCAATATCGATTGCCATCTTCTTCTCGCATTCGCTGCCGGCCAAAGAAGCCAACTCACCGGTGTGCTTGCCAGATGCGACAAAAGTTACGGTGACAGCCTATCCCGAGCTGTACACTCAGAATTGTAGCGCCGATTGACGGGGCAAGTAAATGTGAGATGGCCGGCAATCTTACCGAGCCGGAAAGGAGGCTTATGGACGCGAACCAGGAACAGGCCCAGATCTGGCGCGAGCAGGCGACAGCCCTGCTGGACGTGCGCCCTGATCTGGAACGCGGCGATGAACCTTTTGTGCGAATCATGGAGGCGGCCACGCCGCTGAAGAGAGGTGAAACGCTGGTGATTGTGGCTCCCTTTGAGCCAGTACCGCTCTATGGAGTGCTCGGCGGGCGCGGTTTCAGCCACGAGACACTTTGTCTGGCTCCCAATGAATGGGTGGTACGCTTCACGCGCCAGGAGATCCCCACAGGACAATAAGCGCGCAGCAAGGCAGGTGATAACAATGATGCCAATGGCCGGCGGACCCCCTGGAGCAGGCGCCCGGGCTGGCGCCTTCAGGATTACAGACCAGCAGGCCGGCGGATTGCCCGGGATGATGGGGCGCCGCGGTGTGCCGCTCGGGATACCTTTGCCGTTTCTGGTTACCGGTATCTGTTTGGCCGCTCTAGCCGGCTTCTTGCTACCATTCGTGTTGCCCGAGGCTCTCATCAACCGCGGTCAGCCCCACGTCCTGGCCCTTGTCCACACGGTGACGCTCGGCTGGCTGACTATGACCATCCTGGGAGCCTCGCAGCAGCTCACGCCAGTGATTGCCGTCACGCCCCTGCGCCTCAAAGCTCTGACTCCCGTGGTCTATCCTCTCTATCTGGCCGGGGTGTTGGTGCTGCTGAGCGGCTTCTGGTTCTTTCTTCCCGGGCTGCTCGTGCTCGGGGGTTCACTGGTCATCGTGGCAGTGCTCTGCTATGTGGCCATTCTGGCTACAACCCTGCTCCAGGCTAGCAAGCGCCCGCTGACGAGCTTCTACCTCTTCGCCGCCCTGCTCTACCTTGGCCTGGTTGTTGCGCTCGGCCTGACGGCGGCTCTCAACTTCGTCTATGGTTTTCTGGGCCTGGGGGCGCTGCTGGTCCTGCCGATTCATGTGACCCTGGGTCTGGCTGGCTGGCTGACGAATATGCTGGTAGGCGTCTCCTACACGCTGGTGCGCCTCTTCGCGCTGGTGCACGATCACAATGATCATTTGGGCTGGGTCGTGCTAGGGCTGTTGAATCTGGGGATCATTGGGCTGGCTCTCGGCCTGCTGGGGAGCGAGATCTGGCTGACGCTACTGGGGGCGGTGTTACTCACACTCAGCGTCTGGCTCTTTGGCTGGGATTACTGGCGCATGCTGCGTCGGCGGCGGCGGCGTCCCCTGGACGTGACCCAGTATCACAGTAGTGCGGCCCTCATCTGGCTGCTGATCGCGGCAATAGCCTTGCCTATCTTGATCGCGATGGGGGGTGCATTGCCTGCCTGGCCTGTTGCCTTCGTGCTCTGCCTGCTCGTCGGCTGGACAGGGCAGAGCATAGTTGGCTACCTCTACAAGATCGTTCCCTTTCTCGTCTGGCATAGTCGCTATGGACCGCTGGTCGGCCATCAGAAGGTACCGCTGATGCGCGAGCTGGTCCACGAGCGCCTGGCCTGGATCAGCTTCTGGCTGCTCAACGGGGGGCTGGTGCTGCTGTTGCCCGCCACACTCCTCGCCTGGGATGGCCTGCTGATGCGCCTGGGCGCGGCCCTGGTCGGGGCGAGCCTGGTGGGAGCAGCCGCCAATGTGCTCGGTGTGGTGCGCCACCTGGAATGGAAGCTGAGCACGTTACGCAGCTAGCCCTCGACAGGCACGCCTGTTGGAACCAGCCTGGCGACTTAGCTGGTCAGGCCAGTCCCAACAGGCGTCTTCCTTCGGGGGTCAGGCGCTCGGGTGTCCAGCGCGGTTCCCAGACCAGTTCGATCTCGCCGCCCGTTAGCTCGGGAATATGGGCCAGCGCCGCCCCGACGCCGTCCGCCAGCGACTCATGCATGGGACAGCCGGGCGTGGTAAGAGTCATGCGGATCGTCACAAAGCCGTCCGGCGTCAAGTGAAGGCCGTAAATCAAACCGAGATCGACAAGATTGACCCCCAGCTCGGGATCATCCACGCTGCGCAGTGCTTCGTAAATCTCCCGCTTGACCCGTTCAATTGTCTTCTCATCAAGCATGGTTGCCATCAGCCCCTTTCTGGCTCAGTTTTGCTAGCAGAGAGAGCGCCTACAGAGGGCGCTGCTCCGCCTTCCCACACAGGACGAAGCAGTCCAGGCAAGGGGGCGGAGCAGCAGTGGCTCACCGTCACCTCACGGGCAAGTATAGCGTGCAGGAGGGCAGCTAAGCTGCGACAAAAGTCACGGTATTTTCGTGGCCAGGCTGCCATACTTGGAGGCAGAACAGAGAGGATAGCTCGTTCGCCCAGGGGGTATAGTCCCAGTTGTGATGCTCCCGGCAGAACAGCTAGCCTTCTGTCTCCAGCGGACAAGCCTCCGCTACTGGCCGGAAGGGCACCACTGTCCCTGGCTCATGATAGCTAGATCGATCGTCGCCTTTTTGTAGATACATCAGGAGGAAGAAGCTCAAGCATGAGTGACAACGTTGCCGAAACGCTCGACGTGCGCACGATCATACCGCGTGAGCGTCATCCGCTCATCTTCAGCCGCCTGGAGGCGCTCCAGCCAGGTAGTGCGCTGCGCCTGATCAACGACCACGATCCCGCCCCTTTGCGCTATCAATTGATGGCCGAATATCCAGAGGCTTTCGACTGGATACCGGAGCAACAGGGGCCAGAGGAGTGGATCATTCGCATTATCAAGCGCGCTGGCTGATCTCCCTCTGAATTACCGATTGACAGCAGAGATGATCACCGGGAGGATAGTCTAAGCAACGGGAAGGAGGCATCCAGACAGGATGGAGCAACAGGAGCAGGCCAACACCAGCCAGGCAAGTCGCGCTGCTGAGGAGCCAGAGGCCACGAGCCATTTCAGGGTCTTCGATCTGGCGTCCTCAGCAACCTTCCGCAGCGAGGGGTCAGCGGTGCGAGTGCTCTGGGAAAGCGCCACGGGGCGCCTGCTGCTGCTCGCCCTGCAGGAAGGGCAGCAGCTAGACGAGCATCGTACGAGCTATCAAGCCTTTATCCAGGTCATCAGCGGACACCTCATGTTCACGCTGGAGCACGAGCGCATCAGCATGCGAGCGGGAACACTGCTGCATCTGGAGCCGCGCGTGGCCCATAGCGTTGAAGCACTACAGGATAGCGTCTTCCTGATCACCCTGATCGCGGCCAGCGCAGAAGGCAAGATAGCCCAGATCCAGGCCGTCGCCCCCCCTGCAGAGGGGCCTGCCAGCGAGCCGCAGCGCAGGCCCGGAGGAGGTGAGGGCTGATGTCTGCGGCAGAGGCTACCTCTTCGGCGGGTGCAGCTAGTGCCGGCAGGGAGCGCGAAAGACCGCAAGAGCCGTTCAAGCTTGTCTCTCCAGTGTTGCGCGCCTCCCTCCTCATCGGCAGCGGCGGCGGGTTCTTGCTGGCTGCCATACTGACGGTGACCCAGGCCCTGCATCTCGCAGTTGCGGCCTGGTGGAGCGCCCTGGTGCAGGCGCATGGCCATCTCCAGCTCTATGGCTGGGCGGCGCTCTTCGTCATCGGCGTCTCCTTCCATTTCCTGCCACGTCTGCGCGGCACGGCTCTCCCGCTACCGCGGCTGGTGCCCTGGATTCTCGGTCTGCAGACTGGTGGCCTGCTCCTGCGCGCCTTGGCCCAGCCGCTGCTCACCCTGACCGGTCCTGTCCCTCTCCTCTGGAGGCTGGCGCTTGTGGTGAGCGGCGGCAGCGAGGGACTGGCTTTGTTGCTGGCCGCTGCTGAATACCTCCTACTCTTGCGGCGTGGTCCAGCCTTGAGTACACGCAAAGCCTTTTTAGGGATTGCTCCCTTTATCAGCCTGGCTGCGCTCGCCCTAACGGTGGCGGCCATCCTGAATCTGGTCAATATGCTGCAGGCGGCCACTCAGGGCGGCCTCGCTCCCCAGCCTGGCGACGACCTTAACGTCAGCCTCGGCCTCTTCGGCTTCCTCATCTCTTTCGCCCTGGCCGTCTCTGCTCAGTCGCTTCCCATGTACGCCGGGCTGGAAGCCTTCCCGCGACCTATCCTCTGGCCGCTGGCCGGCGGCTATGGGCTTGGGCTGCTCCTCTTCTGCCTGGGCCTGAGCCTCGCCAACGGAGCCGACGTGGCGTCAGCTGCGACCACCTGGCCGCTTCGTTTCCTCGAAGGGCCTGGCCTGCTGCTGATGGGCGGCGTCATCGCTGGCTTTGTTACTATCTTTATCAGCATGATGCGCCGGCGTGGACGGCTACCGGCCCACGTCGCGGCCCTTTCCCCGTCACCAGAAGCCCTGGCACGCTCCTATCGTCGCCACACTGCCCAGCAAAGCCAGGCTTATGGCCCCTTCGTCGCCCTGATCGCCAGCGCCTATCTATGGGCCTTCTTCTCAGCCCTCCTGCTTATCAGCGCGGGCCTCATCCTGCTTTGGGGCAGCCCGCTTCCCTTCAGTCTCGACGTGCCACGCCACGGCCTGGCAATGGGCTTCATCACCCTGCTCATCTGCGGCATCGCTCCGCGCATGATCCCAGGTTTCTCCGGCGGCAAGATCACCTCGCCCCGGCTGGTAGCGGCCACCCTCTGGCTCGGCAACCTGGCCACCATCCTGCGTGTTTTTCCCCTGCTTCTGGCCTCGCCGCTGGGAAGCCTCTGGTCCGGCAGCTCCCTGCTCCTGAACCTGCTCTTCGCTCTGTCGGGTCCATCAGGACTGGCCACAGTCCTCTGCCTGGCCTGCAACCTCTGGCCAGCCCTGCGCAGCAGGGGAGGGAACAATTGAACGCCGCTCCCTGGCCTGGGAGAAGAGACAGGGAAATAGGGACAGAGAGCCAGATCAGCAAGCGGAGCAGAGAGTGAGTCAAGGCATAAGCCTGAGTTACGCAAAGGGGATGGAAGGGAAGACACGGCTCAGAGCGGAGAAGGAGAGCACAGCGAGCGAACGAGCGATCAATCAGTCAAGTGAGTAAACAGCAGCCCCGTGGCCTGCACGAGGAGGAGCAAGGTCGATCGGGGCGATAGGCGCTCTTGCTCACCCCTCTCCCTGCTCCAGCGAGGGCGTGCCAGGGGCTAGGGACCCAGTGGCAGTGAGGAGAAGAGACGCACTACGAGCGACTACAGTTATTTCTTGCTCTGTACAGCTTCGTTCAGCTCCTTACCAGCGGAGAAGCGCACGCGGTTCTTTGCAGGCACCTGAATGGCCTTACCATCGCGCGGATTGACGCCCTTGCGCGGCGCACTCTTGCGTACCTTAAAGGAGCCGAAGCCAACCAGACGGACCTCATCGCCGGACTTGAGAGCGTCGCGAATCACGTCCAGCGTCGTTTCCAGAATGACACCCGCCTGCTTCTGAGAGATATCGGCCTTCTGAGCGATGCGCTTGGCCAATTCCTGACGGCCAATCGTCGCAACTTCCTTCTTCTTCGCTGTTGCCATGGAGACCTCCTTACAACACAACTGTCGATGCAAGGCCGCTCCCGGTCTCGACCCCGAAGACGCCGGGCCAGTCAAGCGGCATGACAACCTCACTGCCAAATAGAATATAGCACGCACTTTTCCGAAATACAAGCGGCTCGTCAAGCTTCAGAGCTAGGTTGTGAGGCTGAACCGGCCTGGGAAGCCAATTCATAGCGAGCGAACAAGTAAAAAATTGGCTTCCCAGGCCGGTTGACAGCTCTACCATAACCCAAATTTCTAAACAGCAGCGTACAGAATCAAGCCATCATCTGTATGCTCCTGCCTGACATACCCCCCAAGACGCAGGTGCTCTAAGTGAGAGAGGATCTCGGCTACCGCCATCCGACGCGACTCATCGTTCTTCAGACGGGAACCAAAAACCTGCTCGGCGAGCTGATAGGCGTGCTGGGGACGCCGACCGAGCAGCGACAAAATCTCCAGTTCGCGCTGAGCGTGATGCCTGATCAGCTCGCGCACGCGGCGTGCTAGATGGCGGAATGGCTCGCCATGACCCGGAAGTACCAGGCTCGCCGGGAGATGACGCACCTTCTCCAGCGACTGAATGTAGTCCCCCAGTGGATTGGCCCGATTGTACTCCGAATAGAGGCCGATATTCGGCGTGATGCGCGGCAGTACATGGTCGGCGGCCAGCAAGAGGCCATCGCGCTCGCGGAAGAGCACAATATGACCGTCCGAATGACCGGGCGTCCAGATGACGCGGTAGCGCTCCCCGACCAGGGTAATCTCAGCACCATCTTCGACGTGGGTAATGGCCTCCGCTGGAGGGACGCGAATGACAAAGTTCATCACCTCCGGCGGCAGCTGCGAGCTGACCGTCGGTTCCAGCGGCGGCATTCCATGCGGCCTGAAAAACTGATTCGCCTGAGCGAAGGAGCGCTGATGGCCACCATGATCGCTGTGGCCATCGCGCCACATTGCCTGCATAATGGCGGCATCGATGGGGTGCATATAGACCGCGGCGCCGCTCTGCTCCTGCAATTCTGCCGACAGGCCAATATGGTCGGGATGATGGTGCGAGAGCACTAAAGCCCGCAACTTCTGTAGCTGCAAGCCGGCCCGCTCCAGCCCCTCAGTCAGGACGGCGCGGGCCTCGGGTGTCCCCATCGCTGCATCGACCAGGGCCCAGCCATCACGGCCCACCAGGGCATAGACATTGACCGTGCGCAGAGGAAAAGGAATGGGCAAAGTGATCTTCCAGACGCCGCTCACAACCTCCTGGGCTCCCGGCGTTAGCTCGGCGGGATGCTTAGGGCGCTCATCAGCCGTTGCACGGTTCTTCTTATCGTCACTCAAGAGAGTCACCTTCACTCGCTACTCTCTCCAGCCGGGCAGATCGCTAGCAGCTTCGCACACTCGCCCGTCCTATGCGACCCTTCCCTCTCCTGCTTCTTCTGGCCCTTGCCTCACGACTGGAGACTCGAATAGAGGGACAAACAGATAGAGAAACGCTCAATCTCCATGAGAAAGCGCCCACCGGCTGGTCAGGATCAGTGGCTCGCCGGAGCGCCTGTCTGTCTACCTGGCGTGCCAGTGTTCACACCGGTGGCCTTATTTGTGATTGTAGGCGCCGCCTTATAGTTGTGTCAACCGAAAGCCTGAGGCGCCTCGCCAGGAGGAGCACGCACGTCAATTCATTCCCGCTGGGTGTGCGCGCTCGGCGCTGCTCCATCAGAGCCGCCGTAGCGGCGTAGCAGCTCGGAGCGCGACATCCAGACCTCCGTGGGATAGCGGCCATAGGTGGTGCCGCGCGCGAGACGGGCTCGCCCCTGCGGGTGATAGAGAAGCAGCAGGCCGGTCATAAAAATGCGATCAGCCCGGCTCCACAGGTTACGCGGCCTCTCTCGCAAGCTGAAGCCCAGGCGAGGCGCCGCCTGGCCTAAGAGAGTCACGCCATAGACTGCGCGCACCTCCGCGCAGGCCGGCGTCTGCAACCAGGCTGCCAGGGCGCGCAGATCGGCGCGCATCATCCGCAGCAGCTCCCAGGGAGAACTCCGCAGGGCGGCATCGCGCAGGCGACGATTGGCAAAATGTAGCTCCATCAGCCGATCGCCGTGGTCGATGCGCGTTCCATCGGGCAGAACAAGGGGACGCCGACCATGATAGCGCGTGAGCCGGGCACGAAACAGACCATAGGGAGCAGCAGGCACCGGCTGAATCCTCAGCACAGCGAGCGACAACCTCTCCCAAAAAGTCCAGAAGCGCATGATCCCCTGCGCCTCGCCAGCGTGCGTCTCACGCGCCAGCAACCAGAGAGGATTGACACGTTTCCGTCGCCGCCGACCCTGCTGGATGGGATGCGCCCCCGACGAGATGGCAGCCGTGGATAGAGCCGGAGTCGACGCCATCAGCATCCTCTCTGCTTCGCCAGGTGCCTGCTCTCCAGCTCCGCCACCTGGCGGCTCCGGGAGGAGACGCTGCTGGCGCTGCTCGCGCACACGCAGCACCAGAATCGCCCCGAGCAGGAGGAAGAAAGCGGCCAGAGCGAAGACCAGGCGATAGCCCAGAGCTGTCTGATCCTGACTAGCGGCTATACTGATGACCAGGCTACCAAGCAAGGGAGCCAGCGTCAAAGGCAGGTTCGATGAGGCGCCCCACAGACCCAGGTCCTTGGCAGCCACTTCCAGCGAAGGCAGGGCATCGATCGCCAGGGCCCAGTCAACGCTGGTATAGGCACCGTAGCCGAGACCGAAGAGCAGGCCCAACGGCCAGAGCGGCAGCGCCGCTGGCGCCACCACGAAGGCCAGGGCCGGCAGCCCCATCACCAGTGTCGCCAGGCAAACGAGCGGCGCCCGGCGAAAGCGATCCGAGAGCATTCCCAGACCCAGCGTACTGAGCAAGGCGCCCACCAGAGCCAGCGTGGCCACAGCAGCCGTCTGTTGAACAAAATTGGAGACATGGGCCACATTCGCAAAATAGTACTCGATGAAGGTCATGAATAAGTAGAGGCCCATCATGACGCAGAAGCGCGTCAAGAAGACAATGGTAAAATTGGAGCTGCGCCAGGGTGCGATCCAGTTGCTGACCAGCCAGCGGCGCAGCTCCTCCCAGGAGCGAAGTCGGCTTTTGGCCTGGGCCGCCGGATGATAGGACATCTCATGCACCCCAAAGGCAGTCACCAGAATACCAAGCAGCATAACCAGATCGGTTACCACATAATAAATCAGCGCACCTCGTACAATCAGAGGAGCGCCGAGCGATCCCAGGCTCACCCCTCCGAGTAGCCAGGCCGCCAGACCCAGGCTACCAACATTGCCCAGAATGGTCATCAGGCCCATGTAGCCAGAAGCCTCACCGCGCTGGTCCTCTGGCACCAGATCGGGCAGTAAACCCTGATAGGCCGCCCAGACAACGTTGCTGGCGAACTGGAAGAGCGCCAGCCCAACTACCAACAGGGCCACGCTCACAGCGCCCGCTAACAGGAGAGCGCTGACCAGCGTCAACACTCCGCCGACCACGATATAGGGTCGCCGTCTGCCAAAAGGGCTGCTGGTGTGATCAGAAAGCAGGCCCACAATGGGCGGCACGATCAGCGAAAAAAAGGCCCCCATCGCTGACAGCCAGCCCAGAAAGGTAGCCTGCTCAGCGCTGCCAACCTGGCCCGGAGCGACAAACAGAAGAATCTGGGTCGGGATCACAATCGGCAAGAGGGCGGCTGATTGGATGTTGAGTCCGAGCCAGAGGAAGCTGAGGACCAGTTGCTCACGAACTGTCAGGTGATGCTGAGAGATACGTGCATCCATACAGAAGACCGCCTTTATGTCCTGCTGCACCGCTGCGAGGAGAGCGGTTCGTGCTTTTATTATACTATCTGGCTGTCTGCCTGCGTTCAGATCGACAGTGGCCAAGAGATAGAGGTCGCAGACAGGGACCATCAGTGCTAGAATAGGGGGGAGATGAGAAGAACAGGAGGAAGGATCAGAAGGAACACACACCGTTGAAAGAGCAGATACATCCATCTAGTCGTCCATCCGACCCTACACTATGTTGACTATAGGAGGCTTTGCCATGAGCCAGAGTAGCACTGATGTGCCTCAGTTCTGTGGCCAATGTGGCCACCGCCTCCACAGTAGTGGAGTCTGCATCAATCCTCAATGCACCCTTTACAATCAGCGCATCGTCGACCAGCTAGGTCAGCCAGCCGCCAGTGACCTGTCAACCATCCTCCAGAGCCATCAGACCCCCCTGCCACCCCCTGCACAGAGCGGAGAGGACCAGAGGTCTATACCACCACCGCCACCCACTATGAGCTGGCAAGCAGGGGCCACCCCGACTACACCTGTCCTGCGCGGAGACCAGCGTACGCCCCCCTTGCCCTTTACTCTTCCTCCTTCTTCGTCATCTCCAGCGCCGGCGAGGCAGCGCCAGTCACGCGGCCTCTCTATCGGCCTCATTGTACTACTGAGTCTACTGCTAGCGATCTCGCTGATCTTCAATTTCATAAAGGTGGGTGGCAATGCCCAAACGAATAAATCCACATCCTTCAATACTACGACCGGAACCACGGGGGGCAGTCAGGGTCAGGGCTCGACCTCGCCAGGCGAGTTGACGCCCTCGTCAACCACGCAGCCAGCTCCTGGAACCATTCTCTGCCAGGCCGATGCGGCCCAGGGTTGGAATGGCTGGTCTGGCTCTAACGACTGGAAAGTTTTGAACGGTCAGTTACTGAACGACGGCACAAACGACGATGATTCTCTGCAGCCGACGATTGCGGCACCCTGCTCGCTGAATGGCATTACGAACTACGCCGTCGAGGTTACAGTGCAGATCATTGCTTCTAATAACACCTATAACGATGGGTTCGGTATCACTGTGCGCGGAGATCCCACACAAAACCCGTGGCGCGGCTATATTGCCGCCGTTACTTATACTGATTTTGACACCAATCCCTACAAAGCGCTCTTCGCCGCCGACAGCCTCGACGGCGGCGGCGGTCAAACCCTGGCTAAGGTCCCGTTCAACCCTGGGAATCATAGCCACCTCTACCGTGTCGAAGTCAAAGCGAACAGCCTGAAGCTACTGATCGACGGCGGCCAGGAGCTGGCAGTCACCGATAATCGCTATCTCACCACCTCACAAGTTGGCCTATCGTGCTATGGCTTCCAGCTCATCATCACCAGCTTCAAGGTGTTCAGTCTATGAATTAGCCCGTAAAAAAATAGGGGCAGGCAGCAAGCCCGGCCTGCCCGGAGTGCCTGGAGGCGCCGGCCAGGCCGGGGGCAAAGGCAGCAAGCATCCCAGCCAGCTAGAGAGCGCCACAGCAGAGGACAGGTCGCCTGGACTGAGTCACTTACTCATGGACTGTAGCGCTCTCCCAGCGGCAGTCAGCGGGCTTCAGCTGCTGTATAAGGGCCGCCAGCCCATCGAGATCATCGACGTCGTCGCGGTAGACTACCCAGGCCCGCACTGGCTGGCCGCTATGCTCCCCCTGACCGTCAGCGCTCGGGCGGCGGTAGAGCGCCAGACTGATGCGCGTGCCATTCGGGAAAAACTCCTCCTTGACGCGCGCCAGCTCCTCCCAGCGCAGCACCACCGTCTCGCCGCGCTGACTACGCTTCACAATCTCCTCGGCGCTCACAGTGATCGTAAAGGGCTGCGGGGCAATAATCCAGAGATAATAGATAAAGCCCGCAATAAAGAGCAAAGCCGCAATAGTACTACCGACCGCCGACAGGCCCTCGTGCAAAGCAATCAGCAGTACCGCAAGCGTAATCGCCAGCAACGCTACAATTGTGACTGCTCGCTTCATAGGGCTGAGGCCCCGCCCAACAAAGGTACGCGGCTCAGCCAGCGAAGATGAGACCATCGCCCTCCCTCGCAGATTGCCGAAATGCTGAGGCCGGCATCATCCACCAGCCTTGCTGCTGGCAGCCGATGCCCATCCAGACTCTGGACCAATTGTAGCGGTCAGCCTCCCGCTGATGCAAGCAAGAGGTCAGTCAGCTGCCATAGCAAGCAGACGTCTGAGAAGGCAGAGAAGGGCTGGTCAGCTGAGGTGAGACAGCCATCCTAACGTACTTTGCGTGAGGCATTTCTTATGATATACTGAAGCCGCTGTCTCGTTCATCTAGAGAGCACTGCCTGTAACAAGGGAGTAATCAGAATTCCTGGAATGGCTCACCCCGCTGGCGGGCAGGGCGAGGCAGCGCCAGGGCGTGAGTAGGAAAGCAACGGAAGCAGGACAGCAACAGTATAGGCGAGCTGCCCAGTCCAGTCTAGTCTAGTCTAGCCCAGCCCAGGCAAGGCAAGCGCCGAAGTAGAGACCGACCAATCCTCTCTGTCTTGCTTTGTGCTGTTCTGTTTTGTGCTTGCCCTGCCCACACCGGCAGCACCAGGCAAGCCCGCAAGAGGAGACAGGAGCGTGTCTACAGAACGCAGCAGCCAGACGCCACGGTCCACCGGTAAGCTGTTGGCTACCCAGGGCTATGTAGTGGGAATTGAGATCAGCGGTAGCGGCACGCGCCAATCAGTAGCCCTGGCCGATCTGGATGGCAACATTCTCTATCAGCTGCGCCGCCCTCTGGAGTATATTCCCGATACGACAACCCTGCTCCAGCTGCTGGAGGCCATGCTTGGGGAGGTGTTGGACCCCGAACACCTGCGCGATGGGCGCGTGCTACGCGTAGGTGTCGCCGTAGGCGGGCCAGTCGATGCTTCACAAGGGATCGTGCGGACGCTTTACCATGCACATGGTTGGGATAATTTTCCGCTGCAGGACTACCTGGCCGAGCGCCTGAACGTCCCTTGCATCATCGATAATAACGCGAACGCTGCCGCCCTGGCTGAGGTGCTTTACGGGGCCGGCATTGGGGAGCGAGTGGCTCTCTACGTCGGGCTGGGCCGAGGAATCGGCGGCGGCTTGATCGTCAATGGCCGGATCTACCACGGCGTGACCTCGACAGCGGGCGAGATCGGCCATCTGTTGGTGATGCAGAATGGGCCAAAATGCTCGTGCGGCGGCTACGGCCATCTGGAAGCCATCGCCTCCGCTCAGGCCATTGTTCGCACCATGATCGGTCGTGCCGTCGAGCACCCCGCGACATTAGCGGCTATCCACCGCCTTACCGAGGGAAGGGCCGAGCGCATCACCGTGGGGCAGATCTTTCAGCTGGCCGCAGAGGGCGATGAGGTGGCTCGCTGCCTGATCGACGAGGTGCTGACCTATCTGGCCTTCGCTCTGGCCAATATCGTTCATCTTGTCAATCCCGGTATGATCATCTTAGGCGGGTCGGTTGCGCTCGTGGGGGAACCCCTGATCGCCCCCCTGCGCGAGCGTCTGCGCGCGCTCTGTCTGCCCGCAGCCAGCCAGCATCTGCGCATCGTTCAGGGCAAGCTGGGCCCCCAGGCGAGCCTTGTCGGAGCAGTGACGCTGGCTCTCCAGGATCTGTAATCGCTTTGATTGATAAAGAGGCATCGATTGTGGAAACAGGCCGGGTCATTTGCAGGCGTTACCTGCTGCGACGCTTGATTAAGCAGGGACCTTTTTGCACCGTCTATCAGGGCCTGGACCAGGTCCTGCAGCGCCCTGTCGCCGTCAAGGCGGTGCCCCCGTCGCAGGTGTCTGTCTACCGCACCGCCCTGCGCATGACAGCTCAGTTTTCCCACCCGCATATTGTGGGCCTCTATGATCTCGTTGGCGAGGGCGACCAGTTCTACGTGGTCCAGGAGTACGTCGAGGGCGAGGATTTCGCCGCTCTTCTGCAACGCCAGCTCTCCCCCTTTGAGGTAATCGAGCTTGGCTGTCAGCTCTGCCAGGCCCTGGTCTATGCTGCCAGCGGTAGCCGCCACGTCTGCCACGGCGACCTGACACCCTCAGCCATTCTGCGCGATCGGCAGGGCTTTGTGCGCGTCAATAATTTCGCCCTCCCTAGCGATCTCGCCTATTTCAACGCCTGGAGCGTGGTCGGCGCCGCCGGCATCGTGCTCTCCGACCAGGAATTGCCTTGGGGCCAGGCAAGTGAGGGCCGCCTCGACGATGATACCCGCGCCGTCGGCCTCTTGCTCTATCAGTTGTTGGCAGGACGACCCGCCGGCGCCACCGGCGTCGAGCCGCCTCCCGATGGTCGCCTGCGCTTCTTGCGCGCTATTCCTCCAGAGTTGTGTGATCTCGTCGCCCGCGCAGTCATGCGCGACCATCCTCAGCATATCAATAGACCCGAAGTTCTCTATATGGAACTGAAAGCACTGGGCGAGGCTCTGGAAACCGCCGTACCTGCCTCGGTCGCGGTAGGCGCACCGGCAGTGGAAGAGGGCGCCGTCGCCCGCCCCTTCACTCCCGCTCCGCTGCTACCGGAAACTGACGGCCAGCCCCTTCCATCGCTACCTGGCGGTGAAGGTGGGCGTCGCCTCTCCTCCTTCGCTTCCGCTGGCCCCCACCCGGGTTCCGCTCTGGAGCTGTCACCGGCTTCGCCAACCGTCGCCGACAGCTCGCTGAAGGTGACCCCCGCTCAGCCTCAAGCTCCCCTCTACCCTTACGCTGGCACGCCACCTGCAACCCACTTCAGGCCAGAGGCGGAGCCAGGCCAGGAACAACAACAGATCCCCTTCCTGCTGCTGCTGGTCTGCGGTCTGGTGATCTTTGCCTGCTTCTTTGCCCTGGGCTTCTTCTTGAGCACACTCCTGCTGCATTAGAAGACAATTCAAGAAAGACGCTCCTGACGGCGGGGTGAGCGGGCGGGTCAGAATTAAAGAGAGAGCAAGGGGAAAGAAGGCGAGGTGGTTTTCCAAGCTGCCGCTCTATTGGTCTCGCCCCGGCTGGTCAGCCAGCCGAGGCCGGCCAGCCGGCTCTGAGAGGGCGAGACGTTTCGCTCGTTCGTTTGCTCTTAGTTACTTGCTTGCTTAAACCCCACAAACTGATTGATCCATCCCAGAACAGCGGTAGGCGTAGGCCATCTGCGGACTGTTGTGGGCCAGCCCAACCTGTCCCGCAGCATCGACAATGATTAAGCCTCCTTTACCGCTAGCTTTGGCACTCAAGACAGAAATGGCCGCCTGAGCCGCAGCCTCGGCGCTGGCCCCCAGGGCGACAAAGTCGGCAGCGCGCCGCGCCAGCAACAGGCGTACGAAGTCTTCACCCTGACCTGTGCAGGAGACCGCCGCATGCTCGTCGGCGTAGAAGCCGCAGCCGACAAGGGGAGTATCACCGACGCGCCCGGGATACTTCTGAAAGATGCCTCCCGTAGAGGTGGCCGCCGCCAGCAGTCCCGACTCATCGAGGGCCACTGCTCCCACCGTTCCATGTCGCTCCTCGTCCACGTGGATGCTGGTCGCGCCGACCTGGAGGCGATAATAGGGAGGCTCCCCCTCGTCTGAGGCGAACATCGTTGTGGCCACTTCCAAACGGTAGAAAGACGGCTCATCCTCACCATCCTCGTCCGCCTGGCTTTCGGCCCCACGTTGTCCCTCGCGCCAACGGCGATACTGATAGTCGGTCAACAGATCTTCAGTACGGCAGAGCGGAATCCCTTGTTCCAGCGCAAACTGCTGAGCCCCATGCCCAACAAGCAGAACATGCGGACTCTCCAGCACACGTCGTGCCAGAGTGATCGGATTCTTCACGCCCTCAACGGCAGCTATAGCCCCTACCTGCAGAGTGCGCCCTTCCATGATGCCTGCATCTAGCTCAATCCGGCCATCTTGCGTCAGGGTGGCTCCCGTGCCAGCATTGTAGACCGGATTATCTTCCAGGGCACGCACCGCCGCCTCGACCGCATCGAGAGCTGAGCCTCCTTGCTTCAGAATGCGCCATCCCAGCTCTGCCGCTTCCTGGCAGCCGGCTTGGGCGACCGCTGCCCGCTCCTCGGGGATCGAGCCGGCTCCTCCATGAACAACAATGGCGATAGGCATCTACTCCTGTGCTCCTCATTTCCAACAGATTCATGGCTCTGAGTGCATTGTATCACGCAGCACCCTTCAGCTTCGCACCCCCAGGCCGCAGAGGCTATGTATTATGTATGCCTCAGCTGGTCAGACAACTACCGACAGAGGGAGCGGTGAAGGATTGACAGCGTTGACTAATCCTGCTATAACATAGCGAACACTATCGCTCATCAATCGTTTCCAGCCGACAGGACAGACAGCGTTTGTCAAGCAACCTGGACGGACCAGGAGTTCCCACACTGCAGTAAGGAGAGCAGGCATGACCCAGCCTCTGAGCGGCATCCGTGTACTTGACCTCTCCCGCCTCTTGCCTGGAGGCTACGCCTCGCAATTGTTGGCCGACTTTGGGGCCGATGTCATCAAGGTCGAAGAGCCTGGCAGCGGCGACTATGGACGGCACATGCCCCCCTACGGTCCCAGCGGTATGGGCCTGGCCTTTCTGGCGGTCAATCGCAACAAGCGCAGCCTGACACTTAATCTCAAATCCGAGGAGGGCCGGTCTATTTTCCTGCGCCTGGTACGCAGCGCCGATGTCCTGCTGGAGAGCTTCCGCCCCGGCGTCATGGCGCGTCTGGGCCTGGGCTACGAGCAGCTACGCGAGATTCGCCCCGAGCTGATCTACTGCGCCATTAGCGGCTACGGCCAGGACGGCCCCTACAGCCAGCGCGCCGGCCACGATCTGAATTATCTTGGCTATGCCGGGCTGCTGCACTACAACCGCGATCAGCAGGGGAGACCGGTCATGCCCCCGACCCAGCTGGCTGATCTGGCCGGCGGTGGCCTGATGGCGGTGATCGGCATCCTCACAGCCCTCATTGGGCGCAGCCAGACCGGCCAGGGGCGCCTGGTCGATGTCTCCATGACAGAGGGAGCAATGGCGCTGCTCCCCCTGGCCATTAGCGGCTATCTGACAACGGGTCAGGCCCCGCAACCGGGACACTCTCCCCTCGACGGTGGCCTGCCCTGCTACAATATTTATGAGACAAGAGATGGCGGCTATATTACCCTGGCCGCCCTCGAACCGAAATTCTGGCACGCCTTCTGCACGCGCATCGGCCATCTGGAGCTACTGCCTTTCCATACTCCTGTCGGACCCGAGGAGCGCAAAGAGGCAATCGCCATTCTACAAAGCATTTTCAAAACCAGGACACGCGATGAGTGGCTGGCCGAGCTGGCCGATCTCGACGCCTGCGTCGGGCCGGTCTACTCTCTGGAGGAGGCGCTCAGTGACCCCCACGCACAGGCCCGCGGCGTCGCCCACCTGAGCGAAATCGCCGGTGAAACGCTCGGCACCCTGCGCCCCTTCCCGCGCCTCTCCGACACTTCCCCGGAAGAGCGCTACCAGCCACCACAACTGGGTGAGCACAGCGCCGCAATCCTGAGCGAACTGGGCTACAGCCAGGAAGAGATCGCTGCCTTCCGCGCGCAGGGTATCATCTGAGGATCAACAGCCGGTACTCTCAGACCCTGGTTCCTCCGAACGAAGGAGGCAACCAGCAGCCAGGGGAGAGAACGCGAGGCAGGCGGCAGCGAGTAAGCTACCAGGCATGCAGGCAAGCAGTGGACAGACAGACCGGTCTATGTGATACAATAAGGGAGTGAGCGAACAGCAGATATGCAACTAGGGATCTCAGAGGGGAGAGAGGAGCCAGGTCAGCGCCTCTGGCAGCGCCTGCCGCCTAATCCCCTCGCCGAGCTACGCCAGGTCGCTGAGGAACAAGAGCGGGCAGGTCAGGCGCTGCTCCGCCTGGAGATCGGCGAGCCGAGCTTCCGCACCCCGCCACACATTATCGCAGCCGCCCTTGCCTCCCTGCAGGAAGAAGCCCAAACTTACGGCCCATCCTGCGGTTGGCCTTGGCTGCGCGAGCTACTGGCGGAGAAGATCAGGCGCGTCAATGGTTACGAGGTCTCACCGGCCAACATCGGAGTGACCGTCGGCGGGACGGGCGCAGTCCAGTTAGCCCTGCTGGCGACCGTTGGCGAGGGTGACGAGGTACTGCTGCCCAATCCCGGCTGGCCCCATTACTATCGTCAGCTTGCCATTGCAGGCGCCAGGCCCGTGCCCTACCCGCTTGATCCGGCAAGCGGCTGGCTACCGGACTTGTCCGAGCTGGAGCGCCGCGTCAGCGCACGCACGCGCCTGCTGATTGTCAACAGCCCAGGCAACCCCACCGGGGCCGTCTTCCCCCGGGAAGTAGTGGCCGCCCTCCTGGACTTCGCCCGGCGTCATCGACTGCTGCTGCTCTCAGATGAATGCTACGATGAGCTTGTTTTTGAAGGAGAACATGTCAGCCCCGCTACGCTGCTGACACCAGCGGAGCGCGAGCAGGGAATATTCATCGGCGTCTATAGCTTTTCAAAAACATATGCTATGACTGGTTGGCGCATCGGCTATCTGGTCGCGAGCCAGACTCTCATGCGCAGCCTCAGCCAGGTGCTTGACGCCAGCTATACCAGCCTGCCGCTGGCAACCCAGCGCGCCGCGGCAGCTGCCTTGAGCGGACCACAGGACTGCGTCGCTCAGATGCGCTCCGCCTACCGCCAGCGCCGCGATCGCGCGGTTGCTCTGCTAAAGCGCTACGGGCGCTATGAATACATGCCACATGGCGCCTTCTATATCCTGGTCAATATCGCCAGCAAGCGAAACGGCAGGCAGCATAGCAACGGCAGCGACAGCGCGCAGTCCAGCGCCTTCGCCCTGGAACTGCTCCGCCGTCGGAACGTGCTGGTCGTGCCAGGAAGCCTCTTCGGCTCCAGGACGGTTGACCATGTACGCGTCTCTCTGGGAGCAGAGGAGGAGGCCATCGAGCAGGGCCTCAGCACCATCTGTGAGCTGTGCGAGGAGGAGAAACACGCGCCGGGAGTCGGAGAGGCGCGCGAGCACAGCGAGGAGTTGGGACAACACTAAGCAAGAGCGAACCAGAGCGCACTGGGGTCTGGCGAGCAGCCTGCCTCCTCAGCGTTACTTATAGGCCACCACGCCAAACGCCTCCTGACGCGGCACCACCCGCGGAAAGCCAGCTTCCTGCAAACGGCGGGTCACCCCCCGTAAGGTGCTGCTACCCGCGCGGCTCTGCAGGTCGCCAACATAGTGGAAGAGGCGCCCCCCTCCGCGGAGCACCCGATACAGCTCGCGATAAAAGGCACCCGAGTAGAGTTCGCCAGCCAGATCGAAGGCCGGCGGATCATGGATAATCCGCGAAAAATACTGATCGGGGAAGGTCGGCACTAGCTCGCTGGCATCGCCAAGCATGCGGCGGATTCTCGGATGATGGAAGAGATCCTGTGACCAGGGATTGAAGCGAGCCACCTCCTGGACCGCAGGATCAAGCTCGATGGTAATCACTTCGTCAGCATGACGGGCCGCTTCGATGGCGGTATAACCCAGGCCAGTGGCTGTGTCCAGCACGCGCCCACCGATGGGCGCCAGCGTGCGCATCTTGAGGCGCGTGTCCTCCAGTGGATCAACCTCCTTGACACGGTGCATGACAAAGCCAGCAATCAGCAGGCTGGGCGCCCCCTGGGTCGGATAGAGACTACAGGGGCGATTGGTCACCGATGAGAAGGTCTGGATGGCCCGCACAGAACCATGCTCCAGCAGGAAACAGCTATTGAGAGCAGATGCGATGCGCTCAACATCGTCCCAACGCAACAGTTCGCCCGAAGGAAAAAGTACCCCCTCTTCAGTAAGGGCAACCGTCACTTGGGAGAGGCCCAGGTCCGGCGAGAGTTCCCACTGCCGCCTCCCCTCCCGACGAGCCTGCAAAAGAGGGGCAACCTGGACGTGTGATAAGACAACGTGTAGGCTGGTGACCACAGGTCGCAGTTCCTCGATTTTGAATGGTAGGTGTTAGCGCGAAGATTATATATGGGGGCAAGCTTCAATGCAAGGGGGCCATTTTGACTAACTAAGAGTCTTACTTTGAGGGGCATTTATTGCCATCCGGGTAGACAGCGAGTATAATATCTTTCAACATTTATTGTACCTGCATCGGTAATCGCCGTCTGCTAGCAGGCTCCCCACCAGGCCATGCAGGTGGTAAATGCACAGCAATAAATCGATAAAAAATGGAAACATAACAAGGGAAAACGTATGAGTGGGCAACTCAGCATCATTCTGGTGCCACATACCCATTGGGACCGCGAGTGGTATCTGACCTTCCAGCAGTTTCGCATCCGGCTGGTGCAAACCATAGACAAACTGCTGAATATCATGGAACATGACCCTGCATTCAAGCACTTCATGCTCGATGGGCAAACAATCGTGCTTGAAGACTACCTGGAAGTGCGACCGGAGCAGGAGGAGCGTCTCAAGCAATACATTGCCGAGGGGCGCATTCTCATCGGTCCCTGGTATCTCCAGCCCGATGAGTTTCTGGTCAGTGGCGAGTCGCTGATTCGCAATCTGCAGACGGGTCTCAAGCAAGCTGCACGCTTCGGGGAGCCTATGCGTGTCGGTTACTTACCTGACTGCTTCGGCCATATTGCCCAGATGCCACAGATTCTGCAGGGCTTCGGCATTGACAGCGCGGTTCTCTGGCGAGGTGTGGGTGACGAGGTCAGAGAAAGTGAATTCTACTGGGAGGCGCCAGATGGCACCAGGGTTCTGGTGATCTACCTGCCCGAAGGCTACGGCAATGCGCGCCTGATGCCCCTGACTCCTGATGCCTTCATCACGCGGCTGGAGATGGTGGTCTCGCAGCTACTCGACCGTACTCCGACCACGACGGACACGCTGCTCTTGATGAACGGCTCCGACCATTTGGAGCCGCAGCAGGGCCTGCCGGCAACCATCGAGGCAGCCAATAAGCTCCTGGGGAACACCTCGCGCTCGGCTCACAGCAATCATCATCAGTATGAAGGTATTCATATTCAGATTGGGACGATTCCCCAGTACATCGAGCAGGTGCGTCGGCGCATCGAGCAGCAGCAGCGCCAGCTTCGCCTCCTCCAGGGTGAGCTGCGCAGCAGCCGCTATGCTCATCTGCTCCCTGCCGTTCTTTCGACACGCATGTGGATCAAGCAGCAGAATACTGCGCAGGAGCATCTGCTGCAGCACTGGGTTGAGCCACTGACGCTCTGGGCCTGGAAGCTCGGCGATGACTATCCGCGCGGTCTGGTGAACCTGGCCTGGAAATACCTGCTGCAGAATCAGCCGCACGATAGCATCTGTGGCTGCAGCATCGACCAGGTCCATCGCGAGAATAGTGTTCGCTTTGCGCAGTGTCAGCAGATCGGCGAGGCTCTGGTGAGTCGGGCCTTGCAGCGGGTCACCGAGAGTATGCGGACGCTGCCGCCGCAGCCGCTGGCTGGTCACGGGCAGACGTCTTTCCCGATCGTGGTCTTTAATATGGGGCCCGGGCCACGCAATGCGGCGGTCTCCGTCGAGGTCCCTATCGCTGAGTCGTTGCAGCGCGCAGTCCTCGTCGATGAGAACGGGCGGGCTTTGCCTTTCCGGGTGCTGGGCGAGCATCGTCGGCGCATCGGCAGCCAGACGATTCAACGTCAGGCGCTGGCCCGGATGCAAGCCGTGGGCACCTTTGACCGTCCTGGCCAGTTCCTGGCGCTGACCCACGATACGATCAGGATTGCGATGGGCATCCCCGACGATCCCGATGAGATCGTTGATCTGCGCGTCCTGCCTGCCGCTACTCCTGACCTGCGCCGCATTGAAATTGCTCTCGCGCCCTCCAATCTGCTCAAAGGCGACCGTCAGCGCTTGCTCGCCAGCGAGCAGGAGGTGCTGCAGCTGCTTCAGCGCGAGGAGATCAAAGCCCTGGAGTTCGAGGTCTTTGAGCTGGTGCTGCAGAAGGTCGAGTTCCTGGCCAGCGAGCTGCCGCCTTACGGGGCGAAAACCTACTGGCTCTATCCGGCGGTCCAGCCCGAGCAGGTTCCGCTGCTGGAGCATGCCACGCTGCACTGCGCTCCGCAGTCGATCGAGAATGAGTTTTATCGCGTCGAGGTGGATAGCGAGCTTGGTACGCTCACAGTGACCGACAAGGAGACGGGCGCAGTCTTCCGCGGCCTGCATCGCTTTGTCGATGGCGGCGACGTCGGTGACCTGTATACCTACTGTCCGCCTACACACGATACGCTGATCAGCACGCCGGCCCAGCCACCCCGCATTGAGTTGCTGAGCGCTGGCCCGGTGCGCGCCGCGCTGCGTATCAGCTCGATCTGGCGTCTGCCGGCGACCTGCAGCGATAGCCGTGATAGGCGCAGCGAGGGCTTCGTCGACTGTCCGATCACCAGCGAGATCTCGCTCTACCCCGGGGTGCGCCGCATCGATATCCACACGACAGTGGAGAACAATGCGCGCGATCATCGTCTGCGAGTGCTGTTCCCGATACCTTATACAATAGAAAGGGTGGCCGCCGAGGGAACGTTTGAGGTGCGTCTGCGCCCGGTGACAGCTCCTCGCCCGGAGAACGTCAGCGAGTGGGCCGAGACACCCGTTAATACCTTCCCGCAGAAGCGTTTCGTCGACCTCAGCGATGGCCAGATCGGCCTGGCGGTCCTCAACCGCGGCCTGCCGGAATATGAGGTTGTGCAGGGCGGGCCAGGCCTGGCGCCGGGACAGATGGCGCTGGCTCTGACCTTGCTGCGCTGCGTTGAGTGGCTCTCGCGCGATGATCTTTCAACGCGCCAGGGTCCTGCCGGCCCTATGTACTATACCCCGGAGGCTCAGTGTCCTGGACGCCACGAATTCGACTACGCGCTGGTGCCCCATCGCGGCACGTGGGAAGCCGAGGATGGCCTGGTGGTGCGCGAGGCGCAGGCTTTCAATCTGCCAGCCCGCGCCACGGTGACCAGCCAGCACGACGGGCAGCTTCCGGCCCGCACCTCGCTGGTCGAGGTCTCGCCCCCGGAGCTGGTGGTCAGCGCCATTAAGCGCTCGCTCGATGACCAGGGCTGGGTTGTGCGCGTCTATAATCCGCTCGACCACGAGGTCGAGGCGACTTTCCAGCCCGGTCTTGCCGCCAGTCAGGCATTTGTGGCAAACTTACTGGAGGAACCGCGCGAGCAGCTTGGATGGCAGGGGAGTCAGGATAGCTCATTGCTGCAGGACACACCTCCTATCCGGCGACAGCTGCGCGCCGGGGAGATCGTGACGCTGCTGTTCCGTTAGGCCGTTCTTCTGTTGTGAGTTCTTACTCAGCATCGATAGCGTGTTAGCTCTTCCAGAGCCAGGTCCCGCTGAGGGCGAGGCCGCTTCTCGCTGGGGCCTCGTCTTGCTCAGGCTTCTGCCCTGCCCTCCGCTCTTCTGAGGCAACGGTCGATGGCTGAGCGGGACCTGTCAAGCCTCAAGGCAAGGTGTAACGGAAAGCACTGTGACGGGGCGGTCCAGAGACAGCGCTCACGCTGATCAGCGCTCGCGCGACCGCCCCGCCACGGGGTCTTTCCTCTCCGGCGGGCCAGCCCGGGGGGTACTGGAAGTCCTGGAAGGAGCAACATTCAACCGGGGATGTCCGTTGTAATTGTGTGTACTGAGCTATGTCTATTCTGAAAGGGGCCTTCATCCTGTGAACGCGCAATCTCTTAGCCTTATTCTCGGAGCTACGCCCAGTGGGGGCGGCCTGCTAACAACCCTGCAGAACGCATTGGGGCTTATTATTAGTTTTTTTCTTGCTTTCTTCTTCGTTTTCTGGATAAGCTTGATCATCTGGACATTCCGTGATATCCGCTCCCGCTCTCAAGATCTGGCCACGCAGGTTATTGCCACGCTGCTGGTGGCGGTCTTTAACGTGGGCGGGTTGTTGATCTACCTGATCTTGCGCCCTCGCCAGACGCTGGCAGAGATCTACGAGCGCCAGCTGGAAGAGGAGTCGCTGCTGGCCGAGATGACAGAGCGCCAGACATGCACGAATTGCCACGCCCGCGTGGAGTCGGATTTCCAGATCTGTCCTTCCTGTGGGCAGAAGCTCAAGCGGCCTTGTCCAAAGTGCGAGCGTCTCCTTGAGCTGCGCTGGTCGTTCTGCCCTTACTGCGCTACTAATCTGATGGCCATGCCTATGCAGGGCATGCCCAGCGTCCCCGGCGTCTCCGGGGTGCCCGGCGTTCCGTCGATGCCAGGCGTAGCCGGGATGCCCGCCAATCAGCCACCAGGCGTTCCGATGAGCGGGCCGCTCGGCGGTAATCGCTTCTAGCTCTGGCTCTTAGCCTCTGCAACTCGCTTACCCTTTCTTGTTGGCTGTTTTGGCTGGCTGAGTGGGTGAGCCAGTGAGTAGGGGCGTCATCGAGCGCATGAATAAGCAACTGGCCGACAGTAACAGCTGAGAAGACGATGGATTGGCCCGGCTTTGGCTTCTGGCATCACCCAACTTTGCCCGCTCGGCCTGGATTACTCTGTCGTCCTTCTGCGCTGTCTGCCACCTTTCCCCTTGCACGGTGAGCGCTGCGCTGGCTCCCAGGCACTAGCTCGGTATTCTCTGCTCTGTTGCAGGCTACGGTGACCGGCGATGGGCCGCCTGCCCGGTTTGCTAACCTGGTCAGACGGCTCTTGTCTTGCTTCATTCAACCCTCTCTGAATCGCCGACTGGTCCGTTGTCTGGCCTGCACACATAGCCAGGGAGATTTGAGCTGGCCGCTCGCTGTGTGCTTTTTCTCTTGTTGGGTTGTTCGCTTCGCCCAAATGCTTGCCTTCCTGCCCGGACCCGCAGATGCCTACTGCTGCCCGGTCCAGGCCAGGTATGGCGCCTGGAAAGAGGTGGCGCCTCTAGTCACCGACGCCAGGCAGTCTATGAGGATGAGAGTTTGAGCTGGCTGGTTGAGATGACGGGCTGACTGAGAGACAGGACAGGTCGGCGCGGCAGCAGATGGTACCCGCTTTAGCTCTACCAGTGGTCAATCTGTCCGTCTTTGATTGGCCCAAAGGCCTGCATGTGATATAATAAGAGAGACACCAAAGGGTAACTTCGTTACCACATTGGCTTCTCTCTTTCAGAAAGAATAGATAAGCAGCATAGCAGCTGAGATCTTTTCCTCACAGAGCCTGTCTCCTCGCCCTGCTCAGCACGCAGGTGCTTGAGACCGCCAGGCGCACGCATTCCAGACGATGCGCAATCGAGGGTCGGAAGGCACTGGCCATGTCTTAGCCCGGTAGACCAGAGAGGAGCGGGGGTAAGGCATCAAAGCAAGCGAAGCGAGCAGTAAGGTTTTTGACGAGTGTTGCCTGTCCGTCTCTCTGTCCAGCCTGGGTGGAAACTACCACTGTGGCTTTGGCGAGTGAGCAAGCGAGCAAGCAGGTGAATGGGCAAAGAGAGGCTGTGCGCCTCTGCTCTGAGGCTGTAGCCAGGTTGCTCAGACAGGTAGACAGACAAGCAAGCGGACAGACAGTGAGATAGGCCACGAGAACAGACCAGCCCGCCTCTCCGGCGATGAGCTGGGCTGAGGTGATCAGGTCTGTCAGAGGAAAACTCGGCGCCGGCCAGCGATACGCCGGCTCGCGCGAGTCTACAGGCTGCGATAGCTACGAGGGCGAGAGCGGCCTCTTCGCTCTTTTTCTATAAATAGAAGGCTGTTAGCGCTAAAGGAACGTGCAGACCCTATGGCAAAAGCAAGAGAATCTCTGGCAGTAACGGCTGAGCAGGTAGCTGGTGATGGCGCTCTCCCGAAGGAGAAACTCAATGGCTCCAGGGTAGCGCCGCGTGGTAGTGTCAGCAATGGGGACTATAGCGAGCAGCATATCCAGATTCTGGAGGGCCTGGAGGCGGTGCGCGTCCGACCTGGAATGTACATCGGGTCGACAGATCAGCGCGGCCTTCACCACCTGATCTATGAGGTGGTCGACAACAGCGTCGATGAGGCGATGGCCGGGTTCGCCGATACGGTCACGGTCACCATCCACGCTGATGAGTCGGTGACGATCGAGGACAATGGGCGCGGTATTCCTGTGGAAAAACATCACCAGCGCCCGGAGATGTCGACGCTAGAGGTGGTGATGACGATCCTGCACGCCGGGGGCAAGTTCGGCAGCGGGGTCTATCAGTTCAGCAGCGGCCTGCACGGCGTGGGTGTCTCGGTTGTCAATGCGCTTTCGGAATGGTGCGAGGTGGAGGTGAAGCGCGATGGACATCGCTATCGCCAGCGCTACGAGCGTGGCATCGCCGTCACTCCTGTCGAGGATCTGGGACCAGCTGAGGGCCACGGCACCAAGACCACCTTCCTCCCCGATCTCCAGGTGATGGAGACCCGCGACTACAACTTCGATATCCTGGCCCAGCGCTTCCGCGAGATCGCTTATCTCAACCGCGGCTTGACGATCTCCCTTCGCGACGAGCGCAGCGATCGCGAGGTCACTTTCTACTTCGAAGGGGGCCTCGTTTCGTTCGTTCGCTACCTCAATAAGAACCGCAACTGCCTGCAAAGCCGTCCCGTCAGTATCGTACGCGAGGTCGACCAGGTGAAGGTCGAGATCGCGCTCCAGTATAACGATAGCTGGAATACAACGGAGTTCTCTTTCGCTAACGGCATCAACACGGTGGACGGGGGTATGCACATCACTGGCTTCCGCAGCGCCTTGACGCGCACGCTCAACGACTACGCCCGTAAGATGGGCTTCCTTAAGGAGAAGGAGAGCAATCTGACCGGCGAGGACGTGCGCCAGGGCCTGACAGCGGTGGTCAGCGTGAAGCTGCCGAACCCCCAGTTCGAGGCGCAGACCAAGGCCAAGCTGAATAACGCTGAGGTGCGCCCAATCGTCGAAGCGGTGACAGCGGAAATGCTCTCGGTCTACCTGGAGGAGACGCCCGCGGAGGCACGCGCGATCATCGAGAAGTGCTTGACCTCGGCTCGCGCCCGTGAGGCGGCTCGCGCAGCCCGCGAGCTGGTTCAGCGTAAGAATGCCCTCGATACGACTCTCCCCGGGAAACTGGCCGACTGTACTGAGCGCCGTCCCGATCGCTGTGAGCTGTACCTTGTTGAGGGCGATTCCGCCGGCGGCTCCGCCAAGCAAGGCCGCGATCGCCATTTCCAGGCAATCCTCCCTCTGCGCGGCAAAATCCTTAATGTGGAGCGCGCCCGCCTGCAGAAGATGCTCGAAAACGAGGAGGTCAAGAATATTATCACAGCCATCGGCGTGGGTATCGGTGAATCTTTCGATAAGTCAAAGCTGCGCTATGGACGCATTGTGATTATGTGCGATGCCGATGTCGATGGCGCCCATATTCGCACACTCCTCCTGACCTTCTTCTTCCGCTATATGGAACCGCTGATTACGGACGGCCACCTCTATATCGCTCAGCCACCTCTCTACCACGTGAAGATGGGTAAGGAGGTGCGCTACGCCTATTCCGACGAGGAGCGGGATGCTTTGATCGCTGAATATAAGGCGAAGCATAACGGGAAAGAGCCAGAGGTAGGACGCTACAAAGGTTTGGGCGAGATGAATCCCGAGACGCTCTGGGAGACGACGATGGACCCGGCCCGCCGCACAATCCTGAAGGTGACGATCGAGGAGGCGGTGGAGGCCGATCGCGTCTTCAATATGCTGATGGGCGATGAGGTGGCTCCCCGTAAGCGCTTTATCGAAAGCCACGCGAAGAATGCTGAGCTGGATATCTAGCGTTTAGGCACCTGCCGGACAGCTTACGCCCATCCTTTGAGTTGCTCTCTCCCTCGCTGACCAGCCTCTCCGGCTGGCGAGGGAGGGAGGCATGATATCGCAGCATTCGCTTCTGTTATTTTCCCCTTTTTCTCTTTTTCAATGCCTCACCTGTTCTCCCCCTATCCAGACGCTTCCAGGTTGTTTCTCACTTGTTGAGGCTGGTCAGCTAGCTTGGCCGACGGCAGAGAAGCGCCTGTCCCCCTATCCCTGAGTGAGCAGCGGTTTCCAACAGGTGGGCCACCCACCCCTCTTCTCTTGCGAGGGGCATTCATTCAGATTCAGCTCCACCCGCGGCGCGCAGCCAGGCCAAAAACAAAACAAAGAGGAGACCAGAGTTACGCTGGTCTCCTCGCTTTGAGGTCTCTCTGCTCCAGGTAGCAGGAGAGAGAGCAGGCGCCTGCCGTCAGATGGGCTGCTGCCGGCAGTGCCTGGCGACTAGTGGGTAGCTATAGCCTCGGTGCGTTCGCCTCCTCCAGTAGCGGGCGGCGCTGGCCGCCTGGTGAAGCGCTCCTTGATATCCTCAACCAGTACATAGAGGGTGGGAACAAGGAGCAGCGTGAGCATTGTTGAGGAGGTCAGACCGCCAATGACGACGATGGCAAGATCGCCCGAGATGAGCAGGCTGTCGCCGCCTCCGATGCCCAGAGCCATCGGGATCAAGGCCATTATCGTGGCGAGCGCAGTCATCAAGATGGGTCGCAGGCGTCGCCGTCCACCCTCCACGACTGCTGCGCGCGCATCCAGACCTCGTGCCCTATATTGGTTCACCAGATCGATCAGGACGATGGCGTTGGTGACTACGATACCGATCAGCATCAGGAAGCCAAAGAGGGAGGAGATACCGATCGGTGTGCGCGTAATGGCTGCCAGGATCAGCGAGCCAACGCCGGCAAAGGGAATGGCAATCAGCAGGATCAGCGGCTGCACCAGACTGCGGAAGGTAGCCACCATGACGATGTAGACCAGAGGAATGGCTACCAGCAGGACAAAGTAGAACTGCTGCAGAGCCTGATTTTGCAGCGAGGTGTTGGTGCCCAGGCTGGCACTGGCCCCATTCGGCAAATGGAGGCTGTTGATGCGCTTCTCGACATCGTGGGTCACGGCCCCCACGTTATCGATGGTGGCGGTCAGGGTAATGGTGGCCGTGCGCGTGCCGTTCAGATGTGAGATCTGGGTTGGCCCATTGACCTGGCTGACCGTGGCAATGTCTCCGAGACGAATGCTGCCCGAGCCGGTCGGCAACTGGAGATCGCGCAGCTGCTGCAGGCTAGTCGGCGCCGTCCCCAGCTTGAGGTCAACATCCTGTTGCACCCCGTTGAGCGTCACATGGGTGACCGTGGTGCCATTATAGACCATCTGCAGCAGCTGCCCCACCTGGACCGCTGTCAGACCGTGGGCCAGGGCCTTGGTGGGATCAACATGAACGTCAATCAGGGGGACCGCCGAGGAGAGGTCGCTGCTGACATCGGTGGTGTTGGGCGTATTGGCGACTGCATCGTAGACCTGCTGAGCCGCCTGGCGCAGTGTGGTCTCGTCAGGAGCCTGTACCGTGATATCGACAATGTTGCTGTTACTGGTCTGCAGGAAGGTAAAGGTGCCAACCCCCTGCAGTGTCTTGAGACGGTCACGGACGGTCTGCTGCACATGATTGAGATCGGCGCTCGATTTGACGGTGACAGTATAGGTGGCACTGTTGCCGTTCGAGCTACCCGGGCTGAGGTTGAGCAGAGAGCTGCCGCCTCCGCCAATGGTTACCTGATAGGCCTGGATATCTGGGATCGTGCTGAGCACGTTCTCAACAGGCCGCGCGGCTGCGTCCATGCGGGTCAGACTGGCCGTAGGGTCAAGCTTCTGGCTAAAGCGGAAGGAGGTCGCTCCCTGGTTGCCGAAGACATTGACCGGTAGCAGCGGGAAGAGCGCGCAGCTGCCGAGGAAGAGCAGCAGGGCCACCACGAGCGTAATCGCCCGGTGATGCGTGACCCAGCGTACCAGCGGAACATAGCCCCGCTCCAGGAAGCTCGGCTTTTCCTGGGGAAGAGCACGCTCGCTCTTGGCCTTCTCCGCGGGATTCTTGAGGAACCAGTAGGCCAGCACAGGGATAATGGTCAGGGCCACCAGCAGCGAGGCCAGGAGAGCTACGGTGACCGAGAAGGCCAGTGGGTGAGCGTACTCGCCAACGATGTCCCCGATAAAGGCCAACGGCAGAAAGACACAGACAGTGGTCAGGGTCGAGGCTGTGACAGCAGTCGCAACCTCTTTGACTCCTGCGAGAACAGCCGTGCGCTTGTCTTCTCCTCCTCGCAAATGGCGATAGATATTTTCAAGAACAACGATGGAGTCGTCGACAACTCGCCCGACAGCAATGGTTAAGCCCGAGAGGGTGAGCAGGTTGAGCGAGTAGTTCCCCACCCAGAGGCCGATCAGGGCGATCACAATCGAGAGCGGAATCGAGATCGCAGTGACCAGGGTAGAGCGGACGGAGAGCAGGAAGACGAGGATGACGACGATGGCAAAGAGCGCACCGAGCAGCCCTTCGCGAGCCAGGTCGCGGACTGACTCCTGAATGTAGGGGGCCTGGTCGCTAACGACGGTAATACGAGCGTTATAGCCTAACTTGCGCTCCAGGTCGGGAATCTGGTTGTTGACTTCCTGTGAGATCGAGACCGCATTGCCGTCGTTGGTCTTGGTGATCGAGATGCCCAGACTGGGCTGGCCATTGGTACGCGTGAGGGTAGTCGAGGGCGCGAGATCTTCTTTGACCGTGGCCACATCGCCAAGCTTGATCGGTTTCAGGGTGACACCCGCCGCGGCGGCAGCGCTGGCACTGCTGCTGGCGCTGGTCTGCTGTTGCTGCAGAGCAGCAGCACTGCTGGCCGCGCTGGCGCTGGCCGCTACAGAGCTGCTCGGGAACTGCCCCTGTGGCAGGACCGCCTGCTCACCTACAACCAGGTTTTTGAGGTCATCTAGCGAGCCAAGGGTGTTCCCCACCCGCACCGCGAGCGTTTGATCATTGGTAGTTTGCTGGCCCGCCGGCAGAGTGATGTTGTTAGCCTGCAGCACCTGCTCAACTTGATTGACGGTGAGATTGTGCTGCTGTAGCTTCTTGGGATCGAGCGTGATGCTGACAATCTGCTGGCGCACACCTGTAATGCTGACATTTGCCACACCATTGATCCCCTGCAATGCAGGCACAACAATCTGTTTGAGGCGCACAGCAAGGTCCTGCTGGTTCTGATCCGAGCTGACGGCCAGGATGATGATGGGAACATCAGCAAAGTCATACTGCTGGACCTGCGGGGTGACGTTGGACGGCAGACTGGACTGGGCCTTGTTGATCTCTTCGCTGATGGTCTGCTGGGCCCGGTCAAGGTCGGTCCCGAAGTTGTAGTAGATCGTGATGACAGATAGCCCCTGGCTGGATTGCGAGGTGATCCGCTGCACATTAGAGTTGCCCTGGAAGTTGCTTTCTAGCGGATCGGTGACGTCTTGCTCTACCTGCTCAGGGGCAGCGCCTGGATAGGCGGTGATAACCGAAATAGCCGGATAGACGAGCGGAGGTAGAAGCTCTTGCTTCAACAACGGGATGATATATCCTCCTAACAGGAGCACGGCAATAGTGGCTAAGGCCACTATGCTCCTGTTAGCCATGCTCAGTTTCGCAAGGCGATGCATACTGTTCTCTCGTACCCTTTCTGGTCTGGTTCTAGAAAGATCTAGAACGGTGCAGTTTCGAAATGTCTTTACGAATGGCCCCGGCTATTGGTTACAGCCAGGGGTGAAAAACCGTCCGCGAGCGGGACCAGAAAAGGCCAGCCAGGGCTTTTCTCTCCTACAACGAATGAAGCAAACAGCGTTTCATAGTAGCGAGGCATAGGATGGAGGCAGTCTTTATGCCCTGCACTTTCTGTGGTACAGCAGCCTTGCCACCGGAGGTGCATCGCTGTTTTCGTTGTGGCCAGATAGTCATCGCTTCACAGGAATACGCGGACACAGCGACACCGTCTGGTCAGCTCTCTGGTCGTACGATGGCCAGCAACTCCTCTTGTGCGGCAACGACGGCACGGCCCAGGTCTGGACCGCACCACCTGCTTGAGATGAGAGTGCAGCGCAACATGAGAAGCCTCATCGAGGGCTTCGATCGGCAGTTACCTCACTGACCAGCTCCGGCGCAGCTTATTCCAGGCGCACGAGCAGCGCCATGCAGGCAGTAAAGCCATGAAGAAAGGGACGGCCATCAACAGGCCCAATTTCGCCGCTGCAGAAGAGGCCAACAAGCGGGAGGGGACCAAGATAGTGTTCGACCGCCTCAGCATCGTGATTGGGAGTATCGAAAAGATTCATGCCACGTCCATTACAGGTGCAGAGGATCGCGGCCACCGGTTCGCGGTCACCCAGCTCTTCACGTGCCCGCTCTAACGCATCGCGCAGGTCCATATCGGCGGTGCTGGCATCGCGCATCTGAAACTGAATCGTCTGGCCCACGCGCGGCATAGCCCCAATGGCCAGTCCCCCACTGAGCCGATCAACCCCAATCAGGGGTCGCACCAGGAAACTACCACGCCCAAAGCTCTCACGGTACTCATTGGCCGCCAGGCCCACCAGCAGATTATGGCGAGCACGACGCTGCATAAAAGGCGGTAGTTCCTGCAAGGTCTCTAGCAGAAGTTCATAGGCGGGACGATTAGAAATCGTTTCGACGAGATTGCCACGTACACTGGTGATAGTCCAGGGTTCGCCGATTGGTTCACATCCCTGAGAGACGAGCGGCAGGATAGTGTAGGGGCCGCCGAGGGCCAGCCCGACGCCGCCCTCGCCGAAGACATCGCCATTGCGAAAGACAAAAGTCCGCTGCAGCAAGGGGTGAGCCGAGGCCAGGCCACCCACGATCGGGCAATGGGGGTAGGCCCGCGCCAGCCCTTCCAGCAGGGCCTCGCTATCCAGACGGAAAGGGTCAGCCAGGATGAGCCAGGCGTTGACCTCTTCAGGCGACAGCCCCAGACGCGTATGCCACTCCTCAGCACGCTCGCACTCTTCGACCAGGGCCTGTGTAAAGCGCACCACCCGCAGCCCTGCCCCCGGCAACTGCAGCGTCATCAAGGCCAGAGCTGCTGTCTCCTCCAGCTCTTCGCCCTGGCCAATCACTCCCTGGCCTGAGCAGCCAATGAGCAGCCGCACCCCGCTTTCCTCATAAGCGCGACGCACGAGTTCAGGCAGCGATTCTGCATAGAGGCCACTGGCGAAGAGAATGGCCAGATCGGTGGGACCTTTGACGCGCGCAAGGGCGCGAGCCAGGGCCCGCTCCCAGCGTGCATCTTCGACCAGTGCCACCCGTACCAGGGGCTTCTCCTCAGTCGCATTCATACTTGTTTTTCCATACTCTGTCTCTTCTATGCTTGCCCGCTCGTTCTCCATGACAGGCCCTCAACTGGCACTGGCCCGACAGATAAACTCCACTTCATTGCCATCAGGATCATCCACATACATGGTACGACTGGCCAGCACGGGATGCTTGCCGCCGCGTGGCTGGTAGCCGGCCTGCACGAGAGCTGCGTACTGCGCATCAAAGGCTTCCTCGGGCAGCTCCAATGCCAGATGATGAAGCTGGTAGCCCGCAGGTTTGGCCTTGACTTCCTCAGTCTTGGGCACCAGGACAATCATCTGGGGGATACCGGCTTTCCCCTCGCCAACTTTTAAAAAGACGTTCGGCAGGCTCGGAGGAGAGATCACCTCTAAGCCCAGGAGGTCGCGATAGAAGTGGAGAGCCTTTTCCTTGTCCGCCGTCCAAAGCACAATCTCCGAAATCCCGACGATATGTTTCATCTGGAACACCTGTGTATCGACTGCTCGCTCCTCTCCTTGCTGCTTCGCCAAGCGCATGGAGTACAGAACGGAAGAGTTATCATCACACGGCGCAGAGAGCCGTAGAAGGGGCAGCGCCCTACCTTCTGCTCCTAATTATGATAGTATCGCACACGCAAGAAGGCTCCGGCAACAGCAAGAAAGGTACAGACGAGCAGGAAGGCAAGCCTCGTCCTGGTCGACCTTCAAGGCAGGAACCCGCGGCGCCATTGCGACACTGCGAGCCGCCGGCGGTTCCTGCCCTCGTTGCCAGATGAACCTCACTCACCCTCTCGCCAGTCCAGAGGGCGAGTCGCGATGCTCCACCGCACCGCTTCTAGTAGAGGAATGGGCAGGGATTGCTCGACAGCACCTGACGGAAATCGTTATAGCGCTGCAAGGTTGCTCCACCGCCGCCGAAGGCCAGGTAAGTCAGTTTCAACAGAGAGCCAAACTCACTCGTCTTCCCGAAATCGTTGGTCGTCAGCCCCGGCACGTCGTTTCCAATCAGCCAGAGACAGCTTGGCCCGTGGTGGGCCATGCTGAAGAAGGGATAGAAGTCCGCTGGCACCCCATCGTCCGTATTGGGCACAATGGCACAACCAGCGCCAGTATCCCGATTGCACTGCCCATTGAAGTCCGCCGCCTCAATCCGCGGCGTGTCTGACTCGAAGGCCACTCGACTGTAGTTCTGCTGATCGCCCAGGCCCGTGCGAGGGCTGCTGAAGAGAATCGGCGTCGGATGGAGTCGCGTATTGCCATCTGGCCAGACCGGCTTGTAAGAGGTGCCATCGAAGCCCACATTGGTGCCGTAGCAGCCCGAGACCTGGATGCGCAGCGAGGCCGTTGCTGCAAAGCAGGCGGTATCATCGCTATCAGCCGGCTCAAGATCGCTGCCCGTGCCCTCGCTACCACGACAGACGCCGCTGGCATCAATGGGACCGGTGCAATAGTCGAAATGGCCGATCTCGTCGGCAAAGGCAATATTATAGGAGTGAGCCGCCCAGATGACACGCGTCGCCTCGGAGGAGGTGCTGTACATCGGGTGGAAATCGTAGGGAATGTTGGTGCACTCAGTCGAAGGGGCCGGCGCGAACTTGACCTGTCCAAAACCGTTAGCGGCGCTGGCCGTCATTGCTCCATGCTGGCCCGTCGTCAGATCAAAGAGATCGACCCGCAGTCCATGTGGCGTATCTCCCAGCTTGACCAGGACGAAGTCGCCGGAGTTCATAAAGAGATCGCGCCGCGGATCAGGGGTGAACGTGGCCAGTGTCGACTGCACCGGGTTGGCCGGCGCCTGCGCCCGCCCATCGCGCGTAATAAAGGCGAAGTTGACGTACTCCAGCCCGGTCTGCGCCGCACAGGTTGGGTTGAGCACTGTGCCATGTACAGGGTCCTCCGACAGGCTGTCTATGGTCAGGGCTGCACACCACTGGCGCGCGTCGCAGCTATTACCCTGCGGCCAGGATACAAAGCCAGGCGGGTAAAATTGCAGCTCCATGTAGGCCGTGCCGGGATGATTGGGGCTGATCGCCGGATCAACGATATTGCGATCGCTGTCTGGTGTACACGTGCTCACCTGGAGGGGATAGGACTGGGTGTCGCAGAGGGCCATGCCAAGCCAGAAGGTGATATGTAGCTGGAAGTTGAAGGCTTTGTTTCCTCCAGCACTCAAACCCGGTGGATCGGTTGGTAGACGGAGCAAATAGGTCATGTGGTTGCCCGAGCCGGGCAAAGAGGAGTAGAACAAGACTGAAGGCTCGTCATGTCCCACATAGTAGCCTTCCCCAAAGACCTCTTCAGGGTCTTGTACCTCGGTGCAGGCTGTACCTGGACGGGAACAGTCGATGTGCCAGTGCGTCTGCAAGAGCACAGCAGCCTGCGCTCGACTGGCACCCCCCAGGCTGAGGCCAGTCGCCAGCAGTAAGACCAAACCGAGGGTACCAGCAAGCAGACAGAGTCGATGACTGAGCAGTTTCATGGGGAGCCTCCCGCAAAATCCTTGCTCATAGATGACCATCCGCGTTGATGCACGCTCTGCACTCCAGTGTGCAGAGGAAAGCTCATGCTCCCAAGAGCTGATTATTTCATCACGCTCTACCTCCTTT
>NZ_JADGIA010000151.1 GCF_019683635.1 Thermogemmatispora sp. | reverse complement strand
CTCACTGATCGAGAGCGACAGGCCGAGCTGCTGATCAAGCTGGCGCGCTGGCTGACGGGGCAGCCGGGACGCCTTGAGGAAGGCTGGCAGCTCTGTCGAAGGGCAGCGCAGGTTATCGCCCAGCTCTCCGATAGCGGGGACAAAGCCCTGTGCCTGATCAGGCTGGGCGAGGCCCTGAGCGGACTGCATCAGCTGCAGGAGGCGGAGCGCTGCTGGCTGGAAGCTGAGCGAGCGATTGCTAGTCTGTCTGAAGACGCATATAAAGCGGCTATGCTAGTGCGGCTGGGGAAAGCTCTGACGGCAACGCGGCCAGAGCAAGCCGAGCAATGCTGGCTGCAGGCTGAACAGCTTAGCTTCTCGCTCGCTAACGCCAGAGAGAAAGTGCGGACCCTGACCAGCCTGGGTGAAGCGCTGGCAAAGTGGTCACCACGACGGCAGCAGGCCGAGCGCTGCTGGCAAGAAGTGGAACGACTTATTGCCTCCTTCCCCGATGAGGGTTGGGACCAGGTGGATGCGCTGATCGAACTAGGCGAAGCTCTGGCGGGCGTGCAATGCTGGGAGAAAGCCGAACAGTGCTGGTTGCAGGCGGAAGAGCTTAGCGCCCTTCTCCCATCAGACGGCTGGAGGAAAGTGCAGGCGCTTAGCAGCCTGGCCGCAGCATTGATACGCGCTCAACGCTGGTCGGAGGCAGAGCGGGTCATCGCCTCTCTTCCTGAGAATGACTGGCGGAAAGCTGAGGCACTCATAGCACTGGGCAAGGCCCTGGCCAAGGTCGAGCGTTGGCAGGACGCCGAACAGTGCTGGGTCCAGGCCAAACGACTCGTCACGATTCTGGCCCATGACAGTGACAGAGTGGAGGTTCTCGCAGAACTCGCCAAAGCACTGGCGGAGACAGAACGTTGGCAAGAAGCCGAACAGTGTTGGCTCCAGGCCGAACGACTCATCGCTGTCCATCCAATCGACAAAGCAGTAGTCCTGACAGAACTGAGCGGTGTGCTGATCAGCACGCAGCACTGGGAAGAAGCCGAACAGTGCTGGCAGCAAGCGGAAAGAGCCATCGCATCCTATACCCTTGACAACTGGGGCAAAGCAGAAGTTTACGTCCAACTGGCCAGGACACTGATGAGAGCCCAGCGCTGGCAGGACGCTGAACGCTGCTGGTCCCAGGCTGAACTCCTTATCTCCTCCCTCGACGATGAGAAGACTGCGGCGCTGAGCCGCTTGAGTGAAGCGTTAGCGCACGCCCAACGTTGGCAAGATGCCAGGCGGGTCATCGCCGCCCTTCCCCAGGATGACGAGAGGAAAGCCGTGGCGCTTGTAACGCTGGGCAAGGCCCTGGCCGAAGCTCAGCGCCAGCAGGAAGCTCTAGAGTGCTGGCAGGAGGCCGAACGGCTTATCGCCGCCATTGCTGATGAGGAAGATAGCTGGAGGAAAGTGCAGGCGCTTAGCAGCCTGGCCGCAGCATTGATATGCGCTCAACGCTGGTCGGAGGCAGAGCGGGTCATCGCCTCTCTTCCTGAGAATGACTGGCGGAAAGCTGAGGCACTCATAGCACTGGGCAAGGCCCTGGCCAAGGTCGAGCGTTGGCAGGACGCCGAACAGTGCTGGGTCCAGGCCAAACGACTCGTCACGATTCTGGCCCATGACAGTGACAGAGTGGAGGTTCTCGCAGAACTCGCCAAAGCACTGGCGGAGACAGAACGTTGGCAAGAAGCCGAACAGTGCTGGTTGCAAAGCGAGCGGCTCATTGCCGCCATACCTGATCAGGAAGACAGCTGGAGGAAAATGCTGGCGCTCAGCAAGCTAGCAGCTTCCCTGGCCACAGCAGAACCTTGGCAGGACGCTCAACGTATCATCGCCTCTCTTCCTGATGACAGCTCAGATAAAGCCGTAGCCCTGACCGCATTGGTCGAAGCACTGGCCAACGCCCGGCAAGGGCAAGAGACAGAGCGATGCTTGCAAGAGGTTGCACAGATGCTGATCGCCCTTCCCGCAAGCTGGGAGGAAACCAAGGCATTGACCAGCCTGACCAGGGTATTGATCAGCTACGGTCATGAGGCTGAGGCTATCCACCTCATTCAACACGCTTGGTTGCGCGACATGAGACTGAACGTGGCATCCGACTACCTCCCCGTCGCTTTTCCCCTCCTGACCAGATACCCCGCGCTTGGCATGGCCCTCTACGAGGCTACCTGCTGGGCCGAGGCGTTCTTGCAAGGCACCTCGGGGCCTTCTTCCCGCTCACTTCTACGAGCAAGGAGCAGTGAATCTGCATGAGCGAGCAGCAACCGTCTTCTCCCCTCGATCAGAGGCAACCTGCTGAGCGGCTGCAGGTCTTGCTCGAACTGGTGCCCGCCTCCGGAACAGAGGAGACCGGTGATCTGGCCCTGCTCACGGCCCTGCACCACGAGCTGGCGACCGACCTCCAGCAGGCGGGCTTTGTCCTCCAACCTCCCATCTCCACCGGCCAGAAGGGAGCGCCCGCCTTCTTCATCGAGGCCTGGCTGATCCTGCAGCAGGTGGCTGGCGCCGTCTGGCAGCAGCATGCCGCGATCGCCGAGGGACTGGCCGACCTGAGTGCCCTCGTCACCCTCTTCGAGAAGCTGCTCCCCGTCCTCAAACGCCTGCGCGAGCGCCATGCCAGGCTCGTTGGCCAGCAGGCCAGCCAGGAGCGAGCACTCCGCTGGACGATCGAGCTGGGGGAAACCAGGCTCACGTTGGAGACATCGGATCTCGACCAGGCCGGGGCGGCGCTGCAGCTCGCGAAAAAGCTGCAGACAGCGCTCGCCAGCGAGCGAGCCAGGTCCGGCAAGCCGCCAAAGCAGCCAGACACGCTCACCCTCACGGCCACTGTTCCCCCGCGCAAGAAGCGCAGGCGCCGCTAGCGCCACGCCCGCTGGCTGACGAGCCTCCGCAGCCTCGATGACATGCTGGTGGTCCGTCCTGCTGGGACGCTCTGGCTCAGGGCAGTCAACCCTGCGGCGCATCCTGGCACGAGTGATCCGCCCCACTCAGGGAAAGGAGTGGTACGCGTGCATGGCCAGCCGCTGCAGGGTCCCACCCCCGCGTCGCGCTGGGCTTGCCGCGCGTTGCCCTCTTTCTGTTCCTGGCTCCCCGCGCTCCAGAAGGTCGAGCTGAGGCTGACGGCCCTGAGACTGCCACGCCTACAATCCTTGCAGCGTGCCCTGACGCTCATCGATCGGAGCGGGCTGGATGTGGAAGGCTTCGAGAAAGCCTCTCTCAACGCAACGAGCTTTCGGCTGGGAGGCGTGAGCGCGTCGGAGGTGCCCGCGCGCTGGCGGTCGAACCGGCCAGCTCCTATCAAATGCTCCCTCACAGTGCACCTGCAGCTATCATCGGCTGACTGGCTGGCTGGGGCTGGTTCAGCTCAGGCCCGTGGAGAGCGGACCGATCTGGCTGCGTTGGGCCAGGGGCTGCCACCTGGTCGATGCCGCCGATCTGCTCCCGCTGACACGCCCGAAAGAGGGGGATCTGATCCTGACCTGACAGAGGTTGGACGGCAGTTCGCTGAAGCTACTGTCCAGGAAGAGAAGCGGCTCTTCCGCCAGCAGGCTCTGTCTCAGTCCTCCAGGGACAGCATGGGGCCATAGCGCTCCCTATAGAGCTGCGTGCAGCGCGCGAGCCAGCGTGAGGCGATCTGCTGCTCGCTCTGGCCTTGATCGGAGGCCGGTGACAGCAAGGGCGATGCCTGCTCCCCCGTGAGGAACACGATGTGCTGGATTGGACTGCACGTCCCACGCTGGCGATAGAAAGCCAGCAATTCCTCAAAAACGGGACCCTCTGCCTAGACGGTCGCTCTCCCTGTAAAGCGATAGCCTTTGCGTGCCACCGCGTCAACCACGTTCATTTCGAGCACCGGGCGCTCCTTCAGGTTAGCGATGGTGCCAGGAGAGCAAATATCTGCGAAGATCAGGAGGGTGTCATCCTACACGGCAATCGTCCCTTTGGGTGAGAGATTGGGGGTACCGTCGGGGCAGACAGTGGCGACCAAGGCCAGCCGCTGCTCCTCAACGAGGCGCTGCATCTCCTCTGTGAGGCGTACTGTGCCTGCTCTGTGTATCGGGCATCCCTCTGACTGATCTGGTCCCTTTTCTTTACTCAAGAGTGTACGAGCGGCCCGTCTTGTATGCAAGTGCACGAGGGCTGGCTCTAGAGGCCCAGAGAGGCGACGGAAAGCAGGTTGCTAGGATCCCGAAGAGGCGTGCGCCCCAGTCGGCTGCTCCAAAGAGGGTGGGATTGAAACACGATTGAATGGCCAGACCTTCCTCAACAAGGCCGTAGGCGACGCCTAACAGCAGCACACTGGCCCATCCACGCCCGCTCCGGCGCACCACGTCGCGGATCAAAAGTGCCCCTGCTCCGTCCATCGGCACCTGGCTGATGAGATAGGCGGCGCGGCTGATAGGGGTCGATCCCCAGAGCAGTTTCGGCGATCACTGGAGCCATCACCACCAGGGTGAGTACAGGGAAGAATCGACGCATACAGGTCGCTCCTTCTTCACAAGAGTGCCTGGGACAAAAAGAGAAACTTTGATAGTCTCCTGAGAGGCATAAGTCTAGTCCTGATCTCGATAGGAGAGTCTGCCACCCTCACCTTGCGACTCGATGAACGTCACGAGGTCTTGCAAGGCGCTGCGTAACGCTGCGAAGCAGTCGGGCTAGAGCCGCACCTGCGGCAGGCCGGTGGAGGGGCCGGCTGTCCAGCGCATGCCCCTTATGACCGCATGCTCACGCCCTGCGCCAGAGCGGGCGGCGCGACCCGCTCTCACCGCGCGTCACCCCCACCCCACCCACCACAGCCGGAGTCGGGCGAACGCCGCCTGTTCGCCCCGACCCCGGTACAGGCAGCACAGCGTAGAGGCGCACACTGATATGCCCGGCAGACGCGACCTGCCCCAGCAGCCGGTAGTGAGCGTCAAGCCAGGCCACGACCTGCTTCACACGCTCGGCCCCCTGCTGGTCAGGAACCCGACCCAAGATATAGAAGAGACGGGTATGCTGGCGCGCATAGGCGGCAACGGCCGCAATGTCGAGCGCCGCATCGGCGGAGCGACCGGGTGCCGCAAAGCCACTGCTGGTCTGCCAGGAGAGGAGATTGCCCGGCGCATCATCTGTGAAGTGAGCCCCGCTGACGGGATAAGCAGCAAAGTAGTACTCCAGCGAGGTCTGACAGCCCTGGATCGTATCATAGCAGACCAGGCCATCACCCGGCTGGTAATGATGCTGCAGCCAGAGAGCAGCGGTGCGCCAGTCCTCAAGCTGAGCATGTCCGTAATAGCCGAGGCCCGTCATCAAAGTCAGGGCCAGCAGGAGCACCGTGAACAGCCCCTGCAGGAGACGCAGATGCAGCGAGACCAGGCCCAGAGCCATCAGCAGGCAGAGCGGCGGAATCACCACCACCAGATAGCGCTCCGAAAAGAGACGCAACGGCCCCTGTGAGACAACAAAGCTCATCAGCACAGGAAGAGCAAACCAGCAGAGCAACAGCCAGAGCAGAGGCAGACGCTCACGACTGGTCACCAGAAAATCCACAGCCATGTCCCGCTGCCCGGCCGGCGGAGCGGGCTGACCGAGGAGCAGCAGCGCTGCCAGCGGGATCAGCATGACCGCCAGACCACAGACCAGCAGGATAGAGAGGCTCAGCTGGGCATTGCCCCCCACCAATGAAGGAACCAGGTTCAGCAGGTCATGCAGATGAGGTATGGGCAGCCAACCCGTGCGAGAGCCATGCTGACTAACGAGCAGCAGAGGGATAACGGCAAGGACGCAGATCAACAGGGCAGCGCCGAGACTTCGCCAGCAGCGCCGCAGACCCTCCCGCCAGTCGCTGGGTAGCAGGAGCAGGCCGACGACGGCCACCACCTGTGCCCCGAAGACCAGCAGACTGAAGAGCTGGGCATAGCAGGCCAGCACTGTGGCAGCCACATAGAGGTACCACCAGCCAGATCGCCGCCGGCCCGGGCTGAGGAGATGGACCAGCGCGTACCAGGAGAGCAGCAGCAGCAAGAGCTGCAGAGCATACGCGCGCGTCTGCTGCGCATAGACCAGCGTCGAATAATCGAAGAGGTAGAGGAGCGCCGCGACCGCGCTGGCCAGTGGGCCAAGAAAGCGCCGGCCAAGGAGAAAGAGCACAGGCACACTGCAGGCAGCACACAGGGCAGAAGGAAGGCGCACCACCAGCTCAGTTGGTGCCAGACCCAGGAGCGCCGCTCCCCGGAGCCAGAAATGGAGCAGGAGATAGTAGAGTTCCATATTGGGTTCGGGACCCCAGATCGCCTGCCAGAGACGCGGCAGCGGCTGGCGCGCAAGCTCGACGGAAAAAGCTTCATCAAACCAGAGGCTGGGAGCACCCAGCGCATGCCCATAGGCGGCCAGAGAGGCAAGCAGGAGAAGCAGCGGGGGCAGCCAGCGACCCGCTGAGGTCCGCAAGAACCTGCTGAGACTGCCTCTGGCCGGAAGGACCGGGGCCACTTCAAGCCTGGAGACACTCACGAGAACACTTCCTTGTGATGTATTTCTATCTATACGCCTTGCTCATCGTAGCACGCTTGCCTAAAACGAAGAAGAGATTGACCAGAAAGTCTAGAGGATGTAACTGTCGGGCAGGTGCAGAGAGAGAGGCCATCGCGTCCTTGCAGTATTTTTTTCACAGTTCCTGCTGCTATCTGCTCGTAGAAAGCAGCAGGAACCATACATGGAATACCGACGACACCCCAATATAAAGGGGGTATGTTGCTCCACCAGTTCCAGCCAATCCAACTATTCTCCGATCCCGAAGTCCAGTTATGCCACATACGCCCATCCTTGCCCACCGCGATCAGATCCTTCGACCCATCCGCATATGTGATCAGCGTGGTCCCCGCAGAGGCTGTCGACGGAGAGCTGCCCGAGGAGGAGCCACCAGCACCATCGGTAGCGAAATGAATCCCACCACGAGGCGAACGATCCGTCACAGGCTGCGCAGCACGCTGAGCACACGGGCGCTGGCAGTCGTCACCACCCTGGTGCTGCTCAGCAGCGCGCTGGGGGTCATTCTGCCGCACGTGACCAGCGCTACTCCCTACCAGAGCAACGCCGTCAGCGGTGGCACAGGTGCCACCCTGCCCTACGTTGAGATGGAGGCCCACAGCGCAACGACAAACGGCACGATCATCGGACCGGATTTCACCCTGGGCAGCCTGGCCTTGGATGCCGTGGATAGCCAGGATTGCCAGGCCATGCAACTGACCCGCGGTCAGTACGTGCAATTCACGTTGACGCAACCGGAGAACGCCCTCAACCTGCGCTACAGCATCCCTGACTCCTCCAGCGGCGGGGGAATCAACGCCACGCTGAGTAGCTACATCAACGGCGTCAAGCAGGCCAACGATCTCCAGCTCACCTCGAAATATAGCTGGCTCTACGGGCAGCCAAACTTTTCGAACTGCAACGCCAACGACCGGAGTGATACGCCCGGCGGCACGGCCCATCACCACTTCGACGAGGTGCACATGCTGCTTCCGCAGATGGCGGCGGGCACAACGGTGAAGCTGCAGGTTGGCCCCGACGCCCTCGCCGACGGCTCCGCTGCTGACTCCAACGCCTACCCTGGTGCCGGCGCCCCTGACGAAGCCCGCAGGCTATCTTTCGATCATCGACCCGCCCTACAACGCCGATCCTACGGGCAAGACCGACGCGACAACGGCCTCGCAATGTGGTCGGCCACGGACAGCGTGCCCGCCACCGGCGACAGCAACAATACCTTCGACCACGATACCATCCAGTCGCCCTACCTGGCGAACGGCATCGCCATCTACGGCGGCAACGGCAACAGTGTCACCAACGACCAGGTGACCGGCTTGCAGTACCGCGGCGGCGGCACATGATCGACTACGAGGACTTTGGCAACGCCACAGCCCCGTTTAACGGAAGACGAGCAGGCGGACAAGGAAGAAGCAACACCGCGCCAATCGACACGCCAGCAAATGGACCTTTGCGGAATTGCACAGCCTTCTTGCTGAGAAAGCCGCGTTTATGGGTGGCATCACCGTGAAAGTCGATGCTCACTACCCCTCTCGGGCTTGCCCGAAATGCGGCTGCAGCAGTCAGGCGAATCGCCCTGCTCATGGCTGCTTGCTTGTCTGTCAGAATGGTCACGACACGGCCCATGCTAGTAGGTGCGAGAAACAGTGCGACAGGAGCCTGTGGCACTGCTCATCAGCATCCTTCTTCTTAGGTGAGCACTATCCACGAAGCTGGCCGAAGATCTCCTGACAATGATGAGCCAAGGTCGAGAAATGCCCTTCATCAGCGTAAAAAGTGGCTCTACAATAGGGCAAGCGCTGCGCGAGCAGACGGACTGGCGCAATCGGCATGATCCGGTCCTCTGCTCCATGCCACAAGAACAGCCGCCCACACGTCACCTGCTCAGGCTGGAAGCCCCAGGGGTGCACCTCGACCCGGGCGACCGCCAGATTCCCTGCTGCTCCCTGCCGGAAACCTTCAGCCATCGCCCGGGCAATGCCCTGTCTCATCTGCGGGTCGCTGAGCAGCTGCTGATCCGCTTTGTCCAGCCGTGTTGCGTACCGGGCGAGATACTTTTCAATGCTGGCGACATCGGTGCCCATCATGCGCTGAACCAGGCCAGCGAAGAGGAGCAACAGACCCGGAAAGCGCCCTCCGACCCCCCAGATCACACGCATCACCCTGGTTCCAGCTTTTCTCATCAGCTCAGGCGGTGCAACCGTGCTGATCAGACCACAGGCGGTGAGCCGCTGCGGGATTTTGGCAGCGCAAGCCAGAGCGTAGGGACCACCGGCGGAAAAACCTTCCACGGCAAAGCGCTCGATGCCCAGATGATCGGCGACTTCCGCGACATCATCAGGCCAATCCAGCAGCCGATAGCCGGGCTTGGGGTCAGAAAGACCGATGCCCGGTCGGTCCAGGCCGATCAGTCGTACTCCCGCCTCCTCCGCCTGGGCGGCCAACAGCGTCACTTCCAGGCGTGAGCTGCCTGACCCGTGGCAATGGATGATGGGAATCCCATCGTCCGGTCCGACTACAACGAGGCCCACGCGGCGCCCATCGCGTAGCTGGACGGTGGAATCTGTGGAGGAGGGAATGAAGGCAGCCATCTCTTTTCCTTTCAAGACTCATGCAAAAAGGTACGCACAAGCGGATAGAACTCGTCTGGTGGCGAGAGAAACGGCGTGTGGCCGCCCCATTGGAAGAGGTGAATCCGAGCCTGCGGATGGACCTGACGCAGAGCCAGACGCCTGGCCGGGGTCGTGGCAGGGTCATCATCCGACTGGAGAATAAGCACGTTCCCGGACCAGGTTGAGAGGTCCTCTGGCGAAAAGCAGTAATGGAGATGATAATCGATGGTATCATCGAAGGCACTGACCAGATCCATCCGCGTGAGGTGAGCAACCAGTTCACGCAGCATCGCTTGAAACAGCGGCTGCTCTTCTGATCGCACCGCCAGCCCTCTCATCTGGCATGCTCGTGTGACAGCTAGGCTCCAGTTGCGGAGGAAGCCTCTGGGAAGGTGACTGTCTCAGGCGCGGGTTTGCGTCCCCAGACGGTGAGCAGGGTCCACAGGGCGCAGAAGTCCTCTTGTTGCATCTCGGCGAGTGCCTGCTGATACAGGGTGGCGATCTCCTCGGCGGAGGCAACGCCCACCTTCACCAGGAAGGGCTGGACCAGTTCCAGCCCGATGAGATAGTCCTTGAAGACGGGATAGTGCATCGGTGTCCCCATCGACCACTCGATCGCCGTGGCCCGCAGCTGCACGTTGACGAAGCCGGCTTGGCGCATCAGGCGGGGCAGCACCGGGGTGATGCCAACGTGGCGCCCATCGGGCGACCAGCTCTGGCCCACTCGCCGCAGGGCCTCACTCCCCAGGGCCATCAGGCGCTCGAAGGCGGGACTGGTGGTCAGCGGTGGCTCCATCTCGGTCAGGCGGAGGACCCCATCCGGCGTGAGCAGCCGACGACACTCGGAGAGCAGCCGCGGCCAGGCATCCGGCAGCATGAAGCCGAAGAGCAGTCGCCCATTGATGAGGTCGAACTCGCCGTCGGAGAAGGCCAGCGGCTCCATCACATTGCCCACCTGGAAGTGGACGTTCTCCAGGCCGCGCGACCAGGCTTGAGCGCGGGCGTACTCAACCACCTGCGGGTTGATGTCAACCCCCATGACGTGCGCGTGGGGGAAGCGAAAGGCCAGCTCTAAGGCCCAGCCGCCTGGGCCGCAGGCCAGGTCGAGGACCCGACCAGCCTCTGGCAGATTGATTCCTTCCTCCGGTAGGAGGCCGCCCATGGCCTCGGTGAGCAGCCGGTCCTGTTGCATGAGACGAGCCAGCTCGCCAGCGTTCTCAGGATCGATCACATAGGTGTTGTCGGGTGCCGTCATGACTCGCGCTCCTTTCTTGCGATGAGGAATCTTGCGGATCACACCCAGGTTACTCTTTGCTGTCGTACCACTCTCTCAGCCGTCTGGATACACTCAATTCCGTTAGCTCCAGGCGCCTTGTGTATTGCGCTGCTTCTATTGTAACATTTAGCACCAGCGGCAGAAAAGGGAGAGCCAGGTGGAATCCCTGCCTCTGCTTTCAGCTAGCAACGCTACCTGGGGCGACGCGACGACAGTGTCCTGGCTCGTTTTCCCTGCTTTCTGCCTTTGGCTCTGGTCTGTCAGCTGATTGCTCTGGTCACTCCGCAGCCTGTCTCACTCTGTGGGAAACGACAAGCGATACGGATACGAACGTGACCCGGATCGCAGGCGAGCCAGATTTTCTGAGGTTCACTGCGCGACCTACAGGGGTCACTGTGCTGCTGATGATAGCCGCTATCCCTGGCCTCGTGAGACCGGTGATAGCCGTTGGGACTCCTGTGGAAGCTGGTCACTGCTGCCCCGAGAACGGTAGGCTGGGAGCCGGCACTGTGAGCGTTTTGTGGGGGCGTTCAGCCATTGGCCTCTGCTTTTAGCCTATCGTCATTGCCGCTTTGACCGGGTGTGTCTGCCGGGTTAGCTGGGATGCAGGCGTGGGGCAGTCACCAAGCAGGCGCGCCGATCAGGCGCCCGCGCGCGTGCTCTGTACGGGATGAGCGCAGGGGAAGGTCGTATTGCATGGCGTGCTCCGCGGTACCCAACGGGGCAGCTCGCAGCGTCTACAGAGTAATGCAACACCCATCCGGTCCGAAAGGAGAAGAGAGCGATGGATCGACAGCGCGATCCGGCAGCGGGTCCGGGACAGGAATCCGTCTGGGACTATCCGCGGCCACCACGGCTGGAAGAATGTGACGATCACGTTCAGGTCATCTTCAATGGCGTAATGATCGCTGAGAGTCGGCGTACGAAGCGCGTTCTGGAGACCAGTCATCCGCCCGTCTATTATATTCCGCCGCAAGATATTCGCATGGAGTATCTTCAGCCAAGTGACCGCCATACCTTCTGCGAGTTCAAAGGGCGAGCCAGCTACTATACTCTGGTGGTCAATGACAGGAGCGCTGTAGACTGTGCGTGGTATTATCCTGACCCGGCTCCGGGCTACGAGGGGCTGGCTGGCTACGTCGCCTTCTACCCGCGCAGCATGGATGCCTGCTACGTCAACGGTGAGCGGGTGGAGGCGCAGCCCGGTGATTTTTATGGCGGCTGGATCACAAGCCGCGTGGTCGGACCATTCAAGGGAGGGGCAGGCACATCCGGGTGGTAAGCTACGCCTCCTTTCTCCCCGGGCAGGCGGAGTCCTGGGGCGGAGGGTTCTACTGATATTCTTCCGGTTTGGCATTAAGCTTCTGAATGTATTTGAAAACACTGCTCCAGCAGCTTAATAGCCAGACAATAAACAGCTTGAGGTCGCGGTGGATGATGCAAGCGTCGTGGGCGTACTGGGGCTGAGCCGATCTGTGCGACATAGGCGAGGACGGTCGCCAGAGATAGACACGAGACGTGGGGATGGGGTTGCTGCCAGGAGCCACCGGGGCGGAGGCCATCACCAGGAAGGGGGGAGCACTGAGGCTCAAAACTGAGATCGAGCAGGGAAGATGTGTGGATGGCGCAAGGGCGAGGGCATGCGAACCTCGTTAAATTATCTGCTACCATATCCCCTTGTATTTCATTGTCCTTTAATAAGGAGCATCTAATGAAAAAAAAGATACCAAATTAACTCGGTCAATACTTCGACGCATTGAAATATTGTTGCAACTGCATCATCAAGCGCGTCGCTATGACGAGCTTGTTCCTGCACTGGATAGCAAGCAGCTTTTCCTCTATGACTATGCCGATGACCGCGACACTATCAAGCGGCGGCAGCGGGAGCAATTTCGCTGGGATCTGAAAGCCCTGCGTCTCCTTGGCTGCGAGATTGTCTTCGACCGTCGTCATCGCCTGTACCACTGGCAAAACTCTCCTTTTGGCCTGCCGCTTGACGAGGAGACTGTTCTGTGATCACTGCCAGGCTACTCAAGCGGCGGGGAGTTGTCATCGTCAGCGGCCTGGTTCATCGGCAAAAGCTGCCCGATCGTCTTTTGGGGAGGCCACTGCATCATTGGCCGCCAGGAGCCAGGTGCATGCTGGAGCTAGCTTCAGAGCTGTCCGAGATGGAAAGATTGGCCCCTAAGAGCAAAGCCGCTGAAAACCTGGTCCCTTGCGGTAAGAAGTGCTGCTATCAGCTCAATCACGCCGGCCTCCTGGAGCCCTTGCTCGATTTCCTGTGTGATGGTCCTGTTGCTGTTGAGGACTAAGCATGAACACGCCCGCAGCCTCCTGGCTTTCGCCAAAGGGTCGGGCGTGCTGCGCAGCAGGCTTGACGCCCTATCCATTTCTATGGTACAATTGTAGCATAAACATAGATTAGAGGCAAAGGTGACCGTTGTCTTGCCAGGCATGCTGCTGGAGCGGCTAGGCGCTCTGGCGCGAGGAGAGCATGCGCGCTCGTTGAGCGGGTAACTGCTGCTTGTCAGC
>NZ_JADGIA010000150.1 GCF_019683635.1 Thermogemmatispora sp. | reverse complement strand
GCTGGCCCAGGTGGTGGCTGAGCAGATGGTGCCTTTGCAGGTGCTTGTGCCTTACGCGCGCGGCGACCTGGTGGAACTCTTCCATCGTCGCGGGCGTGTTGAGCTGGAAGAGCACCGCGCCGAGGGGACACTCCTGGTCGGGCGTCTGCCCTCTGCCCTGGCTGGTTACTATGCGCCCTATCGCCTTCAGCAGCGCAGAGGCTTGCTCAAGGTCCCTAGCGTCCGCCCCTAGCCGGTGCGCTGGGGAGGGGTGAATGGGAAAGCAAGAGGAGACTATTCCTGGAAACGTGTCTTCCACTCCCCTGAGCTGGGCCGAGGAGATAGGCTTGTGCTCGCTCACGCTCAGCTCAGGTCTGGTTGCCTTTCAGCTCCTGGATGACCCGATACAGCTCATCGGCGATCTCCTTCATGGCTGCGTCGCGGTCCCTGCTTTCCGTGATAGATTGCCCGGAGCGCGGCAGGGCCTGCAGTTTGCCGAAGGGAGAGCTGGCCAGGTCCGCAGTTGGCCGCAACTTGATTGGGATGATGCGCGCCGTGCCTGCCTCGTGGCGCTGCATAGCCCGCTGCATTTCTTCGTTGTAGCATTGATCGGAGTTCATGTAATCAGGGCTGATGAGCAAGAGAATGATGTCCGCCTGCTCTAGCAAGCGCTGGCTCTCGCTCCGTTCATGCCCCGCGCTTAGCTGCTCGCTGTGGTAGCTTTCAATCAGTTGCTGGCGTCTAAAGGAAGCCAGTTGCTTCTCAAGTCCCTCTCTCAGCTTGCGGTCCCGCTGGCTGCCGGAGTAGGACAGAAAGACCTTGAGGGCTTTGGGGTTCTGCTGGAGCAGCGACTGATATTGGGGACAGCACTGCCCGAGGCGCTGACGTTGCGCGAGTGAGAGAAGTTCCAGCCAGCGGCGGTTTTGCTGGTGTGCGACCAGCTGCTGATTGACAAGGTCGGGAAGTTGCTCAAGGATGACGCGCGCCTGCAGGCCCTGGCCACCACGCTCGCTGTTGAGGCCCAGCGAGTACTGAATCATCCCGCAGACACAACCACTTGCCTCGTCGAGCAGCGGGGACCCGCTCATGCCGGGATCGACCGGGCCACGTTGAAAGGTGATCCACTGGTTCCGTTCGCCGGCTGGCCCGGCGGCGTCGAAAATGAAAGAGGTGCCTCCAGGCACTGAGCCTGGGTAACCATAGGTGTACAGACGGCTGTAGGGCTGCGCCTCCCCGCAGAGCAGGACACAGGGGTGATTCTCAAGAGGGACCTTTAACAGGGCCAGATCCCGATCTGGGGGCGAGTCATCAGCAGACACTGTGGTGATGGCCGCCTCGTAATACCTCTCCTGCCAGTAAATCTGGAGGCTGGACTTTTCCTTGTGAGCAGATTGGATAACATGGGCGCAGGTCAGAATCAGGCCCGGCCCCACAAAGAAGCCTGTACCCCAGGGATGATAGTCGGCGTCGATGCGCACAGTGGCCCACTGGAGGAGCGCCGCTAAGCCGTCGATCATGTTCATTTGTTCCTCTTAGAGTAGATTGTATCGAATGATAGGCGAGCTGCTTCTATTCTAAAGCCGAATCCTGCTCTTCGTAAAGGGTCACGCTTGCCGCTGTCGGCCAGGGCAGCGCGCAGGGTACCTGGCCTGTCAGCAGAAGAGACATGGACGCCCATGAGGAAAGCGTGCTAGACTAGGACCCGAAGCACCATGATAAGAAGAGAAGAAGAAAAAAAGGAGGCGCAAAGCGTGTATCCCTGGTCGCACGACTTCAAAGGGCGCTTTGACGAAGTGACCTTTGAGAGCCAGGTGCTCAAGGACAATCCTCTAGGTGATCCCTATCAGCGCCCGCTCTGGATCTATCTGCCGCCCGGCTATGACGAGCAGCCAGAGCGACGCTATCCCAGCATCTATGTGATTCAGGGGCTGACGGGCCAGCTCGACATGTGGCGCAATCGCTCGGCCTTCCGACGCAACTTCCCGGAACTGGCCGACGAGCTGTTTGCCAAAGGGGAAGCTCCGCCGTGCATCCTCGTCTGGGTCGACTGCTGGACCTCCCTGGGAGGAAGCCAGTTCCTGGATTCCCCCGCTGTCGGACACTACCACACCTATCTCTGCGATGAAATCGTTCCCTGGGTCGATGCTCACTATCGCACCCTGGCGGCGCGCGAGCATCGGGGAATCGCTGGCAAGTCCAGCGGCGGCTACGGCGCTATGGTCACCCCCATGTTACGACCGGATCTGTGGGGAGGTCTGGCGACCCACGCCGGCGATGCTCTCTTTGAGGTCTGTTATCAGCGCGACTTTGCCAAGGTAGCGCGAGCCTTGCGCGATCACTACGGCGGTTCGTACGAACGCTTCTGGCAGGACTTTCGCAGCCGTCCGGCCTTCTCCAAAGAGAGCGATGCTGACCTGCTCAACATCTGGTGTATGGCCGCTTGCTACTCGGCGGATATGGACGGTACAGTACATCTGCCGTTCGATATCGCCACCGGTCAGTTGATCCCCGATGTCTGGGAGCGATGGCTGGCCTGGGACCCGGTGCGGATGGTTCCTTTGCACGCCGAGGCCCTGCGCTCGCTGCGAGCCATCTATATCGATGCTGGCAAGCGCGATGAGTACTATCTCGACCTGGGAGCGGAGGCTTTCCGCCGCGCCCTCGCTGAAATTGGGGTCACTGATGTCTTCTTTGAGCTGTTCGACGGACGACATGGCGGGATCGAATATCGCTATCCGCTCAGCCTGAAATACCTGGCCGAACGGCTCTCCCCATAATCAGCGCCAGATAAGGAAAGTGCTCCCTTCGCTACAGGGGCCAGCTTTGACGCAAGGCCAGGCAAATCCCAATCTGGCGCTGTACGCTGTACTTGCTAGCGCAGGCGGGTAGGCCGGTGGCTTAAGCGCCGAGCGGCCTGCGCAGGTGTCGCCGGGCAGCACTCAAGGCGGAGCGATAGCGCTTCAGCTCGGCCTGACTCTGCGGAGGCGGCACCTGCTCGGGGTCTAGGCCCGCCTTGCGCAGCGCCGCGATCACGGGCCGTAGTTCGAGACCGCACTCACGGATGCGCCAGAGCACAGCCGTCTGTTCGCGGGCTGATAGGCTTCGAATGGCCTGGATATAAAGCGCAAGGCGCTCTTCAGGAAAATCCTGCAACTCGCACTCGTAGGCTGGATCACGCTCCCCTTCGTTAGTGGCAGCACGCTGCTCGCTGAGGGCAAGAACCTCGGGCTGCTCTGGCTCCAGAGGGAGAAGCCGGGGACGACGACGAAGTCGTCGACAGGCATCGCGCGCGCGATTCTGGACAATGACGCGGATCAGCAAGGCCGGTTTGTGCAGTGGCCCTTTCCGACTCACCTTCCAGAGGGCGAAGCGCACCTCCTGACATTCATCCTGATAGAGGGCTTCCAGGTCTTCCCACTTGCTCGAACGGATGCGCGAGAAGTAGTGACGTACCTGAGTCACAACCCGAGCGTCACAGGCGTGTAGCAAGGCTTCATCTTCAGAGTCGCTGTCGTAAACAGAAACTCCGAGCGAAGTTCGTGAGTTCACAAGACTCCTCCTTGACGAACACACAAAGAAGCAAACCTATAACATGTCATACTCTGTCCAGTACTGGAGCCGGCGAACTTGACGGTGTCTCACCTGGTCAGGTCATGTTAATCTGTGCCGTTGGTCGGTCATAGAGATGATCAGCAAGCGATGAATTCGGATGGAGAACAACCAGCTCTGCTCAGGCCGGCCTGTGGCGGGATAGCTGGAGAAGTTGAGCTTATCGCTCGCCAGTTCTATAGCAGATCCCGAGAAGATAGTGAACACTTTGTTGTTCTCTATAGAACAGTATAGAGTGTTCACTCGTGTTTTTCAAGAGGGTTGAGAAGATAAATCTGTGAAAGATTGTTCAGTAATGTACAATTGAGCAGAAAGAGAACGGCGCTCCTCTTTACAGGCGTGCACTTCTGTTCTATACTACCCAGTGGAACGATCAACGTAACCCGCTCTGGTGGGCAGCGAGGAGACTGTAATGGCTGAAAACAGACATGCTCCTGCGACCGCTATTGGGTCCCGTATGCGTCACCTGCGCCAGCAGATGGGCAAGAGCCTGAGCGAGGTGGCTCGCGCGGTAGGCTATTCGAAGAGCTATCTCTCTGCGATTGAAAACAATGTGACCCTGCCCTCGCTCCAGATTGTGCAAGAGTACGAGCGTGCGCTGCAGCTACGCCGCGGCGAACTGGTTGAGGTATTACTGGGCGGGCAATTGGAGCAACTGCCGCGCGGGCGCCGGCGTACCACGCCCTCCTCTCTGGCGCTGCCTGCTACTTCGGTGGTCCTGGACCCCTCGGCTGCCCGTCCGCGCTGTGATCTAGAGGAAGCGCCCTACGTCTCTCGTCTCTATGGCCGCGATGAGGAACAAGAGCTGCTCTGGCGTTGGGTGACGCAGGACCGTTGCCGCCTGATTGCCATTGTAGGCATAGGAGGAGTGGGTAAGACCGCCCTGGCGGCGGCTCTGGTTCAGCGTCTGCGCAGCTCCTCCGATTTTCAAGGCTTGCTCTGGCTATCGCTCCACACCCCCTTGTCCCGTGGGCGTCTGCTCGATCGCTGCCTGCGCTTCCTCAATGGTGAGGAGAAGCACCAGCCGACCCCCCTTCCCGAGAGCGAGGAGGATCGTTTGAAGCTGCTGATTCAGCGGCTGGAGCGAGAGCGGTTTCTGTTGGTTCTTGATGATTTCGACTCGTTGCTGCAGAGTGGTGCTCTGGCGGGCCATTATAAGGGGGATTACAAGGGCTATGAGGAGCTACTCTATCTCTTGGGAAGCCATGCCCTGCAAAGCTGCGTGCTGCTGACCAGCCGCGAGAAGCCCGATGGTATTCCTCTCCAGGAGGGGAAATATGCCCCGGTGCGCACCATGACCCTGGCAGGCGTCTCGCCCGAGGCTGGGCGTTTGTTGCTGGCTGGTGAGGGGTTAGAGGGCGATGATGAGCACTGGGCCGAGTTCATTCGCCGCTATGCTGGCAATCCCCTGGCTCTGAAACTGGTCTCGCCTACCATCCGCGAGGTCTTTGATCGCCAGATTGCTCGCTTCCTCGATCAGGAGGTGCTGGTCCTTCAGGGCATTAAAGATTTGCTTGATAAGCAGTTCGAGCGCTTAACCCCTGATGAACGGGATGTCTTGTACTGGTTAGCGATTGGGCGCGAGGTGGTGACGCTCTCTGAGTTGCTGGAAGATCGCCTGACACGCACTCCCAAGGGAGCGCTGCTTGAAGTACTGAAGTCGCTACGCCATCGCTCGCTCGTCGAGGTGCGCGGGGCCGCGGGCTATACCCTGCAGCCAGTGATCTGTGAATATGTGACGGATCGTCTAGTGCAGCAAGTGGCCGCTGAGATTCTCCAGGAGCAACCTCTCTCGTTGCTGCAAAGTCATGCCCTGCTCAAGGCTCAGGCCCGGGACTACATTCGCGAAGACCAGGTCCGCTCGATCCTTGGTCCACTGGCTCATATCTTGCGCACGGCCAGGGGAGGAAACGGCTGCGAGCAACTGCTGCGCTCATTGCTGGCCCGGCTGGAACGCGGTAGGCCGGGCTATGCGGCTGGCAATATTCTCAATTTGCTCCTCCACTTGCAGTGTGATCTCCGTGGCTGGGATTTCTCAGGTCTGGCGGTCTGGCAGGCTAATTTGCGGGGTAAAGCCTTACCGAACGTCAATTTCGCCTGGGCCGATCTGACTGGCTCGGCCTTCACCGAGATCTTCGGGAGCATTCTATCGGTGGCCCTTAACCATGATGGCTCGCTCGTAGCGCTCGGTACAACTACCTGTGAGGTACGTATCTTCCGCGTCCGCGACTATGCGCCGCTGGTAACCTGCCAGGGCCATGCCGATTGGGTGCGCTCGGTCCTTTTCAGCCCTGATGGGCGTATGGTGATCAGCGGTAGTGAGGATGGGACAATTCGTCTTTGGGATGTGGAGACTGGCCAGTGCCTGCAGACCTTGCGAGGCCATCAAGAACGCATCTATTCGCTGGCCGTTAGCGCCGATGGTCGCCTGCTCGCCAGTGGTAGCGGCGATACTCTGCGTCTCTGGTGCCTTGATATGGCCTCCGGTCTCGCTGAGTGCCAGCGCGAGCTGACTGACCCGGATCAGAGCGGCAGAGTCTATGCCGTGGCCCTCACGCCTGATGGCAAGACGCTGATCAGCGGCGGCGAAGATGGAATCCTGCGCCTCTGGGATGTTGGGAACGGCTCCTGCCGTGCCCGTCTCCCCGGCGCCAACGACAGCATCTGGTCGCTGGCTCTCAGTTTCGATGGTCGCTTGCTCGCCTGCGGCTGCGAGGAGCGCATCATGCTCTGGGACTTGACTTCCCTGGCGCTGCTGGCTTCCTGGGATGCGCACCGTGAGCAGGTCTATGCGCTCTCTTTCAGCAGTGATAGTCGCTTCCTCGCCAGTGCTGGTGGCGATCGCCTCTTGCGCCTCTGGAACGTACGCGACCTCTCTTGTATCAAGACGCTGGAAGGGCACAGCCGGCGTGTCTATTCGCTGGCCGTCAGTGCTGGTGATCGCTTATTGGTCAGTGGAAGCGACGATCAGACGGTGCGTTTCTGGGACCTTGAGCGCGGGCGCTGTATCCGCATGTTGCAGGGCTATAGCAGCCAGGTGCGCACGGTGGCGACCAGCCCCGATGGTCAGCTATTTGCCAGTAGCGGCAATGATGGCCAGGTGCGGCTCTGGGACCTGGGCGAGCTACGCTGCTTACGCGCGATGGAGGGTCATACAGCCAGTGTGTGGACAGTGACCTTCGATGGACAAGGGCGCCTCCTCGCCAGTAGCAGCGAAGATGGCACGGTGCGCCTCTGGCAGGTGGAGACGGGTCAGAGCTTCCGCATTCTCAAGGGCCATGCGGCTCGTGTCTACATGGTGGCTTTTTCTCCCGATGGCTCGCTCCTGGCCAGTGGCGGAGCCGATCGTACATTGCGTATTTGGGAGGTGGCAACCGGTCAGTGCTTGCATATCCTTCGCGAACATCGGGGGCGTGTCTACGCCGTTGCCTATAGTCCCGATGGCCGGCTCCTGGTGAGTGGCGCTGAAGATCAGACCATCTGCCTCTGGGATACCCGCGATTACCGCTGCTTGCGAAAGCTCTCTGGCCATGCTGGGGCGATCTATACGCTGGCCATCAGTCCTGACGGTCGCTGGTTGGCCACGGCAGGCGCTGATCAGCTGGTGCATCTCTGGGATCTGACCCACCTGGAGCAAGGTCTGCCGCGGGCGATTCTGAAGGGGCATCGAGAGCGGATCTGGACGCTCTCCATCAGTCCCGACAGCCGCCTGCTGGCCAGCGCTGGAGATGATCAACTCGTCTGCCTGTGGGACCTAGAGACCGGCGAGCTGCTGAAAATCGTCAATCACTTTGATTATCGCATCCGCGAGATCGCTTTCAGTCGCGGTGTGCAGCCCGTGCTCCTGGTGAGTGGTAGCCACACAGGGACGATTGAGGTCTGGGATGTGGAGCGTGCTCAGTGCCTCCGCGTGTTGCGCAGCGACCGACCTTATGAGGGCATGAACATCTACGCAGCGACCGGCCTCTCGCTCTCGCAGCGCTCTATACTGCGCTCCCTGGGCGCTGTGGAGAATCCAGTGCTTCAACCGAGGCGGGCAGAGTAGGAAGACTGGAGCTGACAGCGCGTGGGTCAGGCGAGATGGTCCGCATCCACTGCCTGCTAAGCCGGCTGATAAACGGTTGGCCCTTGTTGCCCGAAGTATTTTCCGCGGTATTCGCGCAGGCAGGGACTGCTCAACTGATGAATGAAGAGCTGGCAGATGAAGAGGCCGGGATAGAGGACGACTGGGATACTATTGAGGTTGGTGATTTCGAGAGTCAGCACATGGTCGCTACCCGGATCAACATGGCCATCGCCATTGTGTACCTGCAGTCCAGCCCGCGCAATGTCCCCTTTGGTTTCGATGAAGCCTTGGTAACCGTTGGGAATGCGAACCCGCTCCAGGGTGCAGCCCAGGATGAACTCGCCCGGACGCAGCTCGTAGCCGTGATGAGGATCGATCGTAATCTCTTCACTGGCGGGTGGGGCCTTGCCCAGCTCAAGACGCTGTCCGCGATACTTGACGAGACGCGCGCCGAGGCGCAGATCAATGCTGGTTGGCCCAAGCTGCCGCTCCTCCCACGGCTCGACCACCAGCAGACCGGCGACCAGCAGGGCTTTGAGATCTCTATCGCTCAGGATCATGGTGCTCTTCCCGCGGCATGGAGTTGGTCGGCAGGGGAGCCAGGGGACCAAGGAGCCGCTCTGCTGCCATAATATGGCTACAGGTCCCGCGCTCGCGATAAAAGTCGCAGGTGCAGTGCCAGTCTCCTTCTGCATAGCTGATCAGGCGCTCGCCATGTGTCGAGCGCATCTGCAACTTGATCTCTAGCAAGGTGAAACGCTCCGGCTGCTGGGCGTAATTCGCAGCCTTCATTTGCTTGCGCTGTAGTTGCTCATCTTGCATAAGAAACGACTCCTGTCGTGACTGGCAGAGACTACCTGCTCTCCTGTTCCTGCCTGGCGACCGCAGCAGGTTGGCTGAGTAACATGGACAGCTCTCTCTTTATGGTACCTGAACTGTAGTTTGTTCGACAAGTGCGCTGTCCACGGTTATGCGGGTGCACGAAGCCATTCTTCGATCTCCCTCTCCAGGCCAATGCCCAGCAAGTGGCAGAGTGACAGCGCCTCCTGAGCCTGAGAAAGGGCTTCCTGCCGCTGGCCCTGGTACCAGAGGAGGCGGGCCGAGCGAAACTGATTGTGGACGATCCAGAAGCGGTCGTTCAGCTCGCGGGCGAGTTGCATCGACTCTGCGTAGTAGGCGTTGGCTTGCGACAGGTTACCGCGATGGAAGGCCAGCAGACCCAACTGATGGAGCGTAGCCTGTTCGCCTACCCGATCGCCCATCTGCTGGCGCAGGGTCAGACTGAGTAGATAGAGGGATTCGGCTTCATCCAGTTTGGCTGGTTCCTGGCTGCGCAGAGCCAGCTCGTGCTGGAGGCGCCCCTGCTCGTGCAAGGTGCGAGCCAGACCCTCCTGATCGCCCAGCTGTTCGCGCAGTCGTCGAGCTTCGGCGAGCAACTGCACAGCACGCTCGAACTGGTGCCGGCGGTAGGCCAGCCGCCCTAGCTCATGCAACGCGGCTGCTTCCTGCCATAGATCTCTTCTGGCCGTCGCCTGCGCACGCACGGCCTCAAAGCGCTCTGCTGCCTCGTCATAGCGCGTCAGCCGATAGCAGACGCGGCCAAGTTCCAACTCTGCCGCACTGATCAGCGCTGCCTCGGATGATTGCCGGGCCAGCCGCAGACTGGCTGCCACATCCTGGTAAGCCGGCTGGTACTCCGCCAGGCGATAGCGACAGATACCGCGCTGGAGCAGGAAGCGCGCTTCCTGCAGAGGCTGCTTGAGCTGCTGTGCGGCCTCTAATGCTACCTCCAGGATCTGCAGCGCCTGTTTCAGCTGGTGGCGCTTCAGCAGTGGTGCTCCTCTCTCTCCTACCAGTTCTTCTGCCAGGGTAAGCAGATCCTGCCACAGACCCAGGGTGCGTGCCCTCTCAACCGCCAGGGCAATGTTGTCCCAGTCAAACAGCACCTCAGCCTCTACTCCTTCTTTTGATTGATATGCTTCTATATAAAAGAGGAGATGGCGGCGCTGGTATTCGGCGCGTTTTTCTTGAGACAGGGCCTGCCAGCAATGAAGACGCAGGTAATCGCTGACCAGGGGATGCATGCGACACTGCAGGCCGCCGGGGCCTTCTGCCCGTTCCAGGATAGCGGCGCGCTGGATCGCTTCCAGAGCCTCATTTTGCTGTTGCCAAAGGCTCTCACCTGGTTGGGGGAGCCTACCGGCCTGGATAAAGCGCCAGGCGGATTCAGAGGAGGCTTCAGAGAAGACCGGCCAGCATTCGAGGAACTGGCTAGCCAGCGGCGACTCTCTGGTCACGCGGGCGATCGTTAAATGCAAGAGTTGCTCCATTTGCTGGAGAGGTTTACCGGAGAGCTGTCGGAGCTGAGTGGCCAGCTCCTGCCAGGGAATGCCCAGCTGGAGGGCCGAGGTAGCCAGGGTCATGAGCTTGGGGTGGTAGTAGCAGAGGCGTGGCAGCTCTTGCAAGCGGCGGCCCAGCTGCACGCGAGCGATCTCCTTGCCGCCCAGGCGCTCTTCGACGAACTCGTAGGCCGCCTGCGCGGGGAGCTGGCCCACGGTGAGCCAGTTGCTCTGCAGCAGTTGATCGAATTCGGGGCGACGATGGCGCATGAGCAGGAGCGCCCGGCCTCCCAGAGAAGTGTCCCAGGCGCTCAGCAGGTCGCAGAGGTCCTCGACCTCCGCCGGCGTCGCCTCTTCCAGATCATCCAGGACGAGCAGGAGTGGACCGCGTCCCATCTCGTAAAGAGCGAGGCCGCGCTGGCGGCTGCCGCTGGCTTCCTCTAAGCCCCAATCAAGATGGGCCAGCAATCCGACGAAATCGAACGGACGCATCCGGCGCAGCGAGGCATAGGCAATGCCGCGTGTGAAGCGCCAGCTAGAGCGATGGGCCAGTTCAATCGCCAGGGTTGACTTACCGCTGCCGGCCAGGCCGATCAGGCCGATGAAGGGGGAGGGGCCACTACTCAGAAGCTCGGCCAGACGTTGCAGTTCGTGGACGCGATCGCAGAAGCTGCGCGCTCGCGCAGCGGGCAGGTTGTGGGGTGGCTCACAGGGGAAATACTCAGGATCGCCCACAGGCAGGGCCGGGCGTAATGGCTCCTCGGCGCCGGGGCCGAGCAAGGTCACTACCTGATCCTGAGCCGATAGCAGGCGCGGCTCCCGCTGCAGGGTTCTCCGTATGAACTCCAAAGCCTCTTTCAGGCTGGTGCCACGGGCCAGCGCTGCATAGAGCGAGCTGGCCAGCACGGTAGCTGTCTCACTATGCAACTGGCGGGTTGTTGCCATCACTGCTGGCACACCCTCCCTGACCAGCTCATCGCCCAGGAGCTCGCTGTTGCAGCTATTAAGCACCACCAGCCCCACCCGTGTATCCTGAAAGAGAGCCGCTAACTCAGCGGCGGCTACCCAATCGCTGCTCCCGTCTTCCTGCTCAAGCTGCAGCTTGCTGCTGCGGGCGTGGCCAATAATGTGGACGATGTCAAAAGGGCGGGCGTGTAGTGTGGCCTGCAAGAAGCGCCAGGTCGGTGGATGCAAGCGGATGAGAGCCGCTGGCACGCGCGACCACAGAAGCTGGCGGTAGATCTCCTGAATCTCCAATTCGGCGTTGATCCGCACTGGCTCATCGATTGGCGAACTGACCACCAGCAAGATACGCAAGCGCTCCCCCGCCCGTTCCCAGGCTTCGATAGGGCTACTGGCCGGTCGATAGCTGCGGGCCTTATGGATCGTCTCCATCATCCGATATCCCTCCCCAGCGGAGCGATAGTGCTGGACCTCACTCTGCCCGACTGGCGACCAGGGCGCCAGTCACAGCGATCTCCTTTCGAACACACCTCGCAACAGATCAGGTCTTTTTCTGTTGCTCTTTCTCCTCCCCTCTCATTAGCATACCTTGCTCGCTCAGTTTTTGCTGCAGAGAGGTGACCAGCTGCTCAGTCAGCTGATCGCGATTGGTAGGGGTGAGTTCCAAGAGGTGGGTAGCGGGTCGTCGCTTCAGCTCATCGGCCCAGGGATAAGGCCGCAGAACGATAGTGCCGACGAGTGTCCGGGGACTCTCCAGAACGGCGCTGACGGCTTCACGAAAGGCCGGCGAGAGCAGTTCCATAGGCCCGATCTCATCGATGATGACTACGGGACGTGTCTGGAGAGCATTCTGGATGGCTGCCAGGCCCAGCGACTCCAGGGCCGTCAGATCGACGCCGTAGCGGCCCACACGGAGCGGACCACTATAGCTCGTGCTGGCGAGCAGGCCGCGCTGCCCGTCGAGGGTGACGATTTCAAAACCGGTGCGCTGGCCAGAGACACGCACCTCCTCGGTATAGAAGCCGCCGCAGCGCTCGGGCCCAAGCGCCGCAACCACCTTCTTGATAGCGGTCGTCTTACCACTTCCTGGCTCTCCCGTGAGCAGGTAGACCTCTCCCATCTCGTTATTCCTTCCTCTTCTCCTTACCAGACCAGCGCTCTGGTGGTCTCAAGAGCGGCAGGCGGGCCAGGCTCAGGCGCCCATTCAGGACCGGGTGCTGGCGACCTCGGGTGAAAGCGACAACTGCCATCGCTACACGATCGTAGAGAGTGCTCAAGCTGATCGTGCGCTCCTCTGGCTCGTCGGGGCCGGAACCGGAGGCTTCTGGACCGCTCAGGGCCTGTAACAGGAAATAGGTGAAGATACCCTGGCGTAGCCTCCCGTCTTCTCCAGCAACCTCATCGTCGTCGCAGGCAGCCAGAATAATCCGCCCTTCTCCAAGGGGGAGATCCTGCAGCCCGGGTACGAACGCTGCCGGGCCGCGCACCTCTGTGCGGCGACTGTGCAGGAGCGGCCCCTCAAAGGTGCGCCCCCCAGCCCGCCCGCTGAAGCAGGTATCGAGGATGACCACTACTAGCCGTGCTGGAAGCCGCTCTAGCAGCCGAATCAGGTCGTGTTCCAGGTCCAGACCTGTCGCGAAGATCGCGTCATACTCGGTATCGTGAGCGATCAAATAGCGCGAAAAGCGGTCTGGGGCTTCGCTGGTCTCCGGGGAACCATGACCGGCGAAGTAGAGCAGGACCACATCTTCGCGCCTCGCCTGTCGCGGTAGATACTCGCCAATGACGGTAACAATGGCCTTGCGCGTGGCTTGCTCGTCAATCAGGAGCCGTAAACTGAGATCCTCTGCTGCCAGACTGCCGGCAAGCTGACCGTAGAAACGCTCGGCATCGCTAGCTGCATACTGCAGTGCACTGATGCGGGCATCCTGATACCGGTTAATGCCAACGAGAACGGCGTGTAGTTTCATGAGGCTGCGCTTGCTACTCCGATCGCTGCCAGTTCCTATTGCTGCCGCGATAGAATAATACATCTTGTAAATAAATTGTATTAATT
>NZ_JADGIA010000149.1 GCF_019683635.1 Thermogemmatispora sp. | reverse complement strand
GTGAGTGAGTGAGTGAGCAGGCTGGGGTGCTTGAGATGGTCTGAACGGCTCGTTCGCTAGCGCGCGCTCAGGCCAAACTGGCCGGGAAACTGCAGCGAGTTAAGCACTGCCTGGATAAACTTCTCGCCACAGGGGCGGCAGAAGAGACCGCCGTCGTTGTGATAGAGACCGCCAATGGCCGTGAGCTGCCGCTCCGCTGGCTCACCGCACCATTCACAACGGCTGCCCCTGGGGGCAGAATCCACAGAAACAGGCTGATGGAACTCATTCTTTGACATTGCTTGTCCTCCTGGACCGTGTCGGGCAGACACGTCACTGCTACGCATCGTTCCTTGCATGAAGGGGAAAGATTGACAAGAAGCAGTAGATTGGATTGCTGAACTGAAACAAAAGGGACGGACCCGTATCGGTGGTTAGTAGCATGTGGCGAATGGGGCCGGGGAAGCCGCCAGGGTAGGCATCAGTGGAGCCGCCGCGGAGGCCACCACGGTACCAGGAATACCACAGCGATCAATCGGTACCACAGTGATACGGAGCCGGTCAACGACGATACGCACTGTGCGTCATTGCCCGAGCGCTGGAGCGGCTTTGCTCAGCTTGCTGGCAAGGAAGACGGTCCACTGCCTGGTGTCTCACCTCTGTCTGGTGAAGGCAGTGGAGCCGAGAGATCCTTGTAGTTAGAAACAACTATACCACAAAATGCCGCCAGGCGCCAGTCTCCTTGCTAGCCTCCTGCCAGCCTGACTGCCTGGAGTTAGGTAGATAGGTAGACTGACCTCCGGCCTTCTTCTTCAGCACCATAGCAGGGCCTGGGCCGGGATGATGGTCGAGCGGCAGCAGTTCCACGCTTCGCCATGAGGGCCGGAGCAGGAAGCAAGAGCAGACGGATGAGCAGCTATGGAACAGCGAGAGATCTACATCAGGTCTGCGGTGGCTGCTCTTCTTCAAACGCTGGGAAGCGCGAAGAAAGGCGATCGCCGATGATCCAGCCTACTCCCCCCAGTACGACCGTGAGGCCGAACCAGATAACCAGATCCAGATTGATATTCACATTAAAGCTGGCCGCCAACACTGCCGCGAGAATCAGGCCGATCGTTAACCCGAGCGTTATCCCCACTAAGCAGCCGGGATGGGCGAGATTGCGACCCCGTAGCTTGTTCAACATGTTCCGTCCCTACGCCTACCGATCTTTTGCAATCTTTTGATGGTCTGTTGATACTTTCCTCATACCTGTCTGGTAGCCTCTTCGATGATAGCGCGTGACTGGCTCAGCGTCAAGGGTCAGAGCCTTGCTCGCCAGGCCCGCTCTGCTCTAGCGTCCCCAGGGTTGACAAGGTGCGATCCTCTACAGTAGTATAGTAACAACGGATGTACTCGACATTGTTGATAGACAAAATCAACAAAGCGGGCAGCGTAAAAAGTGGGGCGGAGGAACAAAGCGTGCGTGCGGCGATGGTGCCAGAGGGGACCGGACCGAGCCGGGCCTGGCCAGGCGTTGGTTCGGTCCCCTCTGTGCCCACGTCGGAGGCGCTGACCGCAGCTAGCCCAATCCATGCTTGTTATGACCGGTCGTCATGACATCATATTCACTATGATCTGTGCCCGCCAGAGACTCGGCTGAGCAGGGCCAGAAAGTGGAGAAGCACGAAGATGAACCTTCTCGTCAGCTGTATCTCGACCAAGCACTCGACTCTCAAAAAGCATTGGGCCGATACCGGCCAGCAGCTCACTTGCCCGTTAACAGTGCGTGGCAGCCTGCAGAAGCCCAACGAGGACCTGGGCGGACTCCTCTGTCTGGTTGTCGAAGGAAGAATTGAGCGCACCTTGCCGCTCAGCATGGCGGCGGGCATGGTTCCCTCCGACGAGGGCATCCTGGTGACCACCGCCACCAGCATTCACGAGGTTGATCCGCAGCTGCGCGAGCTGCGCCGGGACGTGATCTCGCTGCCCCTCTTCAATGCCCTGCATTCCATCTCGCGCAGCACGCGCGGCTATTTGCTTGCCAGCACAGGTCTTGACCTTGTGGTGGAGGTCAGCCGCGAAGGTGAGGTTCTCTGGCAGTGGTGGGCCACCGATCACGGCTTCACCCATACCCCAACTGGAACCCTGCGGCAGCTTGACAAAACGCGCGACCATCGTCAGGAGAAGTACGGCACGCTCAGTCAGACGACTCATGTCAACGCCGTTGCCGAGCATCCCGCGGGGGCCGTGCTGGCCTCGCTCTTCCACCAAGGGATGGTGATTGCCATCGATCGCCAGAGCGGCGAATGGCAGCCAGTGCTGGAAGGGTTGGATCATCCTCACTCGGTGCGCATCCTCGATGACGAGCACTTCACCGTGGCCGATACCGTTGGCGGGCGGGCGCTGCTGGCTCGGCTCACTCATCCTAGAGGCAGGGCGACCATCGAGGCTGTGGTAGAGGCCGGCACCGACTGGCTGCAGGACTGCAGCTATGAGCCGCGCTCTCAAACCTGGGTACTGGTCGATGGAAAGACCTCGCGCGTGGTCCTGCGGGCGGGCAGCAGCGGTACCGCCGAGCTAACCACGATCCAGTTCGATCCTGAGTGGCGCCTCTACGAGGCCCTGATACTACAAGAGGTCGCGCCCCAGTCTCAACCATCGCTCACGGGGGCCGGGGCGCAAGCGTGAGGCCCTGTGCTGGCGCCGCAGCGCTGGCCTGGTGGTAGCGGTAGTCTTCCTGATTCGCAAACACAGGCATCTGTCAATAAAAAGCAAGAAGAAGGAGAGAGCAGAGGCTGATGACAACGAACGGCAATAGCGGCTTTACGCTCTGGTTTACCGGTCTTTCTGGCGCTGGCAAGAGCACCCTGGCCCGCGCGGTCGAGCAGCGCTTACGAGCACGGGGGCGCAATGTCGAGGTGCTGGATGGCGATGAGGTACGCACCCATCTAAGCAAGGGCCTGGGCTTCAGTCGCGAGGACCGCGATACCAACATTAAGCGCATTGCCTTTGTCTGCAAGCTGCTGACGCGCAACGGCGTGATCTGTATTTCGGCGGCCATTTCGCCCTATCGCGAGGCACGCGAGTGGGCGCGGCATGAGATCGGGCGCTTTGTGGAAATCTATGTCAAGTGTCCGCTGGAAGTCTGTCGTGCGCGCGACGTCAAGGGTCTCTATCGCCTCGTCGACGAGGGCAAGATCAAAAACTTCACCGGAGTTGACGATCCCTATGAGGAGCCGGAGCGGCCCGAGCTAGTCATCGAAACGGACCGCGAGACGCTGGAGGAGAGCGTGGCGCGCATCTTTGCCCGCCTGGTCGAATTGGGCTATCTGGAGCCAGAGTTTGTAGAGGAAGCAGTCCCAGCAGGGCGCTCTGGCGAGAGCCTGGCCTCCTGACCCGCAGCGCAGAGAGCAGCCCAACGCCCTGCGACTGGCCCGGCTTGCTCCACTGGAGGGCGAACGCCTGGATCGACGGATCGCCGGGCCGGGTCGGGCTGGCAGGTAGGAAAGAGAGTGCTGACCCGGGCTGACAGAGCGCAAGTAGAGAGCAAGTATCAGGAGAAAGACAGCAGATGTCTGAGGATGGATTGATTGCCCCTCACGGGGGCGAGTTGGTCATAAACCTTGCTGACGAGCGCGAGAGTCAGGAGTTAAGCGAGCGCGCGCGCCAGTTGCCACAGGTGCCCGTTGGGGTACGCGAGCTGGCGGACCTGGAGATGCTCGCTGTAGGAGCCTACAGTCCCCTGCGCGGTTTCATGACGCGGGCCGACTACGAGAGCGTCGTCGAGGAAATGCACCTCAGCAACGGCCTCCCCTGGACCATTCCCATTACCCTGGCTACTGATCAGGAACGGGCGGCCACACTCAAAGAAGGTAGCGAGGTGGCGCTCGTTGATGGGCGGGGTGTACCGCAGGCAGTTCTGACCCTCGAAGAAAAGTATCGCTATGACAAGCAGCACGAGGCGCGGCGCGTCTACCGCACCGATGACGAGGCCCACCCTGGCGTCAAAGCCCTCTACCAGCAGGGCGACGTCCTCCTTGGGGGACGCGTGCGTGTCCTGACTTTGCCGGAGCAGACCTTCGCCGCTTATCGCTACACTCCGCAGCAGGCGCGACGCCTCTTCCAGGAGCGTGGTTGGCGGCGCGTGGTTGGTTTCCAGACGCGCAATCCCGTCCATCGCGCCCATGAATATATTCAGAAATGTGCCCTCGAAATCGTCGATGGCCTCTATCTGCATCCCCTGGTCGGCGCCACCAAAGATGATGATATTCCCGCCGCTGTGCGCATGCGCTGCTATGAAGTGCTGCTAGAGCACTATTATCCTGCCGACCGTGTGATTCTCGGCGTGCTGCCAGCCGCCATGCGCTATGCTGGGCCACGCGAGGCGATCTTTCACGCAATCTTGCGCAAGAACTACGGCTGTTCCCACTTCATTGTGGGGCGTGATCATGCCGGCGTCGGCAATTACTATGGAACCTACGACGCCCATCACATCTTTGCCGAATTTGATGCAAAGCTGCTCGGAATCACACCGCTGTTCTTCGACCATACCTTCTATTGCCGTGCCTGTGAGGGCATGGCCTCGACAAAGACCTGTCCCCATGACAGCAGCCAGCATGTCATTCTTAGCGGCACAAAGGTGCGCCAGATGCTGCGTGCTGGCCAGATGCCGCCGCACGAATTCACACGCCCCGAAGTGGCGCGCATTCTGATCGAGGCTATGCGCGAGCGCAATGGAGAAAGCGCAAGCCGCTAGGGAGCAGGCTGGCGCCGTGCTTCCCGGCTGCCTGAACCTGGGTTGATCAGGCGAGAGTGGGGCATCGCGTCGATCGCCATCTGACTGGTCGCTCGGTCGTCAGACTGCTGCCTGGGCGAGGTGATCGAGCAGGGCAGGCGCCCAGGCGCAAGAAGACGGAGGGAAGAGATGTTAGCAGCGAGATCTGACAAGAATGCACGCAGCAAGTTGCCATCGCTGCGGCGCTTTCTGACGCTGGAGATCGCCGTCCACGGCCCTCGCCTTATTCTGGCTGAGCTGGCGCTGGCCAGTGGCGGCTACGCTGTGGCTGGCCTCTGGCTCCTCGGGCGAGCGACGGAGCTGCGTCCGACTCTTTCCCATGATGTGGCTCTGGGCGGCGGAAGCTTTTTCCTGGGAGTGGCTCTGAATGAGCTGGCGCTACTGGTGTATGCTCTCCTGATTGTGGCTCAGCGCCGGCGGCGAGGCCGGGCCCCGCTGGGGCAATCGGGAGGCCAGCAGGCGTTGCTGCTGCTCGCCCTTCTCTCGCTGCTTCCTCTGGCGATGCCTCTGCTGATCTCTCGCGAGGAGAGGCTGAGGGCCGCTCTGTCTGCCGCCAGGTTGATCGGTAGAGGGGACAAAGCGACAACCCTACAAGAGATCCCTGGAGCGCCAGGCGCGGGATCTTGCTGATGGGAAGCCGCTTGGTTGTCTATCTGCCTGTCAGAGCGGGGCCGCCAGCCAGTTAGTCTCATGGAGCCGTGGTATCGAGCGTTGGTTGAGTTACCTGTGTGGGAGGTATATTGATGGATTTCCGCATATCGCTTGCAGGGCTGATGGTTGGTTTTCTCATTGGCCTCACCGGCATGGGGGGAGGCTCGCTGCTAGCCCCCATCATGATCCTGCTCTTCCGGGTTCCCCCGTTATGGGCTGTGACCTCGGACGTGACCTACTCGGCCATCACCAAGGGCCTTGGCACCATCATCCATGCGCGGCAGCGCCAAATTAACTTCCGCGCTGCGCTCTGGCTTGCCTGTGGAAGTGTGCCAGCCATTCTCGTCAGTGTCTTTCTCGTGCAATACGTTCGCGCCCACTATGGTCATCTGATTAATACCATTCTGCTCCATGCCATTGGTTACACCCTGATGCTGGTGGCCGTCCTTTTGCTGGTGCGGCCCTATCTCTTGCGCTATGCTGAGAAATTGGCGAGTAAGCGCAAGAAGGCGGCCCTGGAGGCGGGTGAAAGTGGAAATCCGGGTGAAGGGGAAGAAGGGAATCCGCCCTGGTACCGGCGGCTGCTCCTGATTCTGGCTGGGGCCTTTGTCGGTTTCCTGGTAGGTCTCACCTCCGTCGGCAGCGGGACCCTGATCATCGTGACTCTGGCCTTCCTGTATCCCGAATTGGGACCAAAGAAGCTCGTTGGCACCGACATCTTCCAGGCTTTCCTCCTCTTGCTAGCCGGTATGGTTGGCTATCTCAGCTCCGGTTCGATCAACTGGCAGATTGTTGGCCTGCTCCTGCTTGGCTCGCTGCCCGGCGTCTACATTGGCAGCAAGCTCAGTAAATTCATCCCTGATCAAGTGCTCAACCCAGTGCTGGCCGTCGTTCTTGCGGTCTCAGGTTTGAAGCTGATCTAAATAAAGGTGGACACAGCGAACAACGGCCCTGCGGTAGACATGGCGTAGGACCCAGGGAAGGGAGGCGTGCTTGCTCTCCGGCCTCGCTTTGGGAGAGGACATGAGGCCGGCGGAGCGACAGCGCCTCCCTTGATTCTGACCTGTCTGCGTCTTTCCTAACTGAGCGCCTTCTCCTCTAGGGCAGCCTTCTCCTCACTCATCGACCCTGCTGACCACGGATGGATCTAATAAACAAGCAGGCTTGCTACTGGTCTTCATCCAGGCTGGCGGCTGAGCGCAGCCGCTGAGATTGACAAAGCGGGCATTACCAGATGCGCACAATCTGGGCGAAAGCAAGAGAATGAGGTACAATACATCATAGCTTGCATACATAGCAGATATCCCACTCTTGCCAACGGGAGGCAGCATGAAAGCCGCAGTCTTTCACCAAACCGGTGGCCTGGAGGTCTTACAAATCGAAGAGGTATCCTATCCGGTGCCTGGTCCCCAGGATGTCATTGTCAAAGTTCGTGCCTGTGGAGTAAATCATCTTGACCTGCATTCGCGCCGTGGAAGAACCAGGGTAGCCCCCATGCCGCATATTTGTGGTTCAGAGATCGCCGGCGAGATTGACGCCCTGGGGGACGCCGTCACTGGGCTGAGCGTAGGCCAGCGGGTGGCAGTGGCGCCGTACCTCTTCTGTGGGCGCTGCGAGTATTGTCGCTCGGGTGAGGAAGTGCTCTGTCTCAGTGGCGACATTATTGGTCTGGCCAGCCAAGGAGGCTTTGCGGAGTATGTACGCGTGCCTGCCTCCAGTGTTGTTCCTTTGCCGGAGGGTGTCGACTTCGTCTCGGCGGCGGCGGTGACCCTTTCGACCATCACCGCCTGGCATATGCTCACCATCCGGGCCCCGCTTCTGCCGGGCCAGGATGTGCTGGTCCAGGCCGCTGGCAGTGGTGTTGGCAGCGCAGCCATTCAGATCGCCAAACTTTGCGGGGCGCGAGTCATCGCCACCGCCGGCTCTGACGAAAAGCTAGAGCGGGCGCGCGCTTTGGGAGCCGACGAAGTCATCAACTATCGGACGACTGACCTGGTGCAGGAGGTCCGACGCCTGACCAATAAGCGGGGCGTCGATGTTGTCGTTGATCACATCGGCAAGGATACCTGGGGGCAAGATATTGCCTGCCTCGCCCGCAAAGGGCGCCTGGTGACCTGCGGCTCGACCAGCGGCGATGTGGCCGAAACGAATGTCTGGTTGCTTTTCATCAAAGAGATTGCTCTCATTGGCTCCTATGGAGGCACACGCCACGACCTGGCCGAAGTGCTCAAGCTGGTGGCACGAGGTCAGCTCAAACCTGTGGTTCACGGCACCTATCCCCTGAGCGCCATCGCCGAAGCCCAGCGCATCATGGAGGAGCGCCAGCAGTTTGGCAAACTCATCATTCTGCCCAACGATTGAGGAGGAGCACGAGGGCTACAGGCGCGAGCGGGGGAAGTAAGGAGGTAGATGAGATCCTCACCTGCCCCGAGAGAAGGTAAGAAAGCAGAGCAGAGCAGAAGGGAGCAGTGTCATGACACAGACAACTGGTGAGGCGAGCAGCCGCCCCATCGAAATCGTCGATCAGCCAGAGGAGGAGCAGCAGGACCAGCGACTGACCGTCATCCTGGTCCTGGCGGTCACGGTCATCAGTGCCCTGATCACCTTCCTCATTGTGCGCCGATTGCTGGGCGAGCACGAGAGCTGAAGCTATCTCCTCGCCAGCCAGGCCGCAGGTCGCTCAATGGCCTGCGCAAGCTGGCGAGGCGAGGGAAGCCTGTCCGAGGGACAGCGAGCGGGCAGCCAGAAGGGGAAAAGATTGGCTGCCCGCTGCGGCTCACGCTGAGTGGAGGGCAGCGAGGTCTCTTGAGGCGAGCGGCAGGTTGTTCCTGTCTTGCTCAAAACTCCTCATAGCCATGTTCCAGCAAAGGACGCAGCTCGCTCCCTGTTGAAAGGCCGACAATGCGTGGGGCGCGTACCAGGCGTAAATGGCCGCGGGCCTGGATCAGATAGACGATCGCTTCGGGCCGATAGTAGCGGCGGGCGATCAGCTCGTAGACATCCTCCCAAGGCTGGTAGTGACCGCCTGGCAGCTCGATCAGCTGAATAATGCCCTCCCAGGGACGGGGACCGACGTACTCGAAGTAGACGCGAGTTCCGACTGCATAGGTCGGACGAGGGAGGCGCTGCGGCTCCACCTCGGGTGGCCAGTCGCAGAGCTGGAGGCCGCGGAAAGGCTGCCAGCGACCCGCTTCCGGCAGCCAGCGCAGCGTTGGAAGAATCAGCTCCTCGCTCACTGGGCGCTGCGCCCTCCGTCTACAGCCAGCACCTGGCCAGTGATATAGCTTGCCGCCTCAGAAGCCAGGAAGAGCACTACGGGACCCAGCTCGCCCGGGCGTCCAATACGGCCCATTGGGGTGGTGCTCGCGATATAGCTCTCGGCTTGTTCCAGGACCGCCTCCGTCATTCGTGTGCGGAACATGCCGGGGGCCACCGCGTTCACACGCACTCCGCGTCCGCTCCACTCCACCGCCAGCGAGCGCGTCAGATTGATCACCGCTGCCTTGCTGGCGTTATAGCCCACGGTTCGCAGCTGCTCGCCGCTCAGACCTGCGATCGAAGCCACATTAATGATCGAACCCTTTTGGCGCTCCAGCATATGGCGCCCGACTGCCTGAGACATCAAGAAGGTGCCCGTCACATTCGTCTCCAGCACCTGGCGCCAGCGTTCCAGGGGCATCTCTTCGGCGGGAGCGCCCCAGGTTTGGCCGGCGTTATTGACCAGCACATCGATCTTCCCATAGAGGGCCAGACTTTGGCGGACCAGAGCCTCGACGGCCTCGGCCTCAGCTACATTGCAGAGCTGAGCGGAGACGGTGATCCCCTGTTCCTTCAAATGGCGCTCCGCCTCCGCGAGCCACTGCTCGCGGCGAGCCGTAATGATCACTGTTGCGCCGGCCTGGCCAAAGGCCTCGGCGATCTCCAGGCCGAGGCCACGAGAGCCACCAGTAATCAGCGCCACCTCACCGCTGAAGTCGAAGCGAACCTGTCCCATAGGGAGCCTCCTCGTCATGAGAACTTCGTACTGACTCGCTGGCCTGTCCATCCGCTTGTCTACTGCCAGAGCGGGGCCGTTGGTCGGCGGGCAGCAGACAAGCCGGCCAGTCAATCAGCCAGCCAGCCAGCCAGCCAGAGAGCGGGGCCAGTTGAGCGGAGCGGGCCAGCCAGGGAAGCAGGCTATCGACCGACGAGGAAAGTGGAGGACGGACGAAAGCCGTGCACGCAGCCTGTCAAGAGCAACAAAGCGCGGACGGCCCGACCTTCTTTCGCCGCCCGCGCCCGCCATGCTGGGCCAGTGCAGAGAGCGGGCGAGTCAGGCCAGCTGGCCGATCAGGCCGCCTCTCACCGTCCCTTACTCACTCACGCACGCCTTAGTGGGAGAGGCTCACAGCTCCTCCAGGGCCTCCGAGGAAGGCTCATCGGCGTGGCCATCCTCCAGCGGCTCGGCCTCGCCGCCGCGGAACGACAGCATATTACTGCGAATCTGCTCCTCCAGAGCCTGGGCCACATCCGTATTCTGGCGAAGGAACTCCTTCGCATTCTCGCGACCCTGACCGAGGCGAATATCGCCCACAGTGAACCAGGCGCCGCTCTTTTTCACCAGGCCCATCTCCAGGCCCAGGTCGAGCAGGCCGCCCTCGCGAGAAATACCCTCGCTATACATAATATCGAATTCAGCCACCTTAAAGGGAGGAGCCACCTTGTTCTTCACCACGCGCACGCGTGTACGGCGACCGACCACCTCCTGGCCCACCTTGATGGTATCCGTTGAGCGGATATCCAGGCGAACCGAGGCATAGAACTTCAGCGCGCGGCCCCCGGAAGTTGTTTCTGGGTTGCCGAACATCACCCCCACCTTCTCGCGCAGCTGGTTCGTAAAGATGATCGCGGCGTTCGAATTCGTGATCGCCGACGTCAGCTTGCGCATTGCCTGGCTCATCAGACGGGCCTGGAGGCCGACATGAGAATCGCCCATCTCGCCCTCGATCTCGGCGCGGGGAGTCAAAGCGGCCACCGAATCCACCACCACCACGTCCACGGCCCCGCTGCGCACCAGGGCATCGAGAATCTCCAGGGCCTGCTCGCCCGAATCTGGCTGGGAGATCAACAGATTAGCGATATCCACCCCACAGCGAGAGGCGTAGGCTGGGTCGAGCGAATGCTCCGCATCGATAAAAGCCGCATAGCCGCCGGCGCGCTGCGCGTTAGCGATGATGTGCAAGCAGAGCGTCGTTTTCCCTGAAGACTCCGGGCCATAGATCTCCGTAATGCGACCGCGAGGCACGCCGCCCACGCCGATCGCCAGGTCGAGGGCAATTGACCCTGTTGGGATCGCCTCCACCTGGGCGTTCGCCGCCTCGCCCAGGCGCATAATGGCCCCTTTCCCAAAGCGGCGCTCGATCTGCTGGACAGCCTGTTCAAGCGCGCGCTCCCGCTCACTGGCCGGGGCGCTACTATTCATGCCCGAAGCGATATTTATCTTCTCTTTCCTGGTCATCATAGTGCCACCTTTCGTGCTATATCCAACCACAAGCGGACCGATGCCCCTGCCATGTGAGAGGTAATCGCGGGCAGCATCGGATGACCTCCTGCTGTTCTCGCTCTCACAGAATATCTTCCCTCGTGAGGGACGGAAAGCGGAAGAGGCGGCTTCCTTCCCTCTGCGATCTGAGCAATCTCTCTTGCTGCGTTGCTCGTATGCTCGTTCACTGGTCCGGTTCCCGTCTTGGTCTGCTTGCTGGCTCTGGCTGGTTCCAGGTTCTGGCGAGCTGGGAGGAGCAAGGTCAGCATGAGTGTAGAACATCTGTCAAAGAAAGTCAACAAGCGAGCGGAACGGAAGGCGTAAGTGTGCTTCAGGCGCCGAGATCGAGGCGTCCCTCAATTGAGCGGCGCAGAGTGCCCTCATCGGCATATTCCAGGTCACCGCCGATGGGCAGACCACGGGCCAGGCTCGTGATTTTCAATTGGCGCGGGGCCAGCTCTAACTTCAGCTCTTTGAGGCGAGAGACAAGGTAATTAGCCGTGTACTCGCCTTCGAAGTTGGGGTTAGTGGCCAGCACGATCTCGTGAATCTCCTCGTGTCTGACACGTTCGAGCAACTCTTTGATGCGCAGGTTATCAGGCCCAATGCCTTCCAGGGGAGAGAGCGCGCCGTGCAGCACATGGTAGAGGCCTTTGTAGGCCCCGGTACGCTCCAGTGCCAGCACATCCAGCGGTTCTTCGACCACGCAGACCAGCTGGCGATCGCGCTGGGGGTCCTGGCAGATGCTGCACGGGTCGTGCTCCGTGATATTGAAGCAGCGCGAGCAGTAGATGATGCTCTCCTTGACGCGCAAAATGGCCTCAGCCAGTCGGCGCGCCTGATCGGTGGGACTGCGCAGGACATAAAAAGTCAGGCGCTGCGCGGTCTTGATGCCGATGCCCGGCAGCTTCGAGAACTCTTCGATGAGGGCCGCAACGGGGGGAGCCAACTCGCTCATAGCCTAGAACAATCCCGGAATCTTCATGCCGCCTGTGATTGTGGTGACCATCTTCTGTTGGGCCTCGGCCACTTTGCTGAAAGCATCCTTGGCTGCTGCCAGCAGCATCGTTTCCAGCTCACCGATGTCTTCAGGATTGACCGCCTCGGGATCGATTTTGATGGCGGTAATCTCGTAGTTGCCCTTCATGGTGATTGTCACTGCGCCGCCTCCTGCGCTCCCGCTAAACTGACTCTGCTCCAGTTCCTCCTGCAATTTCTGAAGGCGCTGCTGAGCCTTCATGATCTCTCGCATGTTCATAAGAGAAGCTCCTCACTCGCTTTTTTCAATATCAATGTCGACGATCTCTGCGTTGAAGGTTTTGATGACCTCCTGCACTCGCGGATCGCTGCTTGCCTTCTCGCGCAATACAGCCGGTGGTGGCGCAGAGCCATTGCTCTGGGACCGAGGCTTGCTGGTCGCCGGGGCGGAGTGCTGAGGTTGGTTCTCAGCGCCGGCTGAGGACCAGCTAGAGGCAGGAGGCTCGGACTGCTGGGCCGATGGCTTCTTCTGCTCGACAGGCAGTTCCTCAGCCTCGGGCCTGCCACCTCTATCATTTTCTGTCACCGTGCCATTTCTGGCAAGGGGGGAGGGGGCTGAAGCCTCAGCGCCGCTGGCCGTGGGGAGAGGCTCCTCAGTCTCAGCTTCGGCGGCCTCCGCCGCCTGTTGGGTGCTGCTTGGGCCAGGGTTGACGATTGCGGAGGTCGAAGGATCATGGCGCAGTATGGCTCGTCCAAAGAGGGGCGCGCCGGTGGGCTGCCCTGGAGGCAAGAGACGCACCAGGCATTTTATGCCAAATTGCAGCTCCAGGGCCTGTTCTACCGGCTTATGGCGATTGCCCTGGTTCAGAAAATCAAAGTGCGGTTGATGCTCGGCCTGGATGACTACCACGGGCGGACCGCCATGCTGCTCGACATCCACTACGTGGAAGTCCTGGAGGCAGGAGGCGGCTTTGTGATTTTTCTGACTCACGCGACGCCGAATGGTTTCCCAGGCCTGTTGCACCTGCTGCAGCGTCAGCGTTCCACCGCTGGCCGCGGAGGCGGCTGAGGAGGCAGCAGAGGACGGACGGCTGCCGGAGCCAGGGCGGCTGGAGGTGGCGACTGGGGCAGGGATGGAGACCGGCGGCGCCGCTCCCGCTGGGGTTGCTGTTCCTATAGTACTGGAAGCAGGTGGGGTAGAAGGGCCAGCCTCGGGG
>NZ_JADGIA010000148.1 GCF_019683635.1 Thermogemmatispora sp. | reverse complement strand
GGCCAATCTCCAGCTCCATACCAATCTTGGTACCGTGACAGTCCGCCGCACAGGTCCCTCTCTACGCTGAAAGGCCTCAAGGCCCTTATCTCGGCTGGTTTTTTTCTTAATCAAGAAAGGAAAATACGAAAGTATATGGAACGTCTGGAGCGTCAGATCGTTTCCTCCGGTTCACCCTATGAGCCTGTGATCGGCTTTGCACGGGCAGTTCGTCTTGGAAATGTGATTGCCATCTCGGGTACTGCGCCGCTTGGCCCGGACGGCAAAACAGTGGCCCCGGGCGATGCCGCTGCTCAGACTCGACGCTGTCTGGAGATCATTCAGGCAGCGCTGGAGCAGCTTGGTGCCGATCTCTCGGCAGTGATTCGCACTCGCATCTTCCTGGCGCGTGCAGAAGACTGGGAGCAGGTGGGCCGCGTTCACGGGGAGTTCTTTGGCCCAGTGCGTCCAGCCTCTACGATGGTGCAGGTGGCACGCTTGCTTGATCCAGAGTGGCTGGTAGAGATCGAAGCCGATGCTCTGCTCTCGACGGACGCTCCGTAGGGGAGATCGTCGGAAGGCGCTGCCCGTGTCCTGGTGGCAGCATGGCCCCGAGCGCACAAGCTGAGCAAGCAATTGACAGCGAAACAATAACTCCTCTAGACTAGAGCGCGAGAAGCGGGCGAGATAGGCGATCTGCCTGCTCCCGCGCTTGACCTTCATATCTGCAACAAGGGTCGTGACCGTTCGCCTGGTGCGCGCGGCCTGTGTTGGGAGGAACCTCTGATGCTTCGTTGTCCGAATCCGCGTTGTCAGGCCAGCTATCCTGATGGCACCTTCCAGTGCAGCAAGCCCTTCTGTCAGTGTTTGCTCCCTGGGGCAGTCGTTGCCGGGCGCTACACGATTGAGCAGCTACTTGGTCTGGGAGGCATGGGAGCGGTCTATCGGGCCAGAGATGGCTTTGATGAGCAGGAGATCGCGCTCAAAATCCTCTCGCTCCACATTGCGAATATGGATATTTCCACAGCAGTGGAGCGCTTCAAGCGTGAGGCTCGTTATGCCCATCAGCTTCGACATAAGAATATTGTGCCAGTGCTTAACTTCGGTCAGGACGGGCGCCTGCTCTACCTGGCCATGCCCCTTGTCACGGGGGGAACGCTCAAAGCCTTGCTCAAGGATGAGAAGCCGCTGTCGCTAGAGCTGGCTCTGCGCTATCTTGAGGATCTCGCCGAAGCAGTAGATGCGGTGCATGCCCATCCGCAGCGCATCGTCCATCGCGATATCAAGCCCTCAAATCTGCTCATTCACCAGGATGATGGGCGGCTGGTCCTGGCAGACTTTGGTATTGCGCGCGCGATGGAGAGGGAGGTGCCGCTGACGCAGCGTGGTTGGGCCTTGGGTACCCAACACTATATCGCTCCCGAGCAAGAGAAGGGGAATGCTGAGCCAGCAAGCGATATCTACTCAATGGGGGTAGTTGCTTATCAGATGTTCACGGGCCTGCTCCCTTTCCAGGCCATCGTGCGCAGCCACTCAGCTGAGCTGCCACCGCCGAGCCAGCTCAATCCGGCCCTCAATCCTGGAGTCGATGCGGCTATTCTACGGGCCATGCATATTGATCCTGCGCAGCGCTGGCCGAGCGCCCGCGCCTTCGCCGATGCTGTGAAAGAGGCCCTTGCCGAGGTCCCAACCGTGATTGTGCCGCCATCGGAGCGCAGCAACCCTCTACGCAGCAGCGCTAATTTGTTGGTGCGTACCCTCATTCCAGAGAATCCTTGTGGGGCCTGTGGACGAGAAAACCGTCCTGGCTCGCGCTACTGTCGTCACTGTGGCCACGCTCTCAATGGAACCTCACCGCTCGTGATTGACGTCTGTCAGGTCGGCTATATAAGCGATGTGGGGCGGCGCTACGTAGCACAAGACAACGAAGACATGCTTCTCATTGTCCAGGGTCTTGGTTTAGGTCTCGGGCTGCCACCACGTCCGTTTGGCCTGTTCGGGGTGGCCGATGGTCTGCGTGGTCCTGGAGGGCGCTCGATCGGTGGACATGAGGCCAGTCATCTGGCTATTGCCACTGTAGCTGATGTTCTCATCCCGCGTCTGACTGCCTTGCCGCCTCGGTCGCCGCATGGAGTCAGCTCACAAGCCGCACAGCAAGCTGAGTCCTTGCTGCGGGAGAGCGTCCTGCGTGCCAACCAGGTCATCTACCACTCTAATGCTGACTACAACACAGCGATGGCCAGCACGCTAACCGTGGCCCTTCTTCATTGCCGCCACCTCTATGTGGCCAGCGTTGGTGATAGTCGGCTCTATCACTTCGTCCCCGGCAAAGGACTGGAGCGCATCACCCGCGATCATTCGCTGGCCGCCAACCTGGTCGAAGCAGAGCTACTGGCGCCCGACGACCTCTACAATAGTGCCCGGCGCCATCGCCTGTACCGTTATTTGGGCCAGGCGCCTCATCTGCAAATGGACTTTTTCAGCCGTCAAGTAGCGGTGGGTGATCTGATCCTGCTCTGTACCGATGGTCTCTGGCATATGCTCCGTGATGAGCGTCTCAGCGAGCTGCTGGAGCGCGGCGGTGATCTCCAACAGCTGGCTCGCTTGCTGGTTGATGAGGCCAATCGCGCCGGCGGCGAAGGTAACATTAGCGTTATTCTGGTGCGCGTGCAATAGGGAGTTTGGGGAGCCGGTCTTGCTTGCTCTCCGCTGGCTCGGCCCCGTGTCTCCCTCCAGCGGAGGTGGTAAGTGCTGGCCGAACAGGAAGTGGAGGGCAAAAAAAAACAGGCTGACAAGCCTGGCTAACGCAAAGAGACCAATCCGCAGACTGGCGCCATACCCTACAAGGTGTGGCTCTCACCGGAAGCGCGCGCTCGATGCGTCGCGACTGACGGGTCAGCCGCCCACAGGACCGGTCTCAGCTGCCAGCTAACCAGCGTCACTTCCCACGCGGTCCTCCTGCATGCCTTCACCTTTCCTGTGCCGCTTCCGGTGAGAGCGCATAACACGGGCGGAGGAGTAGCCCGATGTCCAATCCGCCACGTGTAAGCTGCCCTCACACCTCAGCGGGTGCTAGCGGCTGCCAGCTCCTTCTGAGGCTCGGGCTGACCGGCTGTGATCGCGATGCGCTTTGGCCGGCTGGCCTCGCTCACCGGGACAGTGATCGTCAGCAGACCATGCTCGTAGTGCGTCTCGATCTGATCGGCCACAATCGGCTTAGCAAAGGTGATGCTGCGTACACACTCGCCAGAACCGATCTCGTGCAGCAGCCAGTTCACCTGCTTCCCCTCATCCACCAGGGCCGGATAGCGCGCCTTGATCGTCAGGGTGTTCTCCTGGACCGTCAGATCGATGTCCTCCGGCTTGACGCCCGGCAACAGCGCCTGCACCTGATAGCCCTGATCCGTCTCATAGACGTTCACGGGCATGGTGGGGCTCAAGGGCGTGCCGAAGAACGGGCGCACAAAGGTCTGCTCGAACAGCCGGTCCATCGCCTCGCGCAGGCTGATCATCTCACGCCAGGGATCGAAGCGAACCATCGTCGTCATGGTCCGTCACCTCCTTCGTGACATGATTACCTAGTCACGCAGCGATGTCAGGCCATAAGAGTATCGGCTTCTCTTGGAGCACGCAAGAGCGAGATTCTTTGCGTACTCCCCTGCCAGCCAGTCTGCCGGGTGAGCCAACGAGCCAACCCACACTAGCGGTGGTTGGCGGACCCGCTCATACGCTACACTGGCTGGCCTCCTTCTGGCCTTTCCACCCTCTAGAAACAATGACCAGGGGAACTTTATTCCCATGAGGGCAGGGAGATACGCGCTCAGATTCTCCCAACTGTCTACTCGGTAACCAGCGTCCAACAGCGCAGCACCTCGGCCACGCTCCAGGCCTGGGCAAAGCAGCCAGCAGGAGTGAAAGGAGGCTCCGGCTCGGCCACCTCGCTAATTGTTCCCAGGCAGGCATCCCAGAGGTGGCGCACCAGCGGCTCCAGCAAAGCCAAAATGGCCTGGTTGTCCTTGTAGACATGGAGGTAGGCATCGATATAGGCGCCGATGAGCCAGGGCCAGACTGTCCCCTGGTGATAGGCGTTATCTCGCTGGCGTTGATCGCCATTGAAGCGAGAGCGGTATTGAGGATGGCGAGGACTGAGTGTGCGCAGCCCGAGCGGTGTCAGCAGCTCGGCCCTCACACGTTCGACAATGCTGCGCGCCTGCTCATGGCTCAGCAAACGGCGTGGTAACGCCACTGCGAAGAGCTGGTTAGGACGCAGAGCGCTATCGTTCTTGCCCGTCTCTCCATCGACGTCCACCACATCGTAGAGATACCCCCCCTCGGGGTACCAGAAGCGCTCGGCGAAATGCTTGCGCACCTGGATGCGTAACTGACTGTAGCGCGTGGCATCAATGGCCAGCCGCATTGCCCAGCTCTCCATGCAGGCCAGAGCATTGTACCAGAGGGCATTGATCTCCACAGGCTTGCCGCGACGCGGCGTCACCGGGCAGCCGTCGACGCGTGCATCCATCCAGGTCAGCTGCAGATCACTTGTTCCCAGCCCTACAAACAGCAGGCCGTCGCGCTGATCCATGCCAATACCGAAGCGCGTCCCGCGCATATACCATTGCAAGATCTCCTCAAGAGCGGGAAACAGCTCCTTAAGCAAGGTCCAGTCACCGGTGGCGGCCAGATAGCGATCGAGCGCGCGGAAAAGCCAGAGCGAGGCATCGGCGGTATTATACTCCGGAGCCGCTGCATTCTCGGGAAGACGGTTCGGCAGTAAGCCCTGGTTGGCGGAAGAGGCGAAAGCCTTGAGCAGCCCTCGGGCCTCGCTATAGCGACCGGTACACAAGAGTAGGCCAGGCAGGGCGATCATAGCGTCGCGCCCCCAGACCTCGAACCACGGATAGCCGGCGATAATCGTCTTATGATCGGGCGAGAGCTGCAAATAGCGCTTCCCCGTAGGAGTGAGCACGTACTGCGGACGTGCTACGATAAACTGATCAGCGGCCACCACCAGGCGGGCGCGGACAGGATCGCTCTGCGCCAGATCCTCAACACTACGGTCTGCCACAGCAAGGAGCTGCTTGAGGCGGCGACGATGATGAGCATAAGCCTGGGCGACCTGCTCCTCATGCTGCGGGCCGCCCAGGGCGGCAGGCGGCTCCTGCTCTGCACTCAATACAAGCGTCACCCGGTCGCCGGGCATCAGCGGCAGATGGAAGACGCCAGGCAGATAGACATCCTCCTCACAGGGCAGACCACGCTCGCGATCGTGGCGGTGGAGGACCCGCCAATACCACAGTCCCCGTGGCTCAAAGCGAGCCGAGGGACCGACGATCAGCTGATAGACGGGGGTGTCAGCGCTGGCGCGGATGCGGTAGCGGTTCCCATCTTGCTCGACCTGAAAATGCCAGCCAGGATCTCCACGCAGCGTGCTGTGATGGCTACGCGCGACACAGAAAGGCAGGAGCGTTAGCAGCGATGGCTCCCGCTCCTGCTCACCGCCCTCGTCATAGCTACCGTGCAGGGCATACTGGACGTAAGTGGTATTCTGCCCGTATTCCATCCAGATACGCTTCTCTAGGATGAGAGCGGTTCCCAGGCGATAACGAAAGCAGGGAATGTCACCTTCGAGGCAGACGCTGTCGAGGTACGACATTCCCTGCGGGTCAAGCGTGCCATCGTGGTACTCGTTGACTCCCAACTTCAGGACCGGGCCCTGGGGGAGGCGAAGCTCCTCGTCGACCTTCGTCACGAGTACCCAACGCTCAATCGGCGGGCGAAGGGCGGCGACCAGCAGGCCGTGATAGCTGCGCGTGGTGGCTCCAAGAAGCGAGCCAGCGGCGTAGCCGCCGAGGCCGTTCGTGACCAGCCATTCGCGCTCCAGGCCCGCCTGAACGTCGCCGCAGATGGCGCGACCAAGCGAGAGATTCCATGCGTTCAGCGAAGTGCGCTTCATTGCGCTTGTCTCAGACTGTTGCATCATGGCCCTCGTTCCCCTGGCGCTAAAATGGAGGCGTGAGCGCCGCCGGAGTGCTCCCGAGCAAGCTCCGCTGCTGGCGCGCGCCTGCCTCCCCGATCCTGCTCTTGATCTCTCCATCCATCGCTATTGTGCTGCACAAGCGTTGGCCAAGCGAGGCAGCGTCTAAAGGTAGGCATCAAGCTGCGGACGGTATGCCCGACGGCCTGCTCCAGGTGAGGATCTCAGGGGCGTGGTAGCTCGCGCAGAGCGGCCTTCATCCGTTGTAGCGCGGCCTCGATGCGCTCCTCGGGAGCTGTCATAGAGATGCGCAGATAGCCCTCGCCAGCGGCGCCGAAGTTTGACCCGGGAGTCAGCAGCACCCCGGTCTGATCAAAGAGCCAGCTTGCGAAGTCGCGGGCCTTGAAGCCCTCCGGCACGGCGGCCCAGACGTAGAGGCCAGCCTGCGTCTGGCGAGCGCGCAGTCCCAAGGAGTTGCAGCCTGCCACAAGCAGATCACGGCGACGGCGGTAAACAGCGTTTCGCTCCTGTATCCAGGAATCGGGCAATTGCAGTGCCGCGATGGCTGCATGTTGGATAGGACGGAACATGCCGCTATCGACGTTGCTCTTGAGCCGCCCCACCGCGTCCACGACCTCGCGGTTGCCAACGAGCCAGCCGACGCGGAACCCGGCCATATTATAGGTCTTACTGAGCGAGTGCAGCTCAACAGCAACCTCGCGCGCCCCCGGGATCTCCAAGATACTTGGTGGGCGTTGCTCGAAATAGACCTCAGCGTAAGCCATGTCGTGCACGATGAGCAGGTCGTGCCGGCGAGCGAAAGCGACTGCGCGCTCGAAAAAAGCCTGGTCGGCGCAGGCGGCGGTCGGATTGTTTGGATAGTTCAGCCAAAGGAGGCGGGCTTGTTGAAGCACCGAGGAAGGAATGCTTTCCAGGTCGGGCAGATAATCATAGCTTTCGCGCAGCGGCAGCAAAAAGGGATGAGCGCCGGTGCTGGTTGTACCTGTCACGTAGACGGTATAGTTGGGATCGGGCACCAGGGCCACGTCGCCCGGGTTGAGCACTGCCGCCGCCACGTAGGCTAAGCCCTCTTTTGATCCCAGGAGCGGCAAAGTCTCCTCCTCCGGAGTCAACGTCACGCCGAAGCGCCGCTGGAACCAGGCCACAAAAGCCTCGTGGAGGGCGCGCAAGCCGCGATACTCGGGATAGCGATGGTTCTCGGGATCGTGGGCTGCCTGGCAGAGGCGTTCAATGACGGCGGCGGGCGCTGGTAGGTCGGGATCGCCCATCGACAGATTGATCACATCAACCCCTGCCGCCTGGCGGGCGGCCAGCTTCTTCTGTGTTTCGGCAAAGTGATATGGGGGTAGACTCTGAACAAGACGTGATAGCTGCACAGATGGCTCTCCTTTTGCGTTCGCAAGCGAGATCATACCGCCAACATCCAACGTTCCTATGGCGGCAGCGACTCAACGGGGCGCCGGCGGGCTACTCCGCAGGAGCAGCCTCGTACCAGTTTCGCCCCACTTTGGTTTCCACCTTGAGCGGGACCTTCTCCGTGATCTCTGGGATGTCTTCCATGATGGTCCGTACCAGGCGACGAGTCGTCTCCAACTCCTCCACTGGCACCTCAAAGACCAGCTCATCATGCACCTGAAGGATCATGCGCGCGTTCAAGCCACGCTCCTGTAGAGCGTGGTGGATACGGATCATAGCGATCTTGATCACGTCTGCGTTGGTGCCCTGGATAGGCATGTTGATCGCCTCACGCTCCAGAGCCTGGCGCTCCGGTCCACTGAGAGTCCGCAGGTCTGGCAGGAAGCGCTTGCGCCCGAAGAGCGTATTCACATAGCCCTGCTTGTATGCCTGGTTCAAGGTTGCATCCACGTAGCGCCGCACCTCGGGGAAGGTCTCGTGATAGCGCTTGATGAACTCGCTGGCCTCAGCATTGCTCATGCCGGTCACCTGAGCCAGCCCGAAAGCTGACTGACCATAGAGAATGGCATATACCACGGTTTTGGCCAGGCGGCGCTGCTCGGGCGTAACCTGGCTCACCGGCACATGGAAGAGAGAGGCGGCAGTGATCGTATGAATGTCTTCGCCCCGCTGGAAGGCCTCCACCAGACGCTTCTCACCTGTAATGCGCGCCAGGATGCGTAGTTCGATCTGAGAATAGTCGGCAGTGAGCAGGAGGTAGCTCGGGTCCGCAATGAAGGCACGCCGAATCTGGCGCCCGATCTCCGTCCGCACAGGGATATTCTGCAGATTGGGATTGCTAGACGACAGCCGCCCGCTGGAGGTCACCGCTTGATTGAACGACGTATGCACGCGCCCGGTCACGGGGTCCATGAGAGTCAGCAAGCCATCGACGTAGGTAGATTTCAGTTTAGCGAGCTGGCGGTATTCCAGCAAGGCATCGACCACCGGATGAAGGCCCTTGAGACTCTCGATGACCTCGGCGCTGACAGAATAGCCGGTGCGCGTTTTGCGCCCTGTGGGCAGCTTCAGCTCCCCAAAGAGGACCTCGGCCAGCTGCCGCGTTGAATTGATGTTAAAGCGGTGTCCTACAGCGTCGTAGATTTTCTGCTCCAGGGTGCGAATTTGCTCGTTGAGGCGCTCGCCGAAAGCGCGCAGAAAGTCAGCATCCAGGGCCACGCCGTGCAGCTCCATCTGAACCAGCACGTCCACAAGCGGCATCTCTATACGCTCGAACAGCTTCCACAGGCCGTGGCGCTGCAGGTCGCGTCGCAATAGTGCCACCAGGCGCAGCGTCATGTCCGCGTCGGCCCCGGCATACTCTGCAGCACGCACTGCCGAAACCTGGGCCATGCTGATGGCCTTGCTGCCGCTGCCGATGAGCTGGGAGATAGGGGTCATCACATAGCCCAGGCGCTGGAAAACTTGCTCTTTCAGTCCCAGGCCGCGCCGGCCAGGGTCCAGCAGATAGGCCGCCAATAGCGTGTCGAAGGTTAATCCCTGGATGCGTACACCGTAGCGCGCCATCACCAGCAGATCGTACTTCGCATTGTGCATATATTTGGCAATATGGGCATCTTCCAGCACCGGGCGCAGCCGCTCCAGCACGAAGGGTAAAGGAAGCTGGGCTGGTGGCTCTTCGCCGTCGAGCGTCTGCTGGTGGCCGATAGGGACATAGTAAGCCTCGCCGGGGGCCATACTAAAAGCTAGCCCGACCAGTTCGGCCCGCCACTGGTCTTCAGAGGAAGTTTCGATGTCAAAGGCAAAGGCTCCTGCCCGGCGCAGGCTGTGCACCAGAACCGTCAGCGCCTCCTCGCTGGTGATCAGCAGCGTGTTGGTTGTTTTTTCGCTGACCGGCTCAAGGAGCGGGAGACTGTTGCCGATGGCAGGCAGGCGCAGGTGGCGTACTTCTGCCTGAGCTGGCAGCTCGAAGAGCGCCAGTTGCTCCACCTGGGCGTGATCTCCGTGCTGAGACGGCGACTTGCTGGCAGGCTCCTGAGCAGTAAGAGCGAGTCCCGCTGTTATCGCTGGCTCGCCGGTCTGAGTGAGCTGCGTTGGTGGAGGGGGAGGCTCCAGGATGGGCACGAGGCCTAGAGGTGTCTCCTGCCCTTCGTGAGCATCGTCTCCGTCAGGATCGTTTGGGGACTGCTCAGCGAAATCAGACCCTGGCTGCCCTGCACCGGGAAGAAGGGCCTCTCCCTGGCCGCCCGCCTTGCCGCCTCTCGTATCGCCGAAGGTGCCGTCGGGGCTGGGCAGCCGATCAACCAGCGAATGAAACTCCAACCTGCGGAAGAGAGCCAGCGTCTTCTCGCGATTGAAGCGTCTGATGTCGCAAGCGGCCAGATCAAGCTGCACCGGGGCATGGCGTACGATCGTGGCCAGGTACTTACTCTGCAGGGCCTGCTCGCGTGCCTCGCTGAGGGCCTTCTGCTCCCTTGGTTTCAGCTCTGCCAGGTGGTCCAGCACCGCCTCAAGGCTGCCGTAGGTGGCGATCAGCCGACTGGCGGTCTTCTCTCCGATCCCAGGCACGCCGGGGATATTATCCGACGGGTCACCGACCAACCCCTTAAAGTCCGGTAGCTGCCCCGGTTCGATGCCATAGCGCGCTTGTACCGCGGCCCGATCGTAGACTGTCACCTCACTAATGCCGCGTTTGGCCACCATGACGCGTACACAGTCGTCGACCAGCTGCAACGTGTCCATATCGCCGGTCAGAATGATGGTCTCCAGGCCCTGCTCCGTTGCCTGACGCGCCAGTGTTCCGAGCAGGTCGTCTGCCTCAAAGCCGTCCAGCTCGTAGACGGGAAAATTGAAAGCGTGAACCAGCTCACGGATGCGCTCAAACTGCGAGCGCATCACTGGTGGTAGCGAGGGGCGCTGCGCCTTGTAAGTTGGCAGGACCTCATGACGGAAGGTAGGCACTGAGCGATCGAAGGTCACGGCCACATAGTCCGGACGCACGTCAGCCAGCGCCTTCAGCAGCATGCTGGCGAAGCCAAAAACCGCGTTCACCGCTTCGCCGCTGCTCGTCGTCAGCATCTCGGGCAGCGCATGGAAGGCTCGGTGGATCAAGGCATGTCCATCGACCAGGAGCAGCTTCTTGCCGCTCTCACCGCACCGAGGTTTCTCTTGTGCTCTTGAAATGTCACTCTCGCTCATACCTTCTACTCAACCCTTCAGACCACGCAAGCTCCTCTCGCGACTTGTACGCTTATTGCTGGCTTCCGTCGCCATCTAATTCTCCCAGGCACTACACTCAGAAGGCAGCTGTTGCCAGGACCCGGTAAGCTGGCTGAGAACGGGCTTCCCAGGCGCAAAGGCTGGCCGTAGCCTGGACCCCGTCGTTGCTGGCACGGATCAGCGCGAACGTATACTGTGTCACCTCGCGCAGCGGCGACGTTGTCGGCGTAGGTGGCCAATCTGGTGAACGCAGCCAGGCTAACGTCGCTGGCGTGATCTCCTCCGGTGCAGGCCGTGCCAGGCGCCGCGTCCATGTACCCGTATTCAGATAGGATTGGCGGCTCTCAGCTAGCGGCTCTACGAGCCACGCATGAGTATGGCCAGCCAGGGCATAGCGCAGGCCAGGCTCACGTTGGAGCAGGGCCTGCATACCAGCGCCAGTTGGGCTTGCTCGGCGGGCCGTTGACCTGCCAAAGATGCGGGCCACCGCCTCCAGTAGCGTCCTCTCCGTCGCTGTCGGCTCGCTAGCCTGGGCCACCGCCTCCCGCAAGAGCGTATACTCCTCCAGCATAGCTGCCGTAGCCTGCTGCTCATCCCAGCCTGGCACCGGCTGCCAGTCGCTTTTCTGGCGCTGCATATCGCGCTGGAAGGCGGCCAGATCCTGCATCGCCTCCTCAAAGAGGCGCAGAGCCAGGTGCTCCTCGCCTTGGCGCAAGCCAGCCAGAGGCTGACGTGGCCGGCTCATCAGCCCGACGAGATTCGTCACCACTTCGCACAGCAGCTCGGGAGCAAAGAGACTCAGCAGCGCCATCTGGCGCGGATAGCTGAGCGACGGCTCCAAGTGGTCGAAATACGGAAAACGGCGATGGATCAGTACCCCTGCCTCTTGATAATACCACGAACCGGCAGAGAGAAGAATCTCCTCGGGGGGAGGCAGCGGCTCGCCACTGACAGTCCACAAGCCAGCACTGCGATGGTTCCAGAAATCATACAGATTGCCATGTTCGATAGCGATCGTCGACAGCGGCTCATAGCGCGCACGTGACCAGAAGCGGAGCCGCTCCTCTGAGGCCGCGGGCCAACCCACCGCCTGGCGCAGGCGCTGCTGAACTGCCGGGAAGAGCAGCTCAATATCGTGATTGCCGGGCACGAAGGTCACACGCCGTTGAGGCTGCCTCAAAAACTGGGCCAGCGCCTCAAAGAATGGTTCATGAGCGGCAATGATCTGCTCTAGCTTCTCCAAAGCCTGAGCTGCCGTACGAGTACGATCATGCCACAGGGGAGCAGCCACCAAAAAATCAAAGCAGTCGCCATTGATCACCAGCTCAACCGTCTCATCTGCCCGCCCCTCGACAAGGGGGCCTCCAGGAGAGGCCGCCTGCAGAAACTCCTCCCAGGCACGCTGTTGCTTCTCGGTAAAGCCCTCAAAAGGCTGTTGACCATGCGCAAGGTGGAGATCACTGACGACCAGAATGGTCACAGACATCAAAAAGAACCCTTTCCAGTCCTTTGGACCGCTCGCAAGTCGATCACTCGCCTGTCTCCCCCTCTCTTCATGGAAATTCTGCCTGAGGCAATCCAATCTGGCAGCCGAAGCGACCGCTCACTTCCAAGGGGAGAAGGTAGATGCCAACCTGACATCTGCTCCATTTTAGTACGTTTGTGCGTAGTTGTATAGTGTAGTTAACTGGCAGACAGCGTTCAACTGTTCTGGCCTCACGGGAGGATGCTACCCCCAGGGATATACTCTCGTATAGAGGGACCGAAAAAACGTCTGCTCGTGAATCGCCAGATGGCACCCCTTCCGGGCTTGACCGGGAGGCGACCCGGCTCTCTCCGATCAACGAGGAGAAGACGGCGCGCTTGGGGGTGTCAGAGGAACGCTGGTGATCGCGCCTGTTACGAGCTAATCCCAAAGAGTAGGAGAGACTGCTATGGCTGAGGATCTGGAAGAACTGCTCACGGTACGTGAAGTTGCGCGCCGTCTGCGCGTGGACGATACAACGGTGCGTCGTTGGATCAAGAGCGGAGCCTTGGAGGCGATCACCCTCCCCCACCGTGGCAAGCGTCAGGCTTACCGTATCAAGAAGTCCACGCTGGATGCGCTCATGAGAGGTACAACCCCTGCCTCATAGAGGACCAGCCGCCGCCGGTTAGCGAGACAAGCGCTGTGCCCTGGCGGCGGCTGCCATAGCGAGCGGGACCTGAACTTTCCGACCTGCGCCGTACCCCCGCCGGCGCAGCTCCTCTCGCTTCGCTGGGCTGGCAGATAGCCCAGCCATTGCGGACCAGCTGTCAGTGGATTGCCAACATTGCCTGTCCTGTCCGACACAACCCACCACCCTCTTACAGAAGCAGATCGATCAACTGCCGTCATCGTGTTCATCCTTCGCCTCTCTTTGCCATTCCAGTTATTGAAAAACTGCTATATACGATCATATCGCTTTTTCATATAGATACATATATATCTATATAATAGAGATCAGCGCTACACTAGAGATAGCGGAGAGCCACCGATCGAGACAGCGGCAAGCCAAGCAA
>NZ_JADGIA010000147.1 GCF_019683635.1 Thermogemmatispora sp. | reverse complement strand
CGTGATCGCCGCCGTCAGCGTCGTCTTCCCGTGGTCAATGTGCCCGATCGTGCCCACATTCACATGCGGCTTCGTCCGCTCAAACTTCTGCTTCGCCATTGTTCATCCTCACTTCTTAGTGCTCACATGCTCAGTGCAACAGACATACGATAATGTGCCCAGGGGGTGCACCTTGCAACGGCCTTGTCTCACGATTACCAGCCAAGATAGGGTAGAGCAGCATGCACTCGCCTGGTGCGAGTCAGGCTGCGTGCGGTGCGGGCGCTTTCGGGAAGCGAGCGCCGCACGACGCGACCAGAGATAGAGTTAGCGGTCCGTTCCTTGCCCGAGGAGGGACCGGGCGAGAGCTGGGCCAGCCTTGCAGCAGATGGGTGGGTGCGGTTCTGCAAACCCCATTTGCTGCCTGAACGCAGCGCTCGCTCAGAACGGTGCCCTGGGAGGCCGTCCCCTGGCATCGGCTCCAGGGCTGGTGATTGAGAGCTGGACCGGCACAGCTCTGCTCTTGTGGAGCGGAGCGATCCCGCCCGCCCAGCCACCGGCGTGAGTGAGAGGTGCGGCGCAGACGCGGCTTCTTCTTCTCCCCGACTAGCTGTGCAGGGGAGAGGGCAGGACACCGGACCTCCAGGCACGCCCATCCCACAGCGGGAAAGGAGGCGCTGCCAGCAGCAGCAAGCGATCCTTCTAGCTGGCAGCCGCCTTAGCGATAATGTCGTCCGCGATATTGCGCGGCACTGGTTCGTAGTGGTCAAACTGCATCGAATAGCTGGCGCGTCCACTGGTCAAGGAGCGGAGATCATTGACATAGCCGAACATCTCGGCCAGAGGGACATGGGCCCGCACCACATAGACGGTGCCACGGCTCTCCATGCCCAGGATCACGCCACGGCGACGGTTGAGATCACCAATGATGTCGCCGTAGAACTCCTCGGACGTGGTCACCTCGACCAGCATCACCGGCTCCAGCAAGATGGGGCCGGCCTTGCGCGCCGCCTCTTTGATCGCCAGCGATCCGGCAGTCTTAAAGGCCATCTCACTCGAATCGACCTCGTGATAGGAGCCGTCGAAGAGGGTGACCTTGACATCGATCATCGGGTAGCCAGCGATGATGCCGTTCTCCAGCGTCTCCCGGATACCAACCTCGACCGGCTTGATATATTCCTTGGGGATGACGCCACCGACAATGGCGTTGACAAACTCGAAGCCCTTGCCGGGATTGGGTTCGACACGAATCCAGACATCGCCGTACTGACCACGACCACCGGTCTGGCGAACATAGCGGCCCTGGGCGGTCGCTTCGCGGGTAATGGTCTCGCGATAGGCCACCTGGGGACGCCCGATATTGGCCTCGACCTTAAACTCGCGGAAGAGGCGGTCGACGATCACCTCCAGATGCAGCTCACCCATGCCGCGGATGATCGTCTGGCCGCTTTCAGGGTCGGTGCGCACCTGGAAGGTGGGATCTTCCTCAGCAAGCTTGCTGAGGGCGATCGTCATTTTATCCTGATCGCCGCGCGTCTTCGGCTCGATGGCGATCTCGATCACCGGCTCCGGGAAGGAGATCGATTCGAGGATCACCGGGTGCTGTGGATCACACAGGGTGTCGCCGGTGAAGGTATTACGCAGCCCGACGGCGGCACAAATATCGCCGGCGCGGATTTCGTCGATATCCTCACGATGGTTAGCGTGCATGCGCAGCAGGCGACCGATGCGCTCTGTTTTGCCTTTGGTCGTATTTTCGACCGAAGAGCCTTTCGTCAGAGTGCCGGAATAGACGCGCAGATAGGCCAGGCGACCCACGAAGGGATCGGAGACAATCTTGAAGGCCAGGGCGCTGAACGGGGCATCGTCTGCAACCGTCAACACGACCTGCTCACCAGTATTGGGATTGATGCCGACGGGAGGAGGGATATCGAGAGGGGAAGGAAGATAGGCAACCACCGCATCCAGCAAAGCCTGTACGCCCTTATTGCGCAGGGAAGAGCCACAAAGTACCGGCACCAGAGTGCCGGCGATTGTTGCTTTGCGGAGGGCGGCTCGGATCTCGTCCTTGGTAATTTCCTCGCCCTCAAGGTATTTCAGGGTCAACTCCTCGTCGGTCTCGGCGACGCGCTCAATGAGTGCATCGCGATGACGCTTGGCCTCCTCCTCCAGTTCAGCAGGGATGGGCGTCGGCTCAGGCCGCGTGCCCAGCTCGTCGAGGAAAATGACGGCATGCTGCTCGATAAGATCGATGAAGCCCTTAAAGTCGCTCTCCGCACCGATCGGTAGCTGGATCGGAAGAGGATTGGCCCCCAGACGGTCACGGATCATCTGGACGGTGCGCCAGAAATCAGCTCCGACGCGATCCATCTTGTTGACAAAGCAGATACGCGGGACGTTGTACTTGTTGGCCTGGCGCCAGACGGTCTCAGACTGGGGTTCGACACCGGCGACGGCGTCGAAGATGACAATGCCCCCATCGAGGACACGCAGCGAGCGTTCGACCTCGGCAGTAAAGTCGACGTGACCGGGCGTATCGATGATGTTGATGCGATGGTCGAGCCAGAAGCAGGTGGTAGCTGCCGCGGTGATAGTGATACCACGCTCCTGCTCCTGCACCATCCAGTCCATCGTCGCAGCCCCTTCGTGCACCTCACCCATGCGGTGAATCTTCTTAGTGTAGAAGAGGATGCGCTCGGTCGTCGTCGTTTTTCCCGCGTCAATATGGGCGATGATACCGATATTCCGCGTTCTTTCGAGTGAGTATTCTCTAGACATGATTAAGTATTACCAGCGATAATGGATGAAAGCCTTGTTGGACTCTGCCATCCTGTGGGTTTCCTCCCGTTTCTTGATGGTCGCACCCTGTCCGGAGGCAGCGTCCATGATCTCGCTCGCAAGCTTCTCCACCATGCTCTTGCCGGTACGAGCGCGAGCAGAGCGGATGAGCCAGCGCATGGCGAGGGAGAGGCCGCGCTCTTTGCGGACATCGACGGGCACCTGGTAGGTTGAGCCACCGACACGGCGGGGCTTGACCTCGACCGTTGGCGTGGCGTTCTTGATGGCCTGCTCGAAGACCTCCAGCGCCGGGCGCTTCTGCCGCTGCTCGATTAAGGCGAAAGCCTGATAGAGAATGCGCTCGGCCAGGCTCTTCTTGCCATCGACCATCAGCTTGCCGATGAAGCTCGCGACGTTGCGGCTCTGGTACTTGGGGTCCACGACTTCGAGCCGACGCACTCCACGCCGATACTCGTACTTCTTGGTTTCCTTGCTATGCTTGTCCGACTCTGACCGACGGCTAACACGTTTGCGTCTTGGCAAGGTCTCTTTTCCTCCCTTTCGCTTCGCGGTCAACACACATGCTCGCCGCCGCTCCTGCTGCCGGCCTGGGCCGACAAGCGTGGCCGCAGTCCGCTTACGCGCGCAGACGAGCATCTACGCTACGCTACGTACGTACGTATGATACCTGCCTTGTGCAAAGCACCAGAAAAGGCGCCGCTTCGATTGTAGCTGACACCTGTGCTTAACATTACCAGTCCTCCTGCCTCCACGCTCCCCTACCGCACCCGCCAGGCTCAGCGGGCAGGAGGACGAACGCCGGGCCGCCTGGCGGGCCTGCCGCCCCGGGGGCAGGGCACCCACCCATCGCGTTAGAGGAATGCGCTTCTGCTTCTGCTGCTCGTCGATGAGAACGGAAGCTACAATCGGATACAGACGCCTACAGCATCAGCAACGATGGTTACCGCACCAATCACGGGCCGCCCCGCCTCACGCGCTCATGACTGAAGCCACACTGTAATCGAGTGAACGCTGGCGCAGGTCCAGCGGCGGCGGCCTCGTTTCAGCAGTTGGCGGACTGGCGCGGGTCCCTTCCCACATGTTCGGGCAGGGCAGCGGATCTGCTGCCGCGAACGTCGCTGTCTTCCTTGCTGGCCGCTCTTCCTTGCTCCTCCCTCACTCCAACCACTACGAGCAGTCCGTCAGACCTCACTACTTCTCTTGCCTGTTTGGTTGCTTCCTTTTCTCAGCCAGCGCTCTTGCTGATACGGTGAGCACTTTCTTCCTTGCTCGCTACCTCAGCTGGCCAGAGGCGAGCGCAAGGCGGGCTGGCCAGCCCGGTCCTGCTGGGGGAGCCTCCATCACCTTTCCCTTCCAGCAGAGACAGTGACAGACAGACCTGCAGTCGCCTCGCCGGCTCGGGTAGCTGAGCTGGCGTACGCTGTGGCGGCCTCCGCGGCCCCACTCGCCAGAACAGCGGCCAGCAAGGTAACAGGCTGTCTTGCGCAGCTCCAGCCTGGCCACTGGAGCGGTCTGCCTCTTCGTGCGCTTGCGCGTCTTTGTGCAGGTATTTTGCTATTTAGCGCTCTGGCCCAGCCTCCATCTGCCGACCCGCCCGGGGTTAGGCACTAGCAGCTCTTCTTGACAACCTTCACTTCACCGCAGGCTGCAGCGAGGATTGGTTTTGCTTGTTTGCTGGCTTGAGCTTGAGATATGAGGCCAGGGGTGGTAGCCAGCCAGTCAAGCCAGTCAGTCAGACGATGGCGACTACGGCACTGCCGTCTTAGCCCTGACCCGCTTACCCTGCGGCGACGATAGCGCGCGGCGCGGGCAAGCGAACAGACAAACAGACGAGCGTCTCTTTCCACGTGACACGCCAGAGCGAGCGCATTCTTTCGTTGTTGCCTGCCTGGCAGAGGGACAGACGTGGAGGACACCCGACACTCATCGAGCGTGAAGAACGCCGATGAGTGCGTGATCGAACGTGATGCACGACCTGTAAACCGACCTACCTGAACGCTCTCAGGCGGTATCGGGCAGGGAAGCGGGGAATGTGGCGGGTCGGATGGCTATGCTTTTTGCATGCTTCTGCGCTTCAGCAGCCGCCCACGCGCTACTTCTTACCACCCCTGGCGGCTGAAGTGGCCGCCGCCTGCCCAGGCTTGGGCCGTTTGGCTCCGTACTTTGAGCGACCGCGACGACGCTTAGCGACCCCATCGCTATCGAGCGTACCGCGGATGATATGGTAGCGCACACTGGGTAGATCCTTAACGCGCCCACCGCGGATCAACACCACCGAGTGCTCCTGGAGGTTATGGCCCTCGCCAGGGATATAGGCCGTGACCTCCATCAAGTTACTCAAGCGCACGCGCGCGATCTTGCGCATGGCCGAGTTCGGCTTCTTGGGGGTCATCGTACGGATCTGTGTGCACACGCCGCGCTTCTGCGGCGCGCCCTGCATGCGCATGACACGGTTCTTCAGCGCGTTGTAGGAATACAACAGCGCCGGAGCCTTCGAGCGTCTGACCTTTTTGGAACGGCCCTTTCGGACCAGCTGATTGATCGTTGGCAACGAGCAATCCTCCCCTAACTGTCCTCTAAAGGGGCGCGCTGGTGCGCGCCCCTTCTCAATCTATGCGCGGTTGTATATGGTATCACTCATCACTCAGGCTGTCAAGAGCCACGCCGGGGGTACCGCTATTGTGGCCGTTGCTGCCAGAGTTTCCACCCAGGCCCGCACCCACGCCGGCCACGCTGGGTGCGCCTGTCAGGCGCTGCTGCGCCTGTTGCTGGCGCGCCAGCTGTTCACGGCGCCGCTGCAAGAAGCCGGAGCCAGCCGGAATGAGCTTGCCGATGATGACGTTCTCCTTGAGGCCCACCAGGTGGTCGGTCTGGCCCTGAATGGCCGCCTCGGTCAGCACGCGCGTGGTTTCCTGGAACGAGGCCGCTGCCAGGAAGCTGTCGGTGTTGAGCGAAGCCTTAGTGACGCCCAGCAGCACAGTCTGGGCGCGGGCCGGCTCGCCTCCCTCGGCCAGGACGCGCGCGTTGGTCTCGGCGAAGGCGAAGCGGTCAATCAGGTCGTTGGGCAGCATGTCGGTGTCGCCCGGCTCCTCGACGCGCACGCGGCGCAGCATCTGCCGAATGATGATCTCGATGTGCTTGTCGTTGATGCGCACACCAGTGTTGCGGTAGATGCGCTGCACCTCCTTGACGAGGTACATCTGGACCGCTTCGCGTCCGAGGATGCGCAGGACATCCTGCGGGTCGAGATGGCCGCTGGTGATAGGTGTCCCGGCTTTGATGTACTGCCCCTGGGCGACGGCCAGGCTGCGGGCCGCCGGCACCGGATAGCTGCGCTCATCACGCTCCTCGGAACGGATGGTCAGCACGCCGTTCGGGTTGAAGAGCACTTCACCGCTGGTGCGGGCGCGCACTTCGCGCGGCTCGCTGCCGTTCTGCGGCGGCTCCAGGGCCAGCAGCTGATCCTTCTGGACCTGGTCGTGCTCGTTGACGAGGATTTCAGCCCCGGGCGGCAGGCGGTACTCGTCGAAGATGGTGTTCGTCGAGACGACGCGCACGGTGCGGCTGCCCGTGTTCTCGTCTTTGATGATCTCGACGACGCCATCGATTTCGCTGATCTCCGCCTTATCCTTGGGGACGCGCGCCTCGAACAGCTCTTCGATACGCGGCAGACCCTGGGTGATGTCGCCCTGGGCGCCAGCGATACCGCCGGTGTGGAAGGTACGCATGGTCAGCTGCGTGCCCGGCTCACCGATGGACTGGGCGGCGATGATGCCGACGGCCTGGCCCAGGCGCACGAGGGTGTTCTCCGCCAGGTCGCGGCCATAGCACTTGCGGCAGACGCCGCGGCGGGTCTGGCAGCCCAGCACGGAGCGGACGCGCACCTGCTTGACGCCCGCCGCCACCAGGGCATCGGCGATGTCTTCGGTGATCTCGTCGCCGACTTCGATGAGATGCTCGAAGCCGGGGATCGGCTCCAACAGGATGCGCCCGATGATGCGCTGGCGGATGTCAGGCAGCATCATCTCCTTGCTGTCTTCATCGGTGATGAGGATGCCCTCGGTGGTCTGACAGTCCTCTTCGGTGACAATGACATCCTGGGCGACGTCGATCAGGCGCCGCGTCAGATAGCCCGACTCGGCGGTGCGCAGAGCGGTGTCGGCCAGTCCTTTGCGCGCGCCGTGACTGCTGATAAAGTACTCCAGCACGCTCAGCCCTTCGCGGAAGTTGCCGCGGATGGGCACGTCGATGATCTTACCGGACGGGCTGGCCATCAGGCCACGCATACCTGAGAGCTGGCGGATCTGCTGGAAGCGGGCCTTGGTCGCGCCAGACTTAGCGATGGTGAAGATGGCACCGTAGGGGTCCAGGGTCTGCTCGACCATCTTGGTGATGTTCTCGGTGACTTCGTTCCAGATGTCGATGGTCTGCTGGTATTTCTCGAAGTCGGTGATGAGACCCTCACGGTACTGCTCTTCCAGGGCCGCAATCTTGGCGTCGGCCTTGGCCAGCTCCTCGGCTTTGCCCTCGGGCACCTTGATGTCGCTGACGGCAATGGTGGCGCCAGCCTTGGTGGCATACGAGAAGCCCAGGCGCTTGATTTCGTCAGCCAGCTCGCAGGTCTTGACGCGCCCGTACTCCTTGTAGCACTCGGAGATCAGAGCGCGCAGGTCGTCCTTCCTCATCGGATAGTTCTTGAAGCGCATGCGCTCGGGCAGCGATTCGTTGAAGATGATGCGCCCGACGGTGGTGGTGATCAGCTGGCGCTGCGCATACATGGTCGGCCCCGCCGGCGGTGGCTCATCGAAAATCTGGATGCCATCCATGCGCACCTTGATGAGGGCCTGCAGATCAATGACGCCGTGATGGTAGGCCAGCAGGGCTTCGGTCGGATCGGAGAAGACGCGCCCCTCTCCCTTCTTGCCCGGGCGATCCTGCGTCAGGTAGAAGCAGCCAAGGACCATGTCGCCGGTGGCGCCGATCGACGGCTCGCCGGTGGCTGGCAGCAGCAGGTTGCGCGTGGACATCATGTACTGCCGCGCCTCGTCCTGGGCTTTCTCGGACAGCGGGACATGCACGGCCATCTGGTCGCCATCGAAGTCGGCGTTGAAGGCCGAGCAGACCAGCGGATGGAGCTGGATGGCGCTGCCTTCGACCAGCACAGCCTCGAAGGCTTGCAAGCCCAGACGGTGCAGGGTCGGCGCACGGTTGAGCAGGACGGGATGGTCCTTGATGACTTCCTCCAGGACATCCCAGACCTCGGGCCGGACGCGCTCGACGAAGCGCTTGGCGCTCTTGATGTTGTGGGCATCGCCGCGCTCAACGAGCTTGCGCATGACGAAGGGCTTGAACAGCTCCAGGGCCATGCGCTTGGGCAGGCCACACTGGTGCAGCTTTAGCTCAGGGCCGACGACGATCACGGAGCGACCGGAGTAGTCGACGCGCTTTCCAAGCAGGTTCTGGCGGAATCGACCTTGCTTTCCTTTGAGCATGTCGGAGAGGCTCTTGAGCTTGTGGTTGCCCGAGCCAGCCACCGCTCGCCCACGGCGCCCGTTGTCGATGAGGGCGTCGCACGCCTCCTGCAGCATGCGCTTCTCGTTGCGAATGATGATCTCCGGCGCGCTCAGCTCCAGCAATCTCTTGAGACGGTTGTTGCGGTTGATGACGCGGCGATAGAGATCGTTGAGGTCCGAGGTGGCGAAGCGCCCGCCATCCAACTGGACCATTGGACGCAGCTCTGGCGGCAAGACCGGGAGCACCGTCAGGATCATCCACTCGGGGCGGTTGCCCGACTTGCGGAAAGCCTCAACGACTTTGAGGCGCTTGGTGGCCTTCTTACGCCGCTGGCCCACGGTCGAGCTGATCTCCTGGCGCAGCTCCATTGCCAGTTTGTCAAGATCGATATCGGCGATCAGCTCGCGTACGGCCTCAGCGCCCATGCCGGCGCGGAAGACGTTGCCGAAGGCTTCCTTCAGCTCGCGATAGCGGTTCTCCTGGAGCAGGTCCATCTTCTTGAGGTTGACCAGGTCGCGACGCAGCTGCTCCAGACGATGGCGCCGATCGGTGCGCTGCGACTCCAGCTGCGACTGCAGCAGGTCGATCTGGCCCTGGTAGTCCAGGTTGAGGCGCTCGGCCTCGCGCTCGCTCTCGGCGCGTACGGCCTCCAGGGCATGGCGAGCCTGCTCGGCGATATCGTTGCGGCAGGTCTCAGCCACCTGCTCCAGCAGCTCGATGTGCTTGAGCGTGACGATCTCGCCGCGTGGGACAATGATCTGGCCGGTCGGCTCGTAGACAATGTCGTCCTCCGCCGGCTTGCCGCGCTGGGCGCGCAGCTCAGCCAGGGTCTCGCTCTCGGCCTGGCGGGCCCGCTCTAGATCGCGCTCACGCTCCTCTTGAATCTGGCGGATGCGGGCCGCCAGTCGGGCGCGCTCGTCCTGAATCTCGCTGTCGCGCTGCTCCTTGAGGCTGTCGACGCGCTCGACAACCTCCTCCTCGGTCGTCTGCTGAAGATTGGCCAGTTCGCGATCCAGCTCCATCAGGGCCTTCTGACGCGCCTCTTCGTCGATGTGGGTGACCACGTAGAGCGCGAAGTAGAGGATGCGCTCCAGGTTGCGCGGCGACAGATCGAGCAAGAGGCCGATGCGGCTGGGAATGCCCTTAAAGTACCAGATATGGCTGACCGGCGAAGCCAGCTCGATATGGCCCATGCGTTCGCGGCGCACCTTTGAGCGCGCGACCTCGACGCCACATTTATCGCAGACGATGCCCTTGAAACGGACGCGCTTGTATTTACCACAATAGCACTCCCAGTCCTTGGTGGGGCCGAAGATACGCTCGCAGAAGAGACCGTCCTTCTCTGGTCTGAGAGTGCGGTAGTTGATGGTCTCCGGTTTCGTGACCTCGCCGTAGCTCCAGCTGCGAATCTGCTCGGGACTGGCGAGACTGATGCGAATTGCGTTGAAATCGTTGACTTCGAGCATGCTGCCTCCTGATGGGAAAGGGGAAGGCCCCGGCCATCTCCTCGACGCTCTCTTGTTTGCTCTGCTTCTACCACTCTGGTGCCGGCCTTGCCTTACTGCGGACTGCCCCGCTCCCCCGCTCGCTGTACTGGGCGCTCTCCTCAGTTCATCCCAGCTCATCCGGCCTGGCCTGCTCTCTGGCCTGGGGCCAGTCTGCCCTGTCTGACCTGGATGTGGGCGCTGCTGACAGGCAGAACGGCAGGCAGCCGGCAAGCCAACCATGAACGACGATCAGCAGGGCCGGCTTGCCGACCAGAGAGCAGGCGGACGACGGGCGACGGCACAACCCAAGACGATAGGGGAATCGGGGACGGCGATCGATCGCAGACTGATGGCGCGGGGCGCCTCCGCCGTTTCCCTTACTGATCTCCCTCGAAACCGGACAGATTGATGCCTAGCTCGGGCATGACGTCATTCGAGCTGTCCTCAACGAACTGGATCTTCTGATCGTCCTCGTTGAGAACCTCTACGTTGATCCCCAGGCTCTGCAGTTCTTTGACCAGGACCTTGAAGGACTCGGGCACGCCCGGCTCGATGATGTTTTCGCCTTTGACGATGGCCTCGTAGGTCTTGACACGGCCCACCACGTCATCCGACTTGACGGTGAGGATCTCCTGCAGGATATAGGCCGCGCCGTAGGCTTCGAGCGCCCAGACCTCCATTTCGCCGAAGCGCTGGCCACCAAACTGCGCTTTACCACCCAGCGGTTGCTGCGTGATGAGGCTGTAGGGGCCGGTCGAGCGCGCATGGACCTTGTCTTCGACCAGGTGGGCCAGCTTGAGCATGTAGGTGTAGCCCACGGTGATCGGCTGGTCGAACGGCTCGCCGGTGCGTCCATCGAAGAGCTGGATCTTGCCGCTCTCCGGCAAATTAGCCCGGCGCAGCAGCTCGGTGACATCGGCCTCGCTGGCACCATCGAAGACAGGGGTTGCGATCTTGATGCCCAGCGCCGTGGCGGCCCAGCCCAGATGCGTCTCCAGGATCTGCCCCAGGTTCATGCGGTGCGGTACGCCCAACGGGTTAAGGATAATGTCGACTGGCGTGCCATCGGGCAAGAACGGCATATCTTCGATGGGCAGGACACGCGAGATGACGCCCTTGTTGCCGTGGCGCCCGGCCATCTTGTCACCGGCGCCGATCTTGCGCTTCTGGGCAATGCTGACACGCACCAGCTGATTGACCCCGGGCGGCAGCTCATCGCCGTTCTCGCGCGAGAAGACCTTGACCTCGACCACCTTGCCGCGCTCGCCATGCGGGACGCGCAGCGAGGTATCCTTGGCCTCGCGCGCCTTCTCACCGAAGATGGCGCGCAGTAGCTTCTCCTCAGCGGTCAGCTCGGTCTCGCCCTTGGGTGTAATCTTGCCCACCAGGATATCCTGCGGCCCAACTTCGGCGCCGACGTAGATGATGCCGCGTTCGTCGAGGTTGCGCAGGCCCTCCTCACCAACGTTCGGGATATCACGAGTGATCTCTTCGGGGCCGAGCTTGGTGTCGCGCGCATCCACCTCGTACTTTTCGATATGGATCGAGGTGAAGAGATCCTCGCGCACGATGCGCTCACTGATCAGAATGGCGTCCTCGAAGTTACCACCCTCCCAGCTCATGAAGGCCACCAGAATATTCTGCCCAAGAGCCAGCTCGCCATCCTGGGTCGAGGAGCTGTCAGCGATGACCTGCCCGGCGCGCACGCGGTCACGCTTGCGCACGATAGGCCGCTGGTTGATGCAGGTGCCGGCGTTGGAGCGCATGAACTTGCGCAGGCGATAGGTATGGATCTCGCCCTGGTCGTCCATGATCTCGATGACGCGCGCCGTCGATTTGACAACCTCGCCATCGACCTCACTGACAATCACCTGACCAGAGTCAATAGCCACCTGACGCTCGATGCCGGTGCCACAGACCGGCGCCTGCGGTCGCAGCAAAGGTACCGCCTGACGCTGCATGTTGGCGCCCATCAGCGCGCGGTTGACGTCGTCATGCTCCAGGAAGGGGATCAGCGCGGTCGCGACGCTCACCGCCTGACGCGGCGAGACGTCCATGAAGTCCATGTTGTCCGTGCTGTCCATGATAAACTCGCCCTGGTAGCGAGCCAGCGTGCGCTCTTCGGCGAACTCACCGTTCTCCAACAGCGGCGCGTTCACCTGGGCGATCTTGTAATTCTCCTCGTCGTCGGCGGTCAGATACTGTACCTCATCGGTGACAAAGGCGCGGACATGCACCCAGGCGTCGCCGAGCAGCTTTGACAGTTTCAAGAAGAGGTCTTCATCGACGCGCACGCGCTCGTGCGCCTTGACCAGCACCTGGCCGTCCTCGTCGAGAACATCCTCCCGCTCGTGCCCGACGACGCCGCGGAACTCACGCCCGATCAGGCGCGGGTCATTGGCTCGCAGACGACGGTAGACCTTGCGATAGGGCGTTTCGATGAAGCCGTAGGGATTGACTTGTCCGTACGTGGCCAGGTAGCCAATCAGGCCGATATTGGGACCTTCCGGCGTCTCGATGGGGCAGATACGCCCGTAGTGAGAGCGGTGGACGTCGCGCACGTCCAGACCGGCGCGCTCGCGCGAGAGACCGCCAGGACCGAGGGCCGAGAGGCGGCGCTTGTGGCCAATCTCCGCCAGAGCATTGGTCTGCTCCATAAACTGCGAGAGCTGGCTGCCACTGAAGAACTCGCGCATGGCCGCCACCACCGGGCGAATGTTGATCAGGGCGTTGGGCGTGGCCTGGCCCGGCTCCTGGATGCTCATGCGCTCCTTGACCACGCGCTCCATGCGCAGCAGGCCAACGCGGAACTGCGACTGAATCAGCTCGCCCACACAGCGCACGCGACGGTTGCCCAGATGATCGATGTCATCCTTGCGCCCGTGACCGTTGTTCAGGCGGATCAGACGGCGGATAATATGGACGAGATCGTCCAGCGTCAAGACGCGGATATGCTGCGGCACCGCCAGCTCCAGCTTGCGGTTGAGCTTGTAGCGGCCCACATTGCCCAGGTCATAGCGCCGCGGGTTGAAGAAGAGGTTGCGCACCAGCGAGCGCGCATTATCAAGGGTGGCGGGATCGCCAGGGCGCAGCTTCTTGTAGAGTTCGAGCAGGGCCTCCTCCTCGCGCTTGACCGGATCACGATCCAGCGTCGTCTGGATGTAGCGCACGTTGGGATCGTCGTCAGCCTCGCTGAAGGCTTGAATCATGCCCTGATCCGTCGTCAGATCGACGTCTTCGGTGTGCCACTGCTCGCGGGCAATGCTGGCGACAGCGCGCAGCAGGGTAGTGACAGGCAACTTGCGCTTGCGATCAATCTTGACGGAGAGGAGATTCTTATTGCTTGTTTCAAACTCCAGCCAAGCGCCGCGGTTCGGGATCAACTTGGCGGCGAAGAGCCTGCGCCCGGTGCTGGCATCCTCTTCGGCGGTAAAGTAGACCCCCGGCGAGCGCACAAGCTGGCTGACCACGACGCGCTCGACGCCGTTGATAATAAAGGTGCCCTGCTTGGTCATCAGGGGGAAGTCCCCCATGAAGATATCTTTCTCGATGACCTCGCCCGTCTCCTTATTGATCAGGCGCGCCTTGACCGTCAGCGGGGCGGCATAGGTGGCATCGCGGTCGCGACACTCATCCTCGCTGTACTTGGGCTGTATCTTATAAACATCTGACG
>NZ_JADGIA010000146.1 GCF_019683635.1 Thermogemmatispora sp. | reverse complement strand
TTATGAGTCTCCTGCTGGTGCCTTTGTCCTCTCCTCTCTGGGCTTCCTTTCACGACCCGCGCCGGGTACTTTTTCCCTGGTTTTCTCCGTCGACCCAGCCTTTGATGGCGCTAAATTGACATAGTATGATATTTAAAAAGATGATATAATCCACGTAGAGAGGCAACTTATCATCGGAGTAGAGTAAATCTCATACGTGCCTGTGCATGAGGACGAAAACGAAGGATTGGAGTCACCTGGCTGGCGCAAGCCGGCCTGGGCCTGACAGTGGTAAAGGCAAGGAAAGCCTGCAGCGGCCCTGGCCAGTGGCCTGGTCTTGGCGGCCTGGATCATGGTCAGGCCAGTTCTCTTGGATGAAAACCAGCCTGTGGCTGTTGGTCAGCCTCCTCTGTGGTCTCTGCCTGCTAAGCGCCTGTGGCCCGACGAATGAAGCGCCCGCTGCTCCTGACGAGCTGGGAAACCTTCATAAAGGTCTCGTCTACGTCGCCATTGGCGCCTCCGACTCCTTTGGCTTTGGCACCGCTGATCCCTACGCCGATAACTGGCCTATTGATCTGGCCCATAAGCTTGGCCCATCCGTCCATCTGGTCAATCTCGGCATTCCCGGGATCCACCTTCATCAAGCGCTGCGCCTGGAGTTGCCCATCGCGCTTGATGTGCATCCTGACATCGTGACGATCTGGCTGGCCGTGAACGATCTGGCTGACCAGGTGCCGGTGACGGCCTACGCGCGCGATCTGGATCTGCTCCTCACGCGCCTCCAGGCGGGGGCCCCGCAGGCCAGGATTGCCATTGCCAATGTGCCCGATCTGACGCTGCTCCCACATTTTCGCACCTTTGATCAGCAGTGGCTGCGCTCTCAGATCCAGCTGTATAACGCTGCCATTGCTGATAATGTGAGAAAGCATCATCTGATTCTAGTTGATCTGTCGCAGCAGCGCTATAACCTGGCCCGTCATCCTGAGTACGTGAGTGAGGATGGCCTCCATCCGAGCGACATTGGCTACATGGCTCTGGCCAATCTCTTTTATCAGGCCCTGCGCTGAGGCCGAACCTGACGCCTGGCTGAGCAACGGGGACAGGAGGCGTGACCAGCTCAGGAGGCCAGTAAGGTAGGCTGCCACGGAGGAGGGCAGCGGTAACGGGAGGTACTGGACAGGCTCAGTCAATTTGCAAGAAAGTGGCATGACGGAACTTTTTGGTATCCCGCTTGATACGCTCAGCACGATCCTGCTGATCATCACCCTGGCGATTGTGGCGCTGGTCCTGGTACTGGCGTTGCGCAATCGGCTTTTTTTTAAGATCGGTGTGCGCAACATCCCACGGCGGCGCACGCAGATGATGCTGATCATCTTCGCGCTCATGCTTTCGACGACCCTGCTCTCTAGCGCCCTGGCGACCGGCGATGTCATGACGGGCGCCGTGCGCAGCGTCGCAACCTATAATGTCGGCAACGTTGATGAGACGATAGAGGGCGGCTCTGGCGATCTGGGCTTCTTCGATGAGGCGATCTATTACCGCCTGCGTGCGCAGGTGGGCAGCGACCCTGATGTTGCCGCCCTGGGGGCGGCCATCATGGAACATGATCTGTTGGTGGCCGACCAGACCTCGCGTCAGGTGCGCTCTGGGGTGACAGCTCTGGCCGCTCTGCCGGGCAGCGAAGATGGTTTTGGGGGTATTGTCGCTGAGGATGGCAAGGGCCGTTTGCATCTTGCCTCACTCGGTCCCAACGAGGTCTACCTGAATCGGACTCTGGCGCAGCTTTTAAACGCTCATGCGGGCGATCGCCTCTATCTCTACTCGCAACGCTGGCCGGGACGGCGCTATGAGGTGCGTGTGCGTGCTATTGCCGATAGCAGCGGCATGATAGGCGATACTCCTTTCATTGTGAGTCAGGTGCAGCTGTTTCGGCGGATTGAGCAATGCGGCGACGCCATCACGCAGATCTTTGTGGCCAATCGCGGCAGTGATGGGCCTGATAGCATCGCTATCTCCGATCGCGTCGAAGAGAAGCTAGAGCGGCTCATCCCGCGCAATGTTCACGTCATTGAAGTCAAGAAGCTGGCCATTTTGAATTCGGAGAAAGCGCAAGACATTTTCTCGCGCATCTTCGTTCTCTTTGCCCTCTTTATTGTGGCCATTGGGATGCTGCTGATCTTTCTCATCTTCGTGCTGCTGGCGGCGGAACGGCGGGTTGAAATGGGGATGGCCCGAGCTATTGGGGTGCTGCGTCGTCATCTGGTGCTGACCTTCCTCTTTGAAGGGGCGATCTACGATCTGCTAGCCTCCTTCATCGGGCTGGCGTTGGGGGTGGCCATTGGGGCTTTGCTGGTGCTCTTGCTTGGGCCGGTGCTGGAGCGCTTCGACTTCCCGCTCAAGCTGACCTTTCAGCCGCGCAGCCTGCTCATCGCCTACTGCCTTGGCACCATCTTCACTTTCTGCGCCGTGACGGTCTCCGCCTGGTTGGTAAGTCGTATGACTGTGGTGGAGGCTTTGCGCAACCTGCCGGAGCCGGAGCGGCGACCACGCACCATTGCGGAGCTGAGGGGGCTGCTTGGACTGGTGAGGAAGGCTCTGCGTCAGCGCGGTCGTCGCCTGCTCAGCTATCTCAGCGAGCTGCTCATCGAGGGCGGGCGTGCTCTGGTCCTGGCGGGTCTGCTCCCGCTGCTGGCGGGCCTCTGGCTGCTCTCCTATGGCCTGACAGAGCGGCTGGTAGCACCTTTCTCCCTGGGTCTCTCGCTCCTTGTCATCGGTGGCTGCCTGCTCCTCAAGACCGGCATTATCGCACTCAGTCCTGCCAGATACAGGCCGCAGGTGCGCCGTCTGAGCGATCGGCTGGTGCCGGCCATTGCCGGCCTGACCATCTGTGCCTACTGGGCTGTTCCCTTCGATCTCTTCGCCTCGCTGGGTCTGGTACGTTTCCGCTCCAGCATCGAAGTCTTCTTTCTAGCCGGCTTCATGATGACCCTGGGGATTGTCTGGGCCCTCATTGCCAACGGTGAGCTACTTGTCAAACCGCTGTTATCGCTCTCGCGGGTACGCCCGCGTCTGCACCTGTTGGCGCGTCTGGTGGCCTCCTATCCGCTACACTATCGCTTTCGCATGGGACTGAGCGTGACGATGTTCAGTCTGGTCGTTTTTGCTTTGACCGTGATGACGGTGATCACGGCGGCCATGCAGCACAGTTATGCTGACATTAATCTGCAAACGGGGGGCTATGACATTCAAGCTATTCCCTACTTTCGGCCCTTGCTCTCCAGTCAAGGAAAGGAGGCTCCTGATGAGCAATTGCGGGCCATTCTGGCGCGGCATGGCATTGATCCCGGAGCCTTCAGCGCCATTGGCGTGCGGACGACAACGCTGGTGGGGGTGATTCAGCCGACGGCTCCTCAGCCGGCCTGGCGGCTCTATCCGGCTCAGGTGATCAGTGGGGGCTTTCTCCAGGGCTATGGCCTGCATTTGGTGGCGCGAGCGCGCGGCTTCAGCAGCGATGCTGCCGTCTGGCAGGCGCTGCAGGAGCATCCGAACTATGCCTTGATCGATAGCAGCGCGCTGGCAGCTAGTCTGGGTGCCCGTAGCTCGCCTGGGGTCTATGATCCCTCGGCGCCGACAGCCAGTGAGGCCGGGGTGCCACTCACGCCGCCCGGTCTGGACCCTTACTATACCTTTGCCCTCAGCGGGATCTCGCTGGGAGAAACGAACTTCACACCGCAGAGCATCTGGGTGACGCGCTCGCCGGGGGGCGACGGTCTCTCTGCCTTGCTCAATGCCTCGGTTGCCAAGCTGACCATTATTGGGGTGGTTGATAACAGCAACGGTGATCATTTTGGACTCTACATCTCGCAGCGGCTCTACGGTTCGATTGCGCCCGATCCGAATAATCCCGAGGTCCAGGCCTACTACTTTAAGGTGGCGCCAGGTCAGGACAAGCGCGCGCTGTCCCTTCGCCTTGGCTCGGCCTTCCTCGACGAGGGTCTTGAGACCACTGTCTTGGAAGATGCCATTTGGGAGGTGCGCGGGCCGCGCATCCTTCTCAGCGATATCATGATTGGAATTGTCGGGCTAGCGCTCCTACTCGGGGTTGCCGCCCTGGCGATTACCGGTACGCGCGCCGTGATTGAGCGGCGCCAGCAGATTGGGATGCTGCGTGCGCTAGGATGCAGCCGGCGTTTGATCAGGACGGCCTTCCTGGGTGAGTCTGTGCTGGTGGCGGTGCTTGGTAGTTTGATTGGTCTGGTGCTGGGTCTGCTGCTAGCGCGCAATCTGTTTGCCGCCAACTTCTTTGAGCGCTATCAGACTGGCCTGGTCTTTGTCATTCCCTGGGGCCAGCTGATCCTGATTATCGGCGTTGCTCTGGTAGCCTCGCTGGTGGCGGCACTTCTGCCGGCCTGGCAGGCAGGGCGCGTTACACCGATCGAGGCCTTGCGCTATCAGTGATAGGGGGGCCAGACCGGACCTGCTACCCTGCCTGGTCTGCTGGCTAGCAGGTCCAGGTGACCTGCGTGGAAGTGCCATCCTGGGTGCGAAAGAGCAGCTGGCCCTGGCGCGGGCAGGAGGCGTAGATGTAGACTGTGATTTGCTGTTGACTGCCAGGCTCTAGCCAGCCTTGCTGTGGTGCGAAGAAAGCGCGCACATTTGAGCTGCTGGCCGACCATTGGGTGGTGTCGCTGGCCGTGGAGGAAAGCGAAAGGGTGACCTGGCAGCGGAAGGTGAAGCTGTCGTGGCTACAGTCGTCTGATCCGTTGAGCTGGGTTGGACTGACGGTCAGCAGCGGCGGAGTGGGCGACGGCGTGGGCGTGGGTGTGGGGTGCGGCGTCGGGCTGGGCGATGGCGAAGGGGATGGTGTCGGTGTGGCCGTTGGTGAGGGAGTTGGCGTCGGGCTGGGTGAGGGCGACGGCGTTGGCGCCACGGTGACGATGACGGTGCTCGTTGGGATCGTGGGAGTCAGTTGGGCAGTCTGTCGCCAGAGGCCGGCTGACAGCAGTGGTAGCAGCAAAATGATGAGCAGGCTCAGGATGACCACGAGGCTGACCACGCCCATCAGAATCCAGCGCCCTTGTCTGGCCTCACGCTGGTAGCTCACGCCCTGGCTGCCGCGAAGACCAGCGCCCATGCCAGCGAGACCTGCTGCGCTGCCGACAGCTGGTCTAACGCTCTCGCTGATTAATGTGGGCTGCTCGTTCCACGGGAGGATGGGTGTGGCCGGGGCCTCCGCTTCGCTGGCCTTCGGAGGCACTCCGTCTGCTGGTTCCAGGATGCTATCGCTGCCAGCCGCCGAAGACGTCGACTCAGGAGGAGAGCCGGCAACAGCCTCCTCGCTTGGGGGAAGGAGCGCGGCCTGATCCTGGTTGGGCAATGCTGGCTGTGGTATGGTCTCTTGCTCGTGGATCGAGATCTCTTCCTCTGTCGATGCATGGCCGCTGAAAGTGCCTGCCTGCTCTTGAGAAGTGCTGGCCTCTCCGCTCGCGGTTGCAGCGTCGGGGACGGCGGGCTGAATCCTTCCGGGGCCGAGATGGGAGCTGGAACTCTCGGGAACACGGGTAGCATCGCTGGGGCGGAGCAGTTCGCCACTCGCCGGCGAGAACTCCAGAGGGGACGGCCTGGCTCGCCCGGCTGATAGGAAACGCACTTCGCTGATCGCAGGCAGGTTCGGGGCGCTGCTGCTGGCAGGGGAGGGAAGGCTGCCAGCTGCCGGGAAGAGCGCTGTGAGGAACTCCTTGACCGTGGGGAAGCGTTGGCTGCTCTCTTTGGCAAGAGCTTGCAGAAGCGCCTCATCCACCCGGCGCGGCAGCAGCAGGTTGAGCTGCGTCGGGGCCACTGGCTGCTCATGGCTGTGCTGCCGGGCCAGCGTTGCAAAATCTGTACCGCTGAAAGGGGGCCGCCCGGTCAGCAGCTCGTAGGCGATACAGGCCAGGGCGTACTGATCGCTGGCGCGACTTGTCATCCCTTCGAACTGCTCAGGAGCCATGTAAGGCCAGCTACCAGGGCGCAGCTGTGGCTCACCGTCGGTCGCTGTGGCCCAGCTGAAATCGGTGAGCCACAGCTCTCCTTTGGCATTGAAGAGGATGTTCTCCGGCTTCAGGTTGCCATGCATCACATTGAAGTGATGGGCATAGGCCAGGGCGTCAGCGATCTGCTGTAGCAAGGCTCCAGCCTCGGCCACGCTCAGTGGTGTCGTCCCCTGGCGCGCCAGTCGCTGGCGCAGCGAGCCGCGCAGCGCATATTCGCTCATCAAATAGACTTCGTCCTGGTCGACACCGCTCTCTAGCGGAGGAAGCAGATGCGGATGTCGCAGCATCCTCAGCAGGCGCACCTCACGGAAATATTGCTCGCGATTGCGAGGGAAAGGCGGGTGAAAGAACTTAATCACCACCGTGTGGCCGGGGGCTGTCAGGTGCTGAGCCAGGTAGGCGCTGCTTGCTGGCCGATTGCCGAGGCCGGCGATGATTCGATAGTGACCGATCACTCTATCGATATAGCGATTGCGCTCGCGCATAGCTCCTCCACCGGGGCCCGAGGACTGTCATCCACAGACGACCATTGCTGCTGCTGTAGGGCACTGCTCCATCTGACCAGGGGTGCTGCTCCAACCTCTTGCCACATCGTGCTTCCCCTCTTCTTTCCTCGCTTGCTTGCTTGCTTTTGGCACGTACTCACAAGGCTGCCTCATTCCAGGGCAAGGAGAGTATAACTGGCACTTCTGCATGGTGTCAATGAAAGAGAGAAATGGGGGATGACAATCGCTCCCCGTGCCTGATAATATCAAGACGAATGGGCTGTAGCCTCTTCTAGAGTGACTCACTCGTGAATTCTTCGTTATCTATTCATAGCAGTACTAGAGCTGCCCATTTGGACTGTGTTGGTCATAGGATGCGGCTTGAGAGTGTAGGAAGGGTCTAGTGACAATGAATCGGTGCCTCTACTGCAACAGGCCATGTGAGCAAGGGGTGGTGTTTTGCGACGAGTGTCGGGCACTGCTGTTGCAACGTCATGCCCTCGCTGAGCAAGAAGTGCTTTTTCCCCCGAGAGGTGAAGGATGGCAGGTGGCTGGGCTTTCAGATGTGAATGGCTGGCCGCCGCCCTCGCTACGTGGCTTCCCGACGGTGCCGATGAGTGCCGCTGATGGGGCTTGGGAGGAGGAAGGTAGCGCTGATCCCCGGGCGCGCTCTGCGCTGGCTTCGGGATCAGCGCAGAGAACAGGTCGGGAGGGGACCCAGGGCAGTTTTCCCCCGCTTGAGCAAGGTGACATAAACCAGAACCTGAACCGACCCGCGTGGCACTGGTCCTGGAAGGCCCGGCGTCAGGCCTGGTCTGAGCAACTGGTCTCCTCCGCAGCAGCTGCGGAGCAGGGAGCAGGGCGGCCCCAGCGGCCCGGCAGCGAGCCAGCCGGGAGGCGGGAAGCGGTGCGAGCGACGTCGGAGGCACATCTTCTGCCTGCCTCCGGTGGTGGTGGTAGTACGCAACCTGGCGGATCGCCATCTGGCACTCATCCCAATGGCTTAAGGGATGCCCGGTCGGGTCCCTGGCTCCTGGGGGACCGGCGCAGGAGCAGGTCGCCGTGGTGGAGACAGCCGGGGCGCAGGCCCTGGTTGCGCTGGCTCTTTGTAGGACTGACGATCCTGGCGCTTCTGCTCATTGGCTTGAATGGTTGGCTGATCCGCTCACGTTTCGCTGGGGTCCATCAGCCGACCATGCCGGTAGGCCAGCCGCCGTTTTTGACGGCGACACCGACGCTGGCCCATGCCGGTCAGGCGGTGCATCTCCATCTGGATCATTTCCCAGCTTTTGCTCAGATCTATTTTAGCTACGATGTTGGCCAGGCCCTGGCCCCCGTGGGTATGGCCTCGCTTGTTCACCTGGGGGCGGCGGGCAGCGCTGATGTGACGATCATCATTGGGCGCGATTGGAGTCCTGGCAGCCATACTATCCAGGCTGAAGATGTCGCCACACACTATACGGCCAGTACGACGGTTCAGGTCTTGGCCAGTGGTCCGCTGCGTTCGCCGATTCTGGAGGTCAGTCGCCGCAGTCTGGATCTCGGGGCGGCGGTGCAAGGTCTCAATAGTGTGGTGCCATTCTGGCTGAGCAACGGTGGCGATGGAAGCCTCTCATGGACGGCGAGCAGCGATCAACCGTGGCTACTGACTACCCCGACGCAAGGGGTACTCAGTGAGCGCCAGGCGATCTTGATCGCAGGGTCGCGTGCCAATCTGCAACCTGGCGTTTATCACGGGACCATTACCTTTAGCGCTGATAGTGGCCCCTCTTTGCGCGTCCTGGTGACAATGCGGGTCGAAGCAGCCCCAGCTACAGCCAATGGGCGGCAAACCTGGCCGCTCACGCTGACGCCAGCGGCCCTGGCTTTCTCGCTCAGCGATGGTGGCCCGGCGCCCGCAGCTCAGTTTGTCACTCTTGCTAATCCTGCACGGGAGACAGCGGTCTGGTCCAGCCGCCTGGTAGTGCCGCCCGAGGCCAGCCAGGATGCGCCGTTGCCGGCGCGCGCCGATTGGCTCCAGCTCAAGCCGGCCCAGGGGCGATTAGCCGCTGGTGAGAGTCTGCCTGTGGCGGTAATGGCCCAGGGGGCGCATCTGCTGCCCGGCCTCTACCTGGCCATCGTCCAGGTGAGCAGCTCGCCCTCTTCTGCCCCAGCAGCGACAACGACCCAGGTGCTGGCGGCCTCGCTCACAGTCTTGCCTGCCTGTCGCCTGACCTTAAGCTCCCAGAGCCTGACCTTCACCATTGGCTCAGGGCGGAGTACGGCCAGCGATCAGTCGCTTGATCTGGGGTTGGCACCGGGCTGTGCTTCTGGCCTGAACTGGCAGGCGTTTACCTCAGCAAGCTGGCTCAACATCGATCCGGCCAGTGGCCGTGTCGATGCAACCCACGGCATGAGCGTGCACGTCAGCGTGGCCCTCAGCGAGTTACATGCCGGTACCTATAGCGGTTTTATTCTCTTCTCGATGCAACAGTGGACGCAAACGGTGTCGGTTCTCTTGAACTTGCTCACCTCGGCGATTCCAGGGAGCACCAGTAGCAGCGCTACCACAACAGCGGCGACAGATGGGCCGGGTCGCACCCCTTTGGGGGCAACTCTTTCACCGGGCAGTCTGAGCTTTACGGTCGAGCAGGGAAGCCAGCCACCGGCGGCGCGCTCTGTCCTGCTGAGCGCTAGCCAGCATCCGCTGCTGTGGTCGGTGACGCTCAATGCAGCGTCAACTCCCTGGCTGAGCGTGACGCCTCTCAACGGCATGCTGGCGGCTGGCCAGACAACGCAGCTGAGTGTCAGTGTCAACGTGACGAGCCTGACACCGGGGAGCTATAGCGGCCAGTTTAGTATCTCACTGGAGCCTGCCGATGGAATGCCGGCCAATCCCGGCCAGCTGGTGCAGGTGGTGATAGTTACCTTAACAGTCCTGGCTCCCTGTGTGCTCGAAGTGACCCCGAGTGGGTTGAGTTTTAGCAGCTCGCTGCTGCAACCGAATCCCCCTCCGCAGATGCTCTCACTGCGCATCGACGGAAGCTGCCCCCGCCCGGTGACCTGGGTGGCCAGCGTCGATAGCGATAGCGCTTCGTGGCTACATCTGAGTCAGGCGAGTGGCAGCGAGAGTGGTTCGGGAACGACCATCGCGGTCTACGTCACACCTCCGCGCCTGCTGCTGAAGACGCTGCGGGGTCAGATCACCATTACGGCCAGCGATGGCGGACAGAACCCGCTGCAGAGCAGCCCCCAGGTTATCACCGTCACCGTCAGTCCAGGCTGAGGCCAAACTGTGCCGCTCAAGGGGGCTTGTTCAGGATTGAGGTGGGCGAGCGCCTGGCTCGGCGAGATGACGAACGGCTGGGCGCCCGCCGACGAGCAGGAGACTAAGCAGGCCGACGATGGCCCCAGCTAAGGCCACGGTCGGAGGACCGCCAATGAGCGCGATCAGGCCACTTGCGCAGAAGTCTCCCAGGGGCCTGATCGCCATGATCATCAGCGTGTTGAGGCTCATGACGCGTCCTCGCATCTGAGCTGGAACGCGTGTCTGCATCAGTGTGATCGTAGTGGCGGCGATTATATTCTGCATGGCGCCGACAAGGAAGAGGGTCAGCAGCGAGAGCCAGAAGAGATGGCTCAAGGCAAACAAAAGCAAGGCTACGGTCCAGAGGCTGAAGGCCAGGATGAGTGCCCGCCCCTTGCGCTTAACTTCTCCGAGAGAGGCCAGTCCCAGTGCCCCCGCTACCGTGCCGACGCCAGAAGCGGAAAAGAGGAGGCCAAGCTGAAACGGCGTGAGATGCAGCACCTGCACGGAGAAATAGGGTAGGATGATGGCCGCCGAGGGATTGAAAAAGAGCAGAACTCCGTAGGCTGCGATTACCCAGGGCAGGACGGCGTCACGCCCGATGACTTGCAGCGATTCACGGATCGAGTGCATCAGATCGCTGGCAGGCGCGCCCGACGCCGCGGCCTGACCCTCACCTGCCGGAACACGCATGAGGAAGAGGACGATGAGTACCCCTAGATAGCTCAGGGCGTTGAGAAAGAAGTTGCCCGCGTAGTGGATGAGGCCAATGGTCAGGCCGGCCAACGAGGGACCAATGACCGCCGCTCCGTTAAAGACGGCAGATTGGAGAGAAATAGCGTTCATGAGGTCTTCGCGCGGCACCAGTTGGGGAATGAGGGCAGAGCGCGCTGGCTGGTCGAAGCTCAGGACGACGCTGTTGCAGAAGGCAATCAGGACAATCATCCAGACCTGAATGACGCCAAGATGGGTCAGCAGCCCGAGCAGGAAGGCCAGCCCCATTGAGCTGCTCTGCGTGCAAAGAAGCAGCCGGCGACGATCAAGGCGATCGGCTACCCCGCCTCCGATAAGAGCAAAGAGGAGAAAAGCGCCGGCTTGAGCCAGGGAGACGATCCCCAGGGCGAGGGCCGAATTATGGGTCAGCTTGAGAACAAGCAGACTCTGGGCAACAATCTGCATCCAGGTCCCAACAGAGGAGACAACCAGGCTGATCCAGAGCAGGCGATAGTTGCGATGGCGCAGGGCGCGGAAGGTGTTGAGCCGCTGGCGTTTGCTGGCGAGCGCGCTGTCTTCTGGCGTTGCTGTGGCAGGCGATCTGTTCACGGACGTGGGACGCTCTTTCTTTCTTTCGTACTGACCGGCGTATCTCTGCATCTGATAATAATTATACGTTTTGGTACTCTCCCTGAACCTGCGTGAGGCGCAGGGCGCTGGGGAAATAAACCCTGCCAAAGGCTGGCACTGGCTGCGTGCTCTTCCTCCTCCTGGTCTCCTTGCTCTTTTTTAGCGTTTCTGTGCAAACGGAAGAGATGACGGTATCTCTGTCCGGGTCCTATATACTTGACAGACGTGATCTGCATCGGTATTATTAACTATAGGCTCGTCTTGTATAAAGGAAGCAAGCGGGGACGCATGGCTCCCCGGTGCCAGCTGCTTCCAACACGTGAACCACGAGTAGAGCTTCTTTCTATGTCTGTAGCCTCTTCTGCTACGGATATTCAGCTGTCTGACGAGCGAGACTGGTGCTCTGTGAGCAAAGGAGGTGTTTTTCCCCCAACCCCTGGAGTCTATCCCTGTGTCTGGTGGAGGTTATCCATTGTCGACCTCTTATCCAGTCCACCTTTTGCCTGTACTACCTGATGATAGGCTGTCTCTGACCATGTTGTCCGGCCAAGTCTAGCGGTACACAGCCGTACCGACCTTACAAGCTAGAGGTGCCGATGAACATCGCAACATTCTTCCGATCTGCGCGCCGCCTTGCTATTGTCCTGCTTGCGCTCAGCGCCAGCGGCGTGGCGGCTCTACTCCTTCTGATTGTGCCATCCGCTGCCTATGCCCAGCTGCATGGAGAGGCTCCGACCAATCGGAGTTTGATCCGTGGGCACATGGTCCCGCTGCTAAGGAATCACAAGCCACTCCACAGTGAGAGCGCCAACCGCGTCCTTCAGCTTTCGATCGCGCTCAAGCTACGCAACGAAGCCCAACTCGATGCCCTGCTCGCGGCGCAGAATGACCCGCAGTCCCCGCTTTACCACCACTACCTGACGCCGCAGCAGTTCACCGAGCAATTTGGGCCAACGCCCGAGACTGTCAACCGCGTGGTGGCCTACCTGCGGTCCCAGGGTTTGCGCGTCAACGGGGTCTCGCCTAACCGTACGCTGATCAGCGCCAGCGGCAGTGTGTCCCAGGTTGAGCAGGCCTTTGCCATCACGCTGGCCGATTATCAGGTGGGAAATCGCACCGTCTACGCCCCGACCAGCGAGCCATCTGTGCCGGCGGAGCTAGGCGGCCTGATTCTCAACATTGCTGGCCTCGATAACGTTGCCCACTATCATCCCCTGGGCTTGCAGCGTCTCAGCAGCAGCCAGGCGCCTCACACCGGCCCTGGCGGTGGCTACACGCCGAGCGAGCTGCGCACCGCTTATGACATGAACTCGCTCATCAATGGGGGAAGCAACGGAAGCGGCCAGACCGTAGCCATCTTTGAGCTGGACGGTTACCGGGCCTCTGACGTCAACGCCTACCTGAGCTATTATGGCCTCGGATCAGCGAAATATTCCAATGTGCTGGTCGATGGGGCGACCAACACCGCCGGCTCGGGAGCGATCGAGGTCGAGCTGGATATGGAAGTCGTCTCGGCGATCGCACCCGGAGCGAACCAGAAAATCTATATTGGACCCAATACGAACACTGGGGTCAACGACACCTATAACCGTATTGTGACCGACAACCTGGCCAAAGTCGTCAGCATCAGCTGGGGCGAGTGTGAAGCGGCGGCGGGAACCTCAGAGCTGGCCACGCTTGACAACATCTTCAAGCAGGGAGCGGCCCAGGGCCAGGCTTTCTTCGCGGCCTCTGGCGACTCGGGTGCCTACGACTGTGATAACAACAGTCTGGCCGTGGACTCGCCCGCCGATGATCCCTATGTGGTGGGCGTTGGTGGTACGCATCTAGTTACCGGAAGTGGGGGCACCTACAGCAGTGAGTCGGCCTGGTCGAATCCTAACGACACGCAGCGCAGCCCGCATGGCTCGGGCGGCGGTGGTGGCATCAGCTCCTACTTCGCCCGTCCTTCCTATCAGACCGGCCCGAATCTGACCAATGCCAATCGAATGGTGCCGGATGTCTCGGCTGACGCTGATCCTGCCACGGGCTACTCAGTCTACTGCACGGTCACCGCGGCAGGCTGCTCCAGCTCTGGTTGGCTGACTGTCGGCGGCACGAGCGCAGCCGCTCCGCTGTGGGCCGGTGTGGCGGCTGATGTCAATCAATACCTGACTTCGCAGGGCAAAGCCACCCTCGGCTCGGCCAGCGCTACCATCTACCGCCTCTACAATACGACGCAGACCTATAGCGCCTATCACGATATCACCAGCGGTAATAACCTCTACTACTCGGCCACCACGGGCTACGATCTGGCGACCGGCATTGGCTCGCCCGACGTCTGGAACTTTGCCCGCGATGTCGCTGGCACCTCCGGCGGTGGTGGCGGCGGTGGCGGCGGTGGCGG
>NZ_JADGIA010000145.1 GCF_019683635.1 Thermogemmatispora sp. | reverse complement strand
TCAGATGTGTATAATAGACATCCTTCCAGGGGTGGGAGTAGGCGTCGCCGGCTGAGGGGTTGGCGTTGGCGTAGGATTCGTGGAACTGCCGCCAGTGAACTGGTTAAAGAGCTTCGAGAAATCAAAGGGCTGCTGCTGAATACCACTGCACGTCGGCGATACATAGGCCCCATTGTTGGGACAGGGCTGATCACGGCCCGCCGACCACATCGACAGCTCCCCCAGACCATTCTGCTGGGCGAAACTCAGCAGCTGCTGGGCATCCTGGAGCGTAAAGACCTCGGGCGACACATCGTTTAAGCCGATCATCGGCGTCACCCCAATCATCGCCCACAGCTGGGCGTTCGACTTGTTGGGGTAAAGGCTCTTGAGCTGATTGAAGGTGCTCTGAGCGGCGCTAATGGCATTTTGCCCCATCTGATTGGGAGGGGCCGAGCTGCCGTAATCCATCGCCATAATATTGACCATGCCCACGTTAACGCCGTTAGCGATGGCATTCTGCAGAAGATTGATGCCATCCTGCGTCAATCCCGAAGGCATCACCGGCAGCGTATACGAAACGAACAGCCCAGGGTTGGCCGCCTGCAGAGCGGCAAGGGCCTTATTGCGCCGGTCGACCGAGGCCGAGTCGGCAATGGCCGCCCCCTCGATATCAAAATCCACGTGCGTCAACTGATAGTTGGTCACCACGGCCTGGTACTGGGCCTGCAAGCTACTGACGCTGCTGCAGGCCTGGGCCAGCTCGGTGCCATTGGCGCCGCCAAAGGAGACAATCACATCGCCGCCCAGGGCCCGCAGATTGCTGATATCGCTCTGCAAGAAGCCCTGATTGACGGGAGTCGTTCCATTCCACTCGGCCTGACAGCTTCCGCCTCCATTAATGATGAAGGCCAGTGTATAGAACTTCACCCCGATCTGCTGGGCCGTTTGCGTCAACTGGAACGTGGGGTACAGACCTGTATCAACGTAGGGAGCGAAGTAGTGGGTGGGGAAGCCGGCGGCCTGCGCTGGCCGACTCTGGTGCAGCTGCCAGCCGACTAAGAGAGAGGCTGTCAGCAAGAGCGACAGGACGACGAAAACGATAGGACGCGGTAATCGTTGCTGCATCGTTGCTCCTTTGTTGCATCATGCATCGTTAGTAACGAAAACAGGTAAGAGAGAGAAGAAGGCCGCAGCCATGCGAAACAAAGAGCAGCAGGGAAGCGCGCAGCGCAGCGTTGCGCATGACTGCTCGACCTGGGGTCAGCCAGAAGGACGGAGGGGAGATAAGGCATCACTCGCTCACCTCCTACTGATTGAGTGCCTCATCATAGAGCTGGCACAGCGTCTGTAGCGCTGCCCTCTCACCGACATCGTCTCACGGGGCGGGTTGCCAGTGTATAGCAGCAGTTGCGCCTTGATAACAAAGCGACAGAGAAGCATCGTGATCCCTGGCGCACTCAAGACAGAAGCCTGTGTCAGGTGGACCAAAAGGCGATCTGAACGCTCAGAGGGAAGAACGCTCCTCTAAACGAGAGAGTAGTGGGATATGGATAATATGTCAAGATGTATAGTCCACATGGAGGGGGATTATGCAATATGCACAAAGTTTCGCCGGTTCTCTTCGGAGGTTTTGCCTGTATGCAAGGGGAGTGAGAATTCCTATACTTCAGAAATAGAAGCGCAACGATTGCGATGTACCCCTTTAGGGCCATTGGGATGGTGAAATGGCTGAGTTGGAGGTTGGGAGGTCTGCACAGCAAAGAGAGCCCTCAGCGCCGAGAACCCTGGAAGTCTCCTCGAAGGTGAGCACGTTACCTGGAAAGGGGAGTTGTTACAGCATGTCTGTTACCTCATTTCTGCTGCTGCTAGCCTGTTTACTGATTCTTGCGAAGTGTGTCAGCTGGATCTGTCAGAAGTTCTCGCTCCCTAGCGTTTTAGGCATTTTGACCATTGGGATCATTGCCGGGCCATCGGTCCTGGGGTGGCTTCATCCGAACGAAATCCTCTCGACCTTTGCCTCGCTAGGAGTCATCATGCTCATGTTTCTGGCCGGTTTGGAAACGGACATGGAGCAGATGCGCCGAGTGCAGGGAGCGGCCTTCGTGTCAGCGACCTGTGGGGTAGTAGTGCCCCTGATTGCAGGAACGATCTTTGCCTTAGCGCTGGGGCATACGCTGCCGGTGAGCCTCTTTATTGGAACACTGTTGACAGCTACCAGTGTAAGCATTTCAGCACAGACGCTCAAGGAGATGGGGCGCCTGAACTCGCGCGAGGGCACGACCATTCTGGGGGCAGCAGTAATTGATGACGTGCTGGGGCTGATTGTCCTATCGCTGGTCTTAGCGTTCACCCTGGGGGAGAATCCAGTTTGGTCCATTCTGAAGATGGCGGCCTACTTTCCCATAGCCTATCTCCTTGGTCGCTATGGCTTCCCCTGGCTCTCCCGGCTGCTTCCACGTATGCTAGCCCTGGAAGCACGCCTGGGCATGGTGCTGGCGCTTGTCCTGCTCTATTCCTGGGCTGCGGAAGAGCTGGGCAGTGTTGCGGCCATTACCGGGGCCTACATTGCTGGTCTGCTCATAGCGCGCACTGAGATGCGCGAGTGGGTTCATGATGGCATATCGAAGATTGGCTATGCCCTCTTCATTCCCCTCTTCTTCATCAACATCGGTATTGATGCAAATATTGCCTCGATAAAGCAGGTATCACCTCTGTTGGTGGGCGGTCTGTTGGTCATTGCCATTGTCAGCAAGATCGTTGGATGCGGCTCGGGTGCCTGGGTCTGTCGGTTTCCCTTTCTGGATGCTGTGCGCGTAGGAGTGGGAATGATCTCCCGTGGAGAGGTGGCGCTGATCACTGCCTCCCTCGGGCTAGAAGCCGGGCTTTTATCGCCATCGCTCTATGCCACAGTCATTCTGATTGCCCTGGTCACAACGATGATTACCCCGCCGCTCCTGCGCTTGAGTTATGCGGTACGCATCCAATGGCTCTCTCAGCCACTACTGATGGCTCGTCAATGGCTAGCGGGGGCATCTTCACCAGTGCCAGCGGTAACAGCAGAGGAGGAGGAGTAGCCTATGCTGGAATCCATGAAGTATCAAATGCTTTTGGATGAAGGCTACTCGGCCATACGCCGTGGTGATCCAGAGGCGGCTCTGAATCACTTCCGGCGGGCCTGTGAAAGCTACCCTGATCGTCCCCAGGCTTACTTTGCAGTTGCTGTAGCCTCTCTTGAGCAAAACGACGGTGACCAGGCGATCGAGGCCCTACAGAAAGCTCTGGCGGTCGATCCGACTTACGCTATCGCGCGTGCCTATCTGGGGGTTGAATACCTGAAGCGCCATCGTCTTAGTGAGGCCCAGCAGGAGCTCGATCAAGCCTTAGCTGATGCGCCCCATGATCTCCTTGTTCACATCAAATACGCCGAGTATTACTTCCGTCTGGGTTTTTATCATCGCTCGGTTGAAATGCTTGAGAAAGGCCTGAAAGGACCTCATCATGCCAAAGAGCACGTTGTCCTAATGGCCAGACAGTTACTCACGCAGGCGCGGCAGAAATGCAAGAGCATTGTTCTGCGAGACCCGCCTGATCCTCGTCATCTCCTGCGTTTCCTCTCGCCATTCTGGCGTCGTAGGAAGCGTGTTCTAGCCTAAGGAGCAGTCATGTTTGTGGCGATCCCTAATCGCCAGGGGCAAGTGGTGGTCATTTAGAACCTCTTGGAGAGAAAGGATGGTTCCATGCTCGCTGTCTGGTTGTTAATCGGTTGTCTATTTGTCATCATGTTCCTACGTGTGGGCCTCCCCTTTGGAGTTGAGGCAGCTGGGCGGACCGTTGCCCGTGTCACACTTTCCTTTAGGGAGCGGCTTCTCTGGCATCGTGCTGACATGTATGCCCTGGGTGCCGTATTGCTGCTCAGTGCCATCGGGGGTTGGTTCCCTACCACCCTTGAGCTTGTTCTTATCCTTGTGGCGCTTGCTATTGTCAATCTGCCGGTGCACTATCGGTTAACCGATCGTGGAATTGCCTGTAACAATGTCTTTTTCCGGCCTTGGGAGGAGTTTGAGTATGCGACACTTCGTGGTTGGAAGCTGACCTTTATCCCGCGCAAGGGGGCTGGCAGGCTGCGCCTGGCCCTTTCGCCGAAGCATCAGCGTGAGCTTCTCCCCTATCTGAGTCGTTTTCTGCCGATCCGTGAGCTGAGCGAAGCTAAGAGGCCGGAGAGCTTCCGGCTACGTGTGCGGGCGCTTCAGAGGTATTTTCCCGCACTGAGGACCCTCCTTATCTTCGCTGGTTTGCTAGTCCTTTCGCTGGTCTTGCTCAGTGCTTGTGGCGCGGGTCCTGATCCCAATGGGCTGAACAGTAGTGATCAGCAGCATCTGACCTCGGTTACTGCGACTGGTACGCAGCCATCGATCTCTCAGGACGATCTGAACAAGGCCAAGACGAGCGAGCCATTTGCCTATAATCTGGCCCTGTATGTGGACCAGAACCGCCTGGCTATCAACTTCGTCTGGACGCTGGTCACGGGCTATCTCGTGATGTTCATGCAGGCCGGTTTCGCTCTGGTAGAGACGGGGCTATGCCGCGCAAAAAATGCCGGTCATACGATGGCCATGAACTTTATGATCTATGGCATCGGTATGATTAGTTACTTTGTAGTTGGTTTTGCCTTCCAGTTCGGTGGAATTGGCCTTCTCGGGGTCCCGAACCTGGGCGGCCTCTCCAGCCTGACCAACGAGCTGACCATTCCCATCGGTGGTATCAACTGGGGTATCGTTGGCTATAAGGGCTTTTTCCTCAACGATGGCACCTATGACGTCGGGGTGGCCGTGATGTTCCTTTTCCAGATGGTTTTCATGGACACGACCGCTACCATTCCGACGGGGGCGATGGCCGAGCGCTGGAAGTGGAGTGCCTTCTGTGTCTATGGGTTCTTCGTTTCGACGCTGGTCTATCCCATCTATGGAAACTGGGCCTGGGGTGGTGGCTGGCTCTCGCAGCTTGGCAAGATTGGTCTGGGAGCTGGCTACATTGACTTTGCTGGCAGTGGTGTGGTTCATGCCGTAGGTGGCTGGTGTGCCCTGGCCGGAGCAATGGTCCTTGGTCCGCGCCTGGGCAAGTACAATCGTGATGGCAGCCCCAATACCATTCCCGGCCATAACATGGTTCTCGCCCTGCTTGGCTGCTTTATCCTGGCCTTTGGTTGGTTTGGTTTCAACCCTGGCAGCACGCTAGGAGCTTCTGGAAACGGCAATCTGCGCATCGGCCTGATCGCCGTGGATACGATGCTTGCTGGCGCCTTCGGCTCGGTTGCAGCCATGCTTTTCACCTGGCTCACGGGGGCGAAGAAGCCGGATATTGGCATGATGGGCAATGGTCTCCTTGCTGGGCTGGTGGCGATTACTGCTCCCAGTGGTTATGTGAGCCCCGTTTCGGCTTGTATCATCGGAGCAGTTGCTGGCATCATCGTCATTCTGGCGGCTGGCTTTGTGGAAAAGGTCCTGAAGGTTGATGATCCCGTTGGGGCCGTTGCGGTCCATGGTTTCAATGGCCTGTGGGGGCAGATTTCGGTCGGTCTCTTTGCCGATGGCCTGGCCAACTATGGTGGCCTTCAAGTGCGAGGTCTCTTCTTCGGTGATCCAAGTCAGCTTGTTGCTCAACTGATCGGCGCGGTTGCCTGCTTCGTCTACGTCTTTGGAATCTCCTGGCTCTTCTTCAAAGCCTATGACAAGCTCTTTGGGCTGCGTGTCTCGCCTGAGACTGAGCTGGCGGGCCTGGATATCCCCGAGATGGGGTCACTGGGCTATGCCCCTGATGCTGAGCCATACCGTGTCGTCGCCCAGGGCGACGGTAGTGTGGCGGTGGCCAGTGGGGCTGCTAGCCAGGATTGAGTTGCCCCCTTCCTCCCTGCAGATAGTTATTCCTGGCCTCCTGAACTCCTGAGACAGACCGTAGATGGGAACAACGGCGTTCCCATTCCTCCCTTCTGTGCTGACACTCGCTGGACAGAGCGTGGAGGCCGTGAGCACCTGTTACAGTGTTCACGGCCTCCGGCCCGTGCCTGCTTCACGGTTTTCCCCTTGCCAAAAGCCGTGTTCGTATGTTACACTTTTTGAACAGCGAACGCTGGTTGTTCGGCTGTATGGACCGTGACCAGGTGTCCGCGAGCCCCGCCGCTCTTCCCCGACCAATGCCGCTCATGTGTGCGCATCTGTGCGCCCTGCAATCCTGTCTATCCCGATGACCTCGGCGAGCGCTGTTCTGGTCGCCGATACAGTGTGGCTCCAACGCTGGTGCCTCCTGGTCTTCTATGCTGTCTGTTTTACAGGAGGGCAATCTATGCAGCACCACGCTTCTGCTGATCCCGCATATCCGCTCTACGATGCCCGGTGGGAACATGATGCCTGTGGTACAGGCTTTATTGTACAGATTTCCGGAGAGCGCAGTCATGCGCTGGTAGAGATGGCCCTGGAGGCGCTGGCTCGCCTGACGCACAGGGGGGCTCAAGACGCCGATGCCGAGACCGGCGATGGTGCTGGCGTGCTGACTCAGCTGCCGACGGAGCTGTTCCGCTCGGAGCTGGAGGCCCAGGGGATCACGCCACCCGAGGCTCACGCCCTGGCTGTGGGCATGCTCTTCCTTCCCCCCCTCGCGCGCGCTCCCGAAGAGCTTGAGGCAAGCCGCCAGATCGTTGAGCAGACGCTGGCCGAGTTGGAGATCCCGCTGTTGCTCTGGCGCCAGCCGCCGCTCGATGAGAGCGTGCTTGGCTCCCAGGCGCGCGCAACGCTGCCAACGATTTCCCAGATTTTGCTTGCATGTCCAGACAAGCTTACCCCCGAAGCGTTCGATGCCTCCCTCTACTATGCCCGTCGCCTGATCGAGCGTCGCTGGCTGGAGGCCGGCCTGGCCAATGCCTACGTGGCCTCGCTCTCTCGCCATACCCTGGTCTACAAGGGCCTGATGGCGCCCGATACTCTGGCGCGCTTCTACCGCGACCTGGCCAATCCTCTCTATACCAGCGCTTTTGCTATCTTTCACCAGCGTTACAGCACCAACACCTTCCCGTCCTGGCCGTTGGCCCAGCCGTTCCGCATGCTGGCCCACAACGGCGAAATCAATACTTTGCTTGGTAACCGTAACTGGATGCGGGCGCGCGAGAAAGCCCTGACTGCCGCTCGCTGGGGGGAGAAGCTGGCCGCTCTACTGCCTGTGATTCAAGAAGGGGGCAGTGATTCGGCCCAGCTTGATAACGTGCTAGAGTTCTTAACCTGTTCTGGTCGGGACCTGCTGCATAGCATGCAGATGTTGGTTCCACCGGCATGGGAGCAAATGCCCGAGCTGGATCATGCGTGGCGGGCCTGGTGCGAGTATCATGCAGGCCAGATCGAACCCTGGGATGGCCCAGCGGCCTTAGTCTTCAGCGATGGGCGCTTTGTGGGCGCGGCTCTCGATCGCAACGGCCTGCGCCCGGCGCGGTATACGCTCACCTCGAACGGGCTGCTGATTCTGGCCTCGGAGGTCGGGGTGATTTCCTGTGAGCCGCATGAGGTGGTCGAGAAGGGACGTCTGGGACCGGGACAGATGATCGCCGTGGACCTGGAGCGTCATGCTGTGCTGCGCGACGAGGACATCAAAGCGATGTTAGCGCAGCGCCAGCCGTACGAGCAGTGGCTTGATGCCAACCTGGTGCGCCTGAAGCGCATCCCACAGGTGGTAGCCTCGGAGCTGTGTAGCGATGAGGGAGATCAGCAGGAACTAGATGCCGAAGCCCTTTTCCAGCGTCAACTGCTCTTTGGCGTGACGAATGAGGATGTTGAGTTGATTCTGCGCGCGATGGTCCAGAATGCCAAAGAGCCGATCTGGAGTATGGGCGATGATACCCCGCTTGCCTCTCTCTCGTTGCGCTCCCGCTCCCTGGCCGACTACTTCCATCAGCGCTTTGCTCAGGTTACCAATCCGCCCATCGATCCTTTGCGTGAGCAGGTGGTCATGTCACTGGACTGCTACTTGGGACGGCGGGAAAGCCTGCTCAGCGAATCGCCACGCCATGCCCACCTTATTCACCTGGAGACGCCCCTGCTGACTGAGGCGCAGTTGAAGACGCTCCGTCATCTGGAGGGGCAAGGATTTCGAGCGCGCACGCTGGAGGCCACCTTCGCGTTGGCCGAAGGGCCGGCGGGACTGGAGGCTGCTCTGACGCGTTTGGAGCGCGAGGCGGTGGCCGCTGTTCATGAGGGCATCGACCTTTTGATTCTGAGCGATCTGGGGACCGATCTGGAGCATGTCCCTGTCCCGATGCTGCTGGCTGTTGGGGCGGTCCATCAGGAGCTGATTCGTCAGGGTCTGCGTACCTCCGTGTCGTTGGTTTGTGAGACCGGCGCTGCCTGGGATATTCATCAGATTGCCTTGTTGCTCGGCTATGGCGCGGAGGCGATTGTGCCAGCTGTGGCGCTGGCAACGGTGCGTGCTCTGGCCGGTGAGCGTCATCTGGAGTCGATCACGCCCGAGGAGGCGGTTGAGCGCTACTTCCACGGAGTCGAGGAGGGCCTGCGCAAGGTCATGGCGCGCATGGGCATCTCGACTGTGCGCAACATCATCGGCGGTGGCCAGTTCGAGATCGTAGCCCTGGAGCCTGCTCTGGTCGAGCGCTGCTTTGCTGGCTCGCCGGCCCATCCGGGCAAGATTGGGCTGGAGCAGATTGCACGCCAGTTGATCGAACACCACCAGAAGCTGACTCAGCCAGCGGAGCAACCTGTGGCGGCTTCGCGGGCGGCAGCCACTGCTGCTGCGGCTCATCAGCGGCGCAAGCTACCCGAGGCCGGCTACTACCGCTATCGTCGTGATGCTGAGTATCACGCCTTCAACCCGCTGGTAGTGCGCGCCCTGCAGAAAGTGGCCCAGAGTGGCGATCCCGAAGACTATCGTCGCTTTACTGAGCTGGTCTATGGGCGTCCACCCACCAACATCCGTGATCTGCTCAGCTTCGTGCCGCGTGAACCCATTCCCATCGAAGAAGTTGAGCCGGTCGAAGCAATTCGCGCGCGCTTCGTGGTCTCGGCGATGTCGCTGGGGGCCCTCAGTCCCGAGGCCCATCGTACCATTGCCGCCGCTATGAACAGCATTGGCGGACGTAACAATACGGGCGAGGGTGGCGAAGATCCTGATTGGTATTACGAACTGCTGGAGGGCCATCCGGTCAGTAGCAAGATCAAGCAGGTGGCTTCCGCGCGCTTCGGTGTAACCACCGAGTATTTGGTGCGAGCCGAGGAGCTGGAGATCAAGATGGCCCAGGGTTCGAAGCCGGGCGAGGGCGGCCAGCTTCCACCCAACAAGGTCACACCCTTTATTGCCCGCCTGCGTCACACGGCGCCGGGCGTACCCTTGATCTCGCCGCCGCCCCATCACGATATCTATAGTATCGAAGATCTGGCCCAGCTGATCTATGATCTGCGCCAGGTCAATCCGCGGGCGCGCGTTGGGGTCAAGCTTGTGTCGAGTAAAGGCGTGGGAACCATTGCGGCAGGCGTAGCCAAGGCCCATGCCAACTACATCCATATTGCCGGCCACGATGGCGGCACGGGCGCCTCTCCATTCCAGTCGATCAAACATGCAGGTATCCCCTGGGAGCTGGGTCTGGCGGAGACCCAGCAGACGCTGGTGCGCAACGGCCTGCGCAGCCGTGTGCGGGTGCGCGTTGACGGCGGCCTCAAAACGGGGCGTGACGTGGTCATCGCGGCGATGCTAGGGGCCGATGAGTTTGGTTTCGGCACCGCTATCATGGTCTCGCTCGGCTGTGACATGGCGCGTCAATGTCATCTAAATACTTGTCCAGCGGGCATAGCTACCCAACGTGAGGATCTGCGCGCGAAGTACACAGGCCGGCCAGAGATGGTCGTCAATTATCTGACATTGCTGGCCCAGGAGGTGCGTGAGATCCTGGCTCGGCTGGGTGTGCGGCGCCTTGACGAGATCATCGGGCGGGCTGATTTGCTGCAGTGTCCCGAAGATGTGAGCATCGAACTGGCGCCTGTCCTGGCGACACCGGCGGGTGGCTTTGTGGCGCCAGCGCCACCGCCGCCAGGTTCGCAGGTGGCGGCCCAGATTCTCAGCGAGGCCGAGCAGGCCCTAAATGGAGAGCGCAGCGTCTTTACGCAGCATAGCATCCACAACGCCGACCGCACGGTCGGGGCCAGTCTGGCGGGAGAGATCGCGCGGCGCTATGGCAATAAAGGGCTACCGGGCGTGAGCGTCACCTGCACGTTCCACGGCTCGGCAGGACAGAGCTTCGGCGCCTTCTGTGTGCCTGGCATGCGTCTGATCCTCAACGGCGAGGCCAACGACTATGTGGGCAAGGGCATGACAGGCGGCCAGATTATCATCATGCCGCCGCCAGCGGCGCGCTATCCTGCGCATAAGAATATCATTATGGGCAATGCGGTTCTCTATGGGGCCACCGGCGGCCAGCTCTTCGCCGCTGGCTGTGCGGGCGAGCGCTTCGCTGTGCGTAACAGCGGCGCCCTGGCTGTAGTTGAGGGCGTAGGGGCCCATGCCTGTGAGTACATGACCGGCGGCATGGTGGTGGTGCTCGGCAGCACGGGCATCAACTTTGGAGCCGGTATGTCCGCCGGTGTGGCCTATGTCCTCGATCCCGAGGGCGTCTTCCCGCCGCGCTGCAATACCGAACTGGTCGAGCTGCAGCGCATCAACGACCCCGATGAGGCGGAGGCGCTGCGCACGCTGATCGTGCTCCATCGCAAGAAAACCCATAGCTGGCGCGCAGCCCAGATTCTGGCTGAGTGGGACCATATGCAACGCTTTTTCTGGCGTGTGGCGCCGCGCGAGCGAGTGCAGACAGCGCGCGATTTCCTGGGAGCCTATCCCGAGGAGAAACGCGACGCCGTAGGAAGCTAGCAGCATGAAGGGCCACCGCTCTCGGTGGCCCTTTTACTGCTGACTGCTCAATACTGGTCTGCTGACCACATCCGGGCTGCCACGGTGACCACGGTTCGCTGTAGGATGAGCCCGGCTTGTCGGACTAGTCTGCTGCCTGTGAGATGTGCCTGCTGCGGCTATGCTGGCGACTCAGCACCTGCTCTTTCAGGCAGCATGAGGCAAGCAGAGTCAAGAGGCTGATGAGGGCACTGGCGACGAAAGCCTGATGCAGGCTCTGCGCCAGCCCACTTTTCACGGCATTGAGCAGGGCTGCGTAGGCGCGCAGCCCCTGTGGTCCGTAGGCGGCGAAGGCAGCGCGAATCCGTACCAGAGTGTTACCGGGCGCGAGCAAGACCAGCGGATCATCGAAGATGCTGATAAGGCGTCCAGGCAATGCTGTGCGCAGCGCCGCTGGCAGGGCGGCATGAAAAGCCGGGACGTAGCTGGAGGTGACGATGCCTCCCAGAACAGCCAGACTGATGGTCCCTCCGAGTTGGCGGAAGAAAGCCAGTGCCGCCGTCGCCTGACCGAGCTTATCCGGCAGCGCATTCTGCACAGCCGTCGTATAGACGGCCTGGCCCGCTCCCATACCAATCCCCAGCACTAGCATGGCTATCAGGGCATCCACCCATTGTGCGTGCACGTTCAGGCGTAGCAACAGCAGTGTGCCCAGCAGGGCGATCGCGGCCCCGGCGACCGCCTGCCATTTGTAGCGGCCCGTCAGGGAGAGCGATAGCCCGGTGGTCACTGCGCCGACGATGGCGGCCAGCGCCAGGGGGATGATCACCAGCCCGCTGTTGGTCGCCGAGCTGCCAATAACACCCTGGATGAAGAGCGGAATGTAGTAAGCGCTGCCCATCAGGGCGATATTGAGGCTGATCGTTACCAGGGAGGCGATGCCGAAAACGCGCGGGCTGCGGCGAAAAAGGCCCGGCTCAAAGATCGGCTCCTGCCCGCGGCGCTCCAGAGAAGCGGCGTGGAGCACAAGGACGGTCAGGAAGACGGCAGCCCCTGCCAACAAGGCGAGGATCTGCGGCGAGAGCCAGGCGTACTGATTGCCGGCCCAGGAGAAGGCGAGCAGCAGTGGCACCGTGCCCAGTCCCACGAGCAGAGCACCGACATAATCGATAAAGACCTGCTCTACCCGTGGTCGCAGCGGTGGCATCAGCCAGAGCAGCGCAACCAGGGCCAGACAACCGATAGGCAGATTTACATAGAAGATCCAGCGCCAGGAGAGGTGGTCGGTCAGCCAGCCGCCAGCCAGCGGCCCCACGACGGCGGCCAGCGCGTAGACGCTGCCTGTCAGGCCCATCCATTTCCCGCGCTCGCGCGGTGGAAAGAGGTCGCCAATAACCGCGGAGGCAATGGGCTGAAGACCGCCGGCGCCGATGCCTTGAAGGGCGCGGAAGACGATCAACTGCGCCATTGACTGCGCCAGCCCGCTAAGGGCCGAACCAATCAGAAACACTCCGATGCTGAAGAGAAAAATGAGCTTGCGCCCCAGTAGATCGGAAAGCTTCCCGTAGATGGGAATGGTGACCGTTGACGTTAGCAGGTAGGCGATACCAACCCAGCTGAGATCGGTGAAACCTTGAAGATCAGCGGCAATGTGCGGCAGCGCGGTGGCTACAATGGTTTGGTCAAGTGTGGCCAGGAAGAGAATCAACAGAATACCGCCGATGGTGACGAGCGTTTGACGGCGGCTGTAGGCTACAAGATCCTCCTGCTGCGCCAGGGATGGCGGCAGCGGTTGCTCCAGTTCAGGCTGCATAATGGTGAGCCTTTCTCTGCTTACATCAGGACATCAGGACATACGATTTTAGGTACAGCTAACACGCTGGCTGGGTCTGCTGGCCTGACAACGATGCTCAGGGCTTCAGGATGCGCAGCATCCGCTCGATGGAGGGCTGCACCTCGCTGTATACGTCCATGAACCAGGCGCCCGTGGCCAGACCCTGAAGCAGCGACCCGTAGAGCAGCGTCAGCTCGTCGGGGTCAGCCACGACCACCTGGCCGGCCTGCTGGCCCTCAACGATCAGCTCGCGGAAGAAAGCGTACGACTCACGGATGTAGCGTTGTGCCAGCGCTCTGATCTCTTCAGGTACAGCCTCACTGATCAGGGTGTGCAGCACTACATGGACATAGGCCGGTCGACGGCGCATGCCTTCCCACATGTAGGCTGTCAGACGATAGAGCTTCTCCCAGGGCGTGCCTGGCTGCTCGCGTAACTCCTGCAGGCCAGTCAAAGCCTGATCCAGAGCGTTGGAGATCACTGCTCTCAAAAGCTCTTCCTTACTGGCAAAGTAGCGATAGATCAGGCCCTGGCTGATCCCGCCGACTGCGGCGATATCGCTGATGCGCGTCTCCGCCAGCCCTTTGCGCGCGAAGATCTCCGCGGCCACATTGAGGATCTGGCGACGGCGTTCATCGCGTATCTGCTGATTGGCTTGCTCGCTGCGTGGCATTGGCTGATCCTGCTAGGTAATATGCTGGGCGATAGGCTGGGTCATATGCTCTGCTCGCGGTTGCCCTGATCTCGGCTCAGCCCAGCTCGAACTCGCGACCGAACTATTGAATGAGTAATCACTCATTCAACACATTGAAAAGTATAGCCTCCTTGCTGTCCTCCGTCAAGAGGGCAGGGAGAGGAGGAGGTGAGGGCCAGGCGGGGCGGTGGC
>NZ_JADGIA010000016.1 GCF_019683635.1 Thermogemmatispora sp. | reverse complement strand
GGCCCAGCCCCATCCGCTCTGGTCGGCTCCTCCTCAGCATGAGGAAGCAGACAGCCTTGCTGATCACGGCCCGCGCGTGCCTTCTTCAGGCGCTGCTGGCACTGCCCTTCCCTCTCTCTCACGACAATCGCCTGCCTGACTCCCTGCCGCCTCCGCTGCTCTTCCCCTCCCCCCGGCTGCCTCGCTCTGCGAGCGGCCAGCTCACTTGTGGTAGAGTCGACCAGGAGGAATGCCTCCTTTTTTGCATTGTATACAGGCAAGGGGCTCTGGTCAAGAAAGCTGGCCTGAGTGGTTCTGGGGGTCAGGGTGAAACCAGGCTCAGACCAATGAGAGAGAAGAGACAATCCGGCCAGCCCACGAGCGCCCAGAGCCAGGGGCTGATCCTTCTATCCGCCCGGGCTGGCTGGTCAGAGACGGAGAGGATTCCCTGTGTCTAAAGGACAGAGCCATGCGTTTATCCGTAATAGGGTGGTGGAAGCAGGTGGTACAAAGGCAAGTCAAGTTAGTGCTGGTAAGCTGAGCTATTGTTCTCGGGAGGCAAGAGCAGACAAAGGGCGGGTGAAAAGGCCCAGAGCTGTTACCAGGTCAGCCTACAAGCCGTTCTTCTGGCAGGTTATAGCGGCTGCTATAGCATAGAATAGGGAATACGCCGTTCTGGGAGGGGCAGCAGTTGTTATGCATATTGGGATCAATGCCCAGCTCTTATCTTACAGTCAGAGCTATCGTAATAGTGGAGTGAGCCGCTACATCCGCCGGTTGCTGGAAGGACTGGCCCAGGAACCTGGCGAGCATTGCTATACTATCTTTGTCAATGGTCATCAGGTAGAGGAGCAGCTAGCTGCAGTGGCACGCCATCCGCAGCTGACCTATGTCAGCGCTCCCTGGCCGGAAGAGCAGCCTGTGAGGCGCGTGGCCTGGGAGCAGCTGAAGCTGCCGGGCGAGCTACGCCAGCGGCGCATCCAGCTGCTGCACTCTCCGGTGAACGTACTCCCTTTCCGGTTGCCAGCGGACTGCCACGGCGTAGTGACTCTCCACGACCTGGCGTTTCTCCGCTTCCCGGAGGTTCTGACAGGCCCAAAACGGCTCTACCAACGCACCTTTACGTTACATAGTCTGCGCCGCGCAACGCTGATCATCGCGGTCTCAGAAAGCACGCGACGCGATGCCATCGACCTGCTCTCTCTGCCGGCAGAGCGTCTGCGCACTGTCTACCCCTGCATCGACGCTCGCTTTACCGCCAGCCAGCAGGATGAGCAGGCAGTACGGGCACTGCGCGCCCGTTATGGACTTGAGAGTGGCTTTATTCTCTATCTTGGGACGCTAGAACCACGCAAAAATCTTGATACATTGATTGAGGCTTTTGCTCGCTTGAAGCGCCAGCAGAGTATCCGGGAGAAGCTCGTGCTGGCGGGGAGCAAGGGCTGGCTCTATGACTCGATCTTTGCCCGCGTTCGCAGCCTGGGGCTTGAGTCAGAAGTCCTATTCCCGGGTTTCATCGCGGACAGCGAGCAGGTTTTATGGTATCATGCAGCCACGGCCTTTGCTTATCCCTCCCTCTATGAAGGGTTCGGACTGCCGGTAGCGGAAGCGCTGGCCTGCGGGCTGCCGGTGGTCACCTCTACTGTCTCCAGCTTGCCCGAAGCAGGTTCCGGCGTGGCTCTGACGGTAGAGCCGCGCGACGTGGACGCCCTGGCGAACGCCCTGTACCGGGCACTCAGCGACGAGGCTTATCGGCAGCACTGCCGCGCAATGGCCAGCGCGGTGGCAGAACGCTTCTCGCTGCGCACAATGGCTCGCCAGATGCGGGCTGTCTATGAAGAGGCCCTCAGCGAGAAGCCACCGAAGCCGGAGCCACAGCAACTTGAGCCGTGGTCGCAACGCAAGGAGCGACATGTTTCTTCACTGGAGTGACAAAACGTTCAAAAAAGCAGGAATATGGCCGTGAAAGGTAGCGAACTCTCACAAGCACAGCTCTCCAGAACGCCAGCAGCGGGTCCGGTGAGCGCAACCCCGAAGTCCCCGGCAGAGGCCACAGCTTCGGCGGCAGGCGCTAGTATGATGGCAGGCAATACAGGGGTCATGGGTGTGACGGGAGCTACCGGCCAGCTGACTCGTATTATCTCACAGCGGCGCTCCCACCGCCGCCAGTGGCGCATTCTTGAGTGCCTCGTGATGGTGCTGCTGGATGCCATCCTGGTCGCAATTTCGTTCTATCTCGCTTACCTTATCCGTTTCCAGCTGCTGTTTGAAAGTCCCTGGCTCGATCGTCTGCGTCGTGCCCTGACCGATGCCGGTCCTAGCCATGCCACATTTATCCCTCTCGATAAGCTGACCGAGATGCAGGTTGGCATCGTGATCGGAGCCATTGCCATTTTCGCCGTCCGCGGCCTCTATCGGCTGCGCCTGACCGGTACCTGGTTCCGCCAGATGTGGACGATTATCAGCTCGGCCACGATCGGCATGGCTTTCTTGATCACCTACTACTTCGTCTTTCAGCCGACCGCTAATTCGCGTTTGCTGGTACCTTTTGTCTGGGCCACCTCGATCGTGCTGCTCTGTCTCGGGCGCCTGATCGCCTCGGCCATTATGGGCACGCTCTACCAGCTCGGTCTGGGGGAGACCCGCGTGCTGGTGGTCGGCTCAGGTCGCCTGGCCAAGATGATTATGCAGCACATCGCGGCCAACCCCAGCCTGGGCTACTCCATTGTGGGCTTTCTCCACGACCTGGAGAACGCCCCCGGCGATTTCGGTCGTTTCAAGATGCTGGGTACGCTGGATGACCTGGGCATGGCCATCCGCTCGATGCAGGTCGATGAGGTGATCATTGCTTTGCCCTCTCACTTGCATGAGCAGGTGATCAGGACCGTGCGCCTCTGCGAGCGGCTAGGTACCTCTTTTAAACTCATCCCCGATCTCTATGAGCTGAGTCTCTCGCGCATCGATATGGAGTCGATCGAGGGTATTCCCCTCATCGGCATCAAGCAGTCTTCGCTCAACCGCTGGCAGCGGGCCGTCACACGCGCGGTCGATATCGTGGTGTCCAGCCTGATTCTGCTTCTGGGCGCCCCGCTCTGGCTGTGCATTGCCCTGGCCATCCGCCTGGATTCGCCCGGCAGCGTGATCTATAAGTCGACGCGCATCGGGCTGAATGGTAAGCCTTTCCAGATGTATAAGTTTCGCTCGATGTATCAGAACGCTGACCAGATGCTGGCGGCTCTGCTCGATCGCAATGAGGCGCAGGGACCACTCTTCAAGATGCGCTCTGATCCACGCATAACACGCGTTGGGCGCCTTCTGCGTAAGCTGAGCCTGGATGAGATCCCCCAGTTCATCAATGTCCTCAAAGGCGAGATGAGCCTGGTCGGCCCCCGCCCGGCGCTGCCCCGCGAAGTCGCTCAGTACGAGGAATGGCAGAAGGGTAGACTGGCTATTAAACCGGGGATCTCCGGCCTCTGGCAGGTGCGCGGACGGAGCGATTTGAGCTTTGACGAGGGCGTCTTGCTCGACCTCTACTACATTGAGAACTGGTCGCTGCGCCTCTACTTCCAGATCCTGTTGAGTACGATTCCAGCGGTCATTTTCAGGCGGGGTGCATACTAAAAACGATGAGAGTGGCGCTCGTCCATGACTATCTGAATCAGATGGGGGGTGCGGAGCGCGTTGTTCTGGCGCTACATGAACTGTTTCCCAACGCCCCCCTCTATACCTCTATTTACGATCCGAAACGGGTTGATCCCGCATTTCGGCGGATGGATATCCGCACCTCTTTTATGCAGAAATTCCCTCTGGTGACGAGCCATCACCAGCCCTATTTGCCCTTCTACCCCTATGCAATGGAAAGTCTGGATCTACGCGGCTACGATTTAGTGCTGAGCAGTTCTAGTGCTTTCGCCAAAGGGGTGATTACACGCCCGGAGACGCTGCATATCTGTTATTGCCATACGCCAATGCGCTGGTGCTGGAACTATGAGGAATACGTCGAGCGTGAGCAGCTAGGTCGCCTGGCTCGCAGCCTCCTGCCGTTTTTGATCAGCAGGCTCCGCCTCTGGGACCAGGTGACGGCTGCCCGCGTTGACTACTTTATCGCCAATTCCCCCGTGGTAGCGGAGCGCATCCGCAAGTATTATCGCCGCGAGGCGGTGGTCATTCCGCCGCCAGTCGAGGCCAGCCGCTTCAAGTTTGAGCCGCAAGCCAGTGGCGACTATTTTTTGATTGTGAGCCGCCTGGTTCCTTACAAGCGCATTGATCTGGCCATCGAGGCTTGCAATGCTTTACGCCTGCCCCTGGTCATTATTGGAAAAGGGCGCGATCTGCCTCGCTTGAAGCGGCTGGCCGGCCCAACGATCCGCTTCGCTGGCCAACTTAGCGATGCGGAGGTGTTGGACTATTTTGCTCACTGCCGGGCCCTGATTTTTCCGGGCGAGGAGGATTTCGGTATCACGCCGCTTGAGGCCCAGGCCTCGGGCCGCCCGGTCATCGCCTATGGAGCCGGCGGCGCTCTGGCTTCCGTGATTGAGGGCGTGACCGGGGTCTTTTTCCACGAGCAGACGGTGGAGAGCCTGGCCGCCGTGCTGGCTACTTTCGATGAACGGGTCTTCGATCCTTATAGGATTCGTGAGCACGCACTGGAGTTCGATAAGCCACGTTTCCAGCGCCGCATGCTGCAATTCATCGAGGCGAAACTGGCAGAGCGCCAGTCACACGAGCAGACTCTTGCTCTCCCTTCGGTCACAGTGAAGGGCAAATCACGGGGTGAGGCAGGGACTCCTAGAGCGCCATAGCCTGGCAGCTCAGCAGTCCGCAACTGCTGGCTTCTCTTACATATGCCAAGCCAAGAAGAGAGGAAGGATAGTTAATCGTGGAATTGCGAGCTTATTGGGGTGTCGTCAGGCGCCGTCTCTGGCTCGTTATATTGGTGGTCGTTATCGCCGCTCTCTATGTTGCTTACCAGGGCTATCACCTCTGGAAGACGCCCGGAGCGCTGAAAGCTTACCACTCGACGGTGACGATTCAGGTGGGCTTGCAACCGGAGCCTCGCAGCATGATACCTAGCTATATCGAAGATATGCAGGTGGCCGAGTCGCTGGCCGACGCTGTGCCGAGCGTGGTTACTATGCCTGGCTTCGACAAGGCCGTCTCGGACCAGATCGGCCAGGATATGCAGACGATCCAGGCGCGTTACGGGAATAACCCTGATCTGGGCAACTGGCAGGATCCGAGCACAATTGGAGGGGCGCTTTCGGCCAGCCGGTCGCATAACCTGGTGACCATCGACGTCAGTTGGCCTACTGCCCCCGGCGCCTGGGCCATTGCCAATGCTGTGGGCGAGGTTCTGACGAGCCATCTGAATACCTATCTTGACTACATCATTGAGGGAACGCCAGGAGCCAGTCCCGCTGCCCAGCAGCTGCAGCCGGCAGCCATTGGGCGCCTGGTCAGTCCTGCTTCCGATCCCGCCCTTGGCGCCGGTTCAGCGGGGAACCGTTTGACGCTTCTGGCCGCGATCATGCTCGTGGCTCTGATTATTGGTCTGGCGCTGGCTTTCCTGGTAGACTACCTGGATGATCGCCTGCGCAGCGCCGAGGAGGTCGTTGAGCTGCTACAGTTGCCGGTATATGGCGAGCTGCCCCGGGCGCCACGCGCTGGAGAGCAGCGAGAGCGACGGCGGGTCCCGCCCGCCCCGGTGGCCTGAGCTGCTCACTCAAGCTAGCGCCTGAAGGCAGGCAATCCCTCAGTAAGTGTGTGAGCAACCATGCTTTGGCAAATTGCGATTGCTCTAACGATCGAGAGGACGGATAAGGGGGAGGATGCGAGGTGAGAGCGACGACGATGAATGGCTGGCAGGCGGGTCGTTTAGGGTTCGCTGGCAAGCGAGCCTGGCAGCCTGGCAGCTTGACCTTCTGGCAGCTCGGGAGATTGTATCGTGGGTGAATCACATACACAGATGCAGCCTTTGTTATCGGATTATGATCCTGGTTCAGCCTATGTGGAGGCGGTCTTCTCGCTATTCGCTACCATCCGCCTGAACTGGGAGAGCCAGCAGCGTTCTCTGGCGCTACTGTTGACCAGTCCGTCTCATCCAGAGGAACAGGCGACAGTGGCAGCTAATTTGGCCATCGCTTCGGCTCAAAGCGGTCTGCCGACGGTGTTGATTGAAGCCTATATGCGCCACCCCGGACTGAGCCAGCGTTTTGGTCTGAGTCAGGGCCCGGGTCTCTCGGATATGCTGTTGCAGGACCAGGCTTTGACTCCACAACAGGTGAGCCGCTACCTGCTGCCAACGTTTATACCTCACCTCTGGCTGCTGAGCAGCGGTACAGGAGAGATGCCGCACGGGCTGGCTCCTTATGCAGCTCGTTTACCCGAGCTGCTCCAGAGTCTGCGCCGCTTTCTAGAGGAGGGCCAGGGCCAGCCTGGCTTGCTGGTGGTGCATGGAGCCCCCGCTCTGGAAGGCGCCGATGCTTCGCTGCTGGGTGCTTGCGTTGATCAGACCTTCCTGATAGTTGTCCTGGGGCGCAGTACACGGATGGCCACGAAGAAGGCAAGTGAGCAGCTCCAACGCGCCCGCGCCCGCCTGAGCGGGGTCATTCTCACCCAGGGATAAGTTGGTGGCGCTTTTCCCTGCTTCGCTTCTTGCAAGCGGGTCAGCCTGGCTTGCCTCTCAGGTGGTTCTCCATTCATAATGTCATTACAGAGAAGCGAGTTGAAAGCGAGTAAGCTCGGGAACAGGTGTCGCCTGTGACAGCACAGCGCGGCCTGCTGCACGCAGCCAAAGAGCAAGACATGTGGATAGAGCTATCGTGATGCAATAGCACATGGCAGGAGGATCGCATGCCAGGACGCAGGGACTGGGATGAAGAGTCTCAGGAGCGCAACAAAGAGGATTTTGCTGAGTTTGAGATGGCCGATGGGGTCAATGGTCACCACCGCCGCCACCGCCGTCGGTCGGCAGCGTCGCGATCACCTGCCGCCTGGCCACCTCCTGATGATGTGGATGTCGAGCCAGAGCCTCCTCGCAGACGGAAATGGCACTGGTGGTGGCTGGCTGTGGCCTTCTTGGTCATCTGCGGAATCTGTGGCTTCATGGGAACCTTCGCCGCCGTCAATTTGGGTATCGGCGTGAGCCTCAGCAAGGATGCTGCAGTCACCGCCAGCAACTTTCTTGCCGCTCTGGGGACCCAGGATTACGCTCAGGCCTATCACTATCTTGGTCCCCCGATGACACTCCAACCAGGCTCCCAGAGCAACTTTATTGCTCAAGCTCAACGCTACGACGCCTGCTTTGGCACTGTGGTGGACTATAAGCAGGTCGAGGGCACAACCGTTATCCAGGACAATACCTGGACTTCTACCTACGAGATCACTCGTAGCAAGCTCCAGCATAGCTATCGCCTGACGCTAACGCTGCAGGAGGATAGCAATCATCAGTGGAGAATTGTAGACTATCAAAGCGAGGGAGCCGATAATGCTCTGGCCCCCTCCCAGCCGGCCTGCCAATAAGTGGTCGGCTGGCTTATGATACAAGCGAAAGACTTCTGGAAAAGAGCGCGTTATGCCCAGCCTGCGAAGCGTCCTGTTTCGTCACCTTGTGCGCCTTGGCTCGCTCAGCAATCGAGAAGACGTGAGCGTCGCCCAGCTACGAGCAAGTATGGAGAAAGGGGACTGGTTTCTTTCTCTCTCGGTTCCCTGTGGCACAGTGGCCAAGCCGGTTTCGGCAGGTGGAGTTCCAGCAGAGTGGGTCTTGCCACCGGGAAAGCGCCGCCGCGGTACGGTCTTGTTCGTTCATGGAGGGGCCTTTGTTATGGGTTCACCGCGCAGCCACCGTGGCCTGGCAACCCGCATTGCGGCAGCAGCGCAGCTGCAGGCCCTTGTCATTGACTATCGATTGGCCCCTGAACATCCCTTTCCGGCAGCGCTTGAGGATACGCTGACTGCCTATCGCTGGTTGCTCAGGGAGCATTGCCAGGCTTCAGAGGCTGTTCTGGTCGGCGATTCCGCCGGCGGCAACCTTGTCCTGGCGGCCCTGCTAGCCCTGCGAGCAGCTGGCGAAGCTCTGCCAGCTGCGGCGGTCTGCCTATCGCCCGCGACAGCCCTCGATGGCAAGGGCGAGTCGCTGCGCACCCATGCCGAGCGCGATCCAGTTCTGCGTGTCGAGACCGTTGGCCCCCTGGTCGCTGCCTACGTGGGGAACCACGATCCGACGGAGCCGTTGCTTTCCCCGCTCTACGCTGATTTACACGGCCTGCCACCATTGTTTCTGCAGGTAGGGAGCGATGAGATTCTGCTCAGCGATGTGATCGCTTTCGCTGAGCGGGCACGCCAGGCCGGTGTAGCCGTAGAGCTGGAGGTCTGGGAAGGCATGTGGCATGTCTGGCAAATCGGCGCCCCCTGGATGCCCGAGGCTACCCGCGCTATCCAGCATATTGGTGCTTTTATCCAGCGCCAGCTTGCCACCCAGGCGCGAGCCGCCTGATAGAGCAGCCTGATCAGGCTAAGGAGGTAACAGCAGGCAAGAGAGAACTGGCTTCACCCATGCGGGTGAGGAGCCGGCGCTACTCTTTCTTGCCTGCCGCTGCCAGGATGTGTCTCTTCCTATTACCAGGGCCTGACCTGAGCTGGGCTGGGATACCAGCAGCCTTTGTCTCTCAGGCGACCCACGACCAGGCCAGCAACCAGCTCGCTGAGATCAGGGTAGATGCTACGGAGCTGTGAGGGAAAGTGGCTGGTTCCCCTAGTACCAGTTCAGCAGATTATCTTTGACTGCGCGCGCGATGATCAGCCGCTGAACCTGGCTTGTCCCTTCAACGATCGTCAGCTGGCGCGCATCGCGATAGAAGCGCTCGGTCAGTGACTCATGCATGTAGCCCAGGCCCCCCATGATCTGGAGAGCTTTATCGCAAGCTTCAACCGCGGTCTCTGTGGCAAAGGCCTTGGCCATCGAGAGAAAGTGTGCGTGCTCACGATCGGCTTTTCCTTCATCGACCAGCAGTGCAGCCTGGTAGGTAAGGAGGCGTGAGGCTTCGATGCGCATCGCCACCTCGGCAATCATCATTTGAATGGCCTGATGCTCGATCAGCGGCTGACCGAAGGTCTGACGCTGACGCGCGTAGTCAACGGCATATTGAATAGCGCCTTCGGCAGTGCCAACACCGCGCGCCGCAACGCAAGGGCGCACCGAATTGAGATTCCACATGATGAGCTTGAAGCCCTCGTTCTCACGGCCTACCAGGTTGCGGGCTGGCACCCGCGCCTCCTCAAAGATCAGCTCACAGGTAGGGACCCCATGCACGCCCATCTTACGGTCTTCTCTACCAACGCGGAAACCGGGTGTGTCACGATCGACGATGAAGACGCTGAAGCCACGAGAGCCAGCCTGGGGATCGGTCTTGGCGGCAACGAGGAAGAAATCGGCAACGCTGGCACCTGAGATATAGCATTTGGTGCCGGTAAGGATATATTCGTCTCCCTTCCTTACTGCGCGAGTGGCAATATTGGCCGAGTCGGAGCCGGCCCCTGGCTCGGTCAGGCCGAAGGCGCCGCGCAACTCTCCGCGTGCTGTTCCAGCACAGTATTTTCGCTTCTGTTCCTCAGTGCCCGCTTTGAGAATGGCGCTGGTGGAGAGGCGCGTCAGGAGAAGGATGAGGGCACAGGCATTGTCGGCCTTGGCAATCTCCTCTATCGCCAGCGCTAGCCCAAAGATGCCGGCGCCACTGCCTCCTAATTCTTCGGGGAAGCCCAGGCCCAGCAGGCCGGTTTCCTTATAGACCTGGAAAATATCTTCGGGGTAGATCCCGGTATCATCAAGCTCGGGGGCGCGAGGCGCAACGACTTCCCTGGCGATGCGTCTAGCGGTGTCGCGAATTAATTGCTGCTCTTCAGTCAAGTAGAAATTCATCGCGCGTAGACTCCTTTACTGCAGCCGGAGATCCAGACAGGATGAGCAGAGCAAGGGACTCTGCTGTTCCGAAGCGGCAACGAGCGCCACTGCTCCTGCGGCCCATTATATCCCAAGGCCGCCGCCGGGTGCCAGACGGCCAGAGAAACAGAGGGCCGACTTGCCAGATTGGGCGCAGCAAGGCTATAATCCCAATGATAAGGTCGGTAGAGAGAAGGGCTTGACAGGTGCTGCCCTGCCATGCGCCTGGTATCCAGTCCTCAGTGCCTGGTACCTGGATATTCAGCACCTAGCCAACCCATTAGGGGAAGGTGGCACCAGAGGGAGATATGACGAGGTACCCATCGTTCTGGGAGAAGATACCACAACCGATTGTCGGGCTAGCCCCGATGGATGGAGTAACAGACGCGCCATGCCGGACCATGCATGGCCTCTATGGGCGGCCCGATCTTGTGATTACCGAGTTTACCAACGTCGAGGGTCTGTGGCGAGGCAGTGACCGTATCTTTCGCGATTTTCTCTACACGCCCGCCGAGCGGCCCGTGGTCGCGCAGATCTTCGGCAATAACCCGGAGTCCTTCTACCGCGCCGCTCACGTGGTCTGCGAGCTGGGCTTCGACGGCGTCGACATCAATATGGGTTGCCCGGCCAAGAGCGTGGCCAGTCGTGGTGGCGGAGCGGCCCTGATCCGCACGCCCGACTTGGCGAAAGAGATCATCCGTGCCACCCAGCGCGGGGTGCGCGACTGGGCCAATGGCCAGACGCTAGAGGATCTGGGAATGGAGCCGGAGCGCATCCAGCGCATCCGGCAGATGAATGAGGAGCGCATCCGTCTGTGGGGAGACCAGCCGCGCAGCGAGCGACGTCTGATTCCGGTCTCGGTGAAGACGCGCCTGGGCTACGATTCAATCGTTATTAAGGACTGGGTGCAGCATCTGCTAGAGACCGAGCCGTTTGCTATCTCGCTGCACGGGCGGACGCTGGTGCAACATTACAAGGGTGAGGCCAACTGGGAGGCGATCGCTACTGCCGCAGAGATCGTGCGCCAGACGGATACCCTGATTCTCGGCAATGGTGACATCCACTCGCTCTACGAGGCGGCCAAGCGCATCCGCGAGACGGGCGTACATGGGGTGCTGATCGGGCGCGCCACCCTGGGCAATCCTTGGATCTTCCGCGATCGTGAGCGCATGAAGAGCCTGCTCAATGCAGGTGTTGAGCCAACAGAGGCCGACCTGCCTCCCCCCAATCCGAGCCGAGAGGAGCGCCTGCTGATGGCCCTGGAGCACGCGCGCGTCTATACGCGACTCAAGGGCGAGGATCATTTCGTCGAGCTGCGCAAGCACATGGGCTGGTACCTGGGCCATTTCCCAGGCGCCAAGTATGTCCGCAATGCCCTGGTGCGTGTCAATAGCCTGGCGGAGGTGGAGGCTATCATCTACCAGGCCCTGGAGAATCCGCAAGCCTTCTCAGGGTATAGTCCTGAGGAGGAGGCCGTCGAAGAGGCAGTTCCCGCGCTTGACCTGAGCTGCGCCTGCTAAGCAAGCCCTGGGTGAAGCCTCCTTCTTCCTCACCCAGGGCCAGGTTACTGGAGATAGTCGGTGGGATCAGGGATGCCAGCCAGTTGGAAGGCTTCTTTGCGCTCGTTACAGGTACCGCAGGTACCGCAATGTTTCTCGCCCCCCTTGTAGCAGCTCCAGGTTTCAACGAAGGGGACACCGAGAGCCGCGCCGAGGCTGACAATCTGCTCTTTTTTGAGGTGGGCAAAGGGCGCTTCCAGATGCAGGCGTGGGTGCCCGTGCCCTTCGACAGCCAGACGCTCCATCGCGCCAAAAGCCTCGATAAAGGCCGGGCGGCAGTCAGGATAGATAAAGTGATCTCCAGCGTGAGCAGCAAAGGCGACCACTTCCGCCTCTTCGGCCACGGCGATTCCATAGGCGATGGAGAGCATGATAGCATTCCGATTGGGTACGACTGTGATGGCCATGTTCGCAGCAGCATAGTGCCCGTCAGGAACGGCCACGCTTTCATCGGTCAGAGCCGAACCTTTGAAGTGCTGGCCAAGCTGGCGCAGATCGAGGAGAGAAAAAGTCGCCTCTAGACGCTGGGCGCAGCGCTCGGCAAAGAACAGCTCTTTGCGATGACGCTGGCCATAGTCAAAAGAGAGCAGATGGAGCTGATACCCTTGGGCATGGAGTAGATGGGCCAGAGTGACGCTGTCAAGCCCCCCACTGACAACGGCGATCGCTTTGGGACGAGCCATGCTTGCTTTCTCCTTCCAGTTGTTCACCCTCATGCTGGCCTGATCAGGTGAGTCGGGTATGTGATCAGGGCGCTCGCGGTCGCAGCTTGTTGGGTGACCTCACCAACGATGGATGACACCGGCTGCCACCTGCCTGCTAGAGCAGAAGTCACCGGGATATATTCGCGCTGGCGTTTGCTCTTGATATTCTACGCAGGCGCGCACAGCCTGTGAAGATCTGAAGACAGGCAGACGGACAGACAGGTGTCGGTGGAGTGAGCGCTAAGAAAGGATGAGTGCATTGCGAGTATCGTTCTGGTTCGTGACAATTGCAGCTTTATTTGTCACCTGTTTGATTACTGCTAATATTATCGCTGTCAAGATCATCGCCCTGGCGGGCTTGCTCGTGCCCGCGGGCATCATCGTCTTTCCGTTGAGTTATCTGTTCGGCGATGTCTTGACAGAAGTCTACGGCTATGCGGCTGCGCGGCGTGTTATCTGGCTTGGCTTCGCCTGCAATTTACTGGCAGTGATCGCTATTTTTGTGGGAGGACTGGCCCCCGCCGCTTCTTTCTGGAAGCAGCAGGCCGCCTACAATGCTATTCTCGGCTTTACGCCGCGCTTGCTGCTCGGCTCTTTTGTAGCCTATCTCTGCGGCGAGTTTGCCAACTCTTTCGTTCTGGCCAAGCTCAAGATTCTGACGAAAGGGCGCTGGCTCTGGACGCGGACCATCGGCTCGACGCTCGTAGGGGAGGGGCTGGATACGCTGATTTTTATTACGATCGCCTTCTGGGGTGTGATTCCACCCGCTGAGCTGCTGACGGCAATGCTCACGCAGTGGCTTTTCAAGGTCGGCTACGAGGTGGTGGCGACGCCACTGACTTACGCTGTCGTTAATTTTCTCAAGAAGCATGAAAAGATCGACACATTCGATTACAATACGAATTTTAGTCCTATTCTGCTCTCGCGCTGATTGAGCAAACACTGACAGGATCAGCTCAGGGCTCTGGTCGGCGAGAGAGGCTTTATCTTGCCCACTCCTCTTCCCGGCCCGCCGGGCGCTCTCGGCAGTTCACCGGTCAGCCGGGAAGGTGGGCAACTGGTCGGGTCCCTCTCGCGCCGGAGCCGGAGCCGCTTACAGGCTACTCCCTGTCATGTGACGCCGATATTCAGGGCGGGGGCCGCTATAGTTGGGAGCGACATGCTCGGCGAAGATAATCGTTTTAATATTGCCTCGCACATTGAAATCCCCGGCTACGCGCATCCAGCGCGGCCCAAGCAGTGTCACCAGATCGTTCAAAATGGTATTGGTGGCGGCCTCATGGCTGATCTGTCGATCGCGATAGCCATTGATATAGAGCTTGAGGCTCTTCAGCTCAACTACCGAGCGATCAGGGACATAATCGATGACGATCGTGGCGAAATCCGGGAAGCCCGAGCGCGGGCAGAGACAGGTAAACTCGGGGATCTCCAGGTGAACGACGTAGTCGCGCTCGGGGTTCGGATTGGGCCAGGCTTCCAGGCGATTGGCGGCAATCTCATCCAGCCCGTAGCGTCCCGGCACACGCGTCTGTTGCTGCTCTTCACTCATATGAGAACGACCTCCGATTCTTCAGTCAGAACAAGGAAAGTCAGCAGGCCAGAGCGAGCTGGCTTGAGGCACAGCCCGCGAGCAAGAAGAGAGCAGAGACAGGCGAGGCTGTCCCTGCTCTGCTTTATTGACCAATACGCTACTTGAACTGCAACTTCGGATGAAGTTTGCGAGAGAATCGTAGCATATCCACGGCACAGAGTCCAGGGACGCCAGACGCCCACACCTATGAGCAGGCGACCTTTATTTCTTCACGTCAGAGCAGTCTGGCTCTCCTCCCGCCCTCTCCATCCAGCCCAGCATGGCCCGTCCGCCATACCAGTATCTGGGGATGGGATTACTTTCCCCCTTATGACTGACGCTCCTCCTGCCGACAAGAGATATTGTAGAGGTATGTATCCATATCAATTATTGCTGATTGATGTCCACAGGCCCCTGCTTGCCTTCCGCCGCCTCAGCGCCCTACCAGCGGCCCGGGAGAGGAAGCAGTGGGTCTCTTCTACCTGGTGAGCTTATTTTTGTAGGAGATGGTTAACAAGGCCAGATCAATGAAACATGTGTATGAAGCATATACCCCTGCTGCTCGTCTGGCCCTGCACTACGCACGAGAAGAGGCCAGCAAACGGCATCGCAGGTTAATTGGCAATGAGCAACTCCTGCTAGGCATCTTGCGCCTCAACGATCCCCTCATCGGGCAACTCCTGACCTCCTTCATGCTGCGGCCTGCCCTGCTCCGCCACATGATTGAGGCGTTGGACAGACCGCGCAAGCGTGCTCATGCCTCCCGTCAGATACTTTCTCCGGCGACGCGGGCGGCTTTACATGCCGCTGCTCTCCATGCCAGGAAACTAGGAGCGCCTTCCATTGCGCCAGAGCATCTGCTCCTGGGTCTCCTCAGCGTCCAGGATCGCCAAGCCGCTTTACTGCTGGGTCTGCTAGAGGGTTTCGGCGTCACCTGCGCCAGTGTACGTGCTCGCTTGCAGGCCCTGGCCACACCTGGCTCACTGCCCGACCAGGCCAGCTTCGTGTCTGCACAGACCAGTGAGTCAGGAGCGCAAGGCAGCTCCACCCCTGATCTTCCTTCAGGCTTGTCAGTCAGCCCAGCCAGTGACCTCCAATCGAGTTATCGTGAGCGCTATGAGCGCACCCCGGAACTGAACAGCGTTAGCCACGATCTGACGCTGGCGGCACTAGAGGGGCACCTGGACCCCCTGATCGGACGCGAGGTCGAACTGACGCGCACCATCCAGATCCTGCTGCGCTATACCAAAAACAACCCGTTGCTTCTTGGGCCAGCTGGTAGCGGCAAGACGGCCATTGTTGAGGGATTGGCCGCTCGCATTGTCGCCGGCAGCGTGCCAGAATGTCTGCGAGACAAACGGGTTGTAGCCCTCGACATCGGCCTGCTGATAGCCGGTACACGCTACCGCGGCGACCTGGAGGAGCGTGTACAGGGCATTGTGGCGGAAATCAAAGGTGCCAGCGACATTCTCCTCTTTATCGATGAGATTCATATGCTCATCGGCGCTGGAGGGCCAGCCAGCGCCCCGAACGTGGCCAACCTGCTCAAGCCTCTGCTGGCCCGCGGGCACCTGCAATGCATCGGAGCCACCACCTTTGAGGAGTACACCCGCCACTTCGAGCAGGACGCAGCATTAGCCAGGCGCTTCCAGCCCGTCTTCATTGCCGAGCCGGATGCCATCGAGACGCTGAAGATCCTGCGGGCCTTGCGCCCTCGCTACGAAGCCTTCCATCGCGTCACCATCAGCGACGAGGCATTGAAGGCGGCGGTGCGCCTCTCAGGACGCTACCTTGCCGGACGCGCCCAGCCCGACAAGGCTATTGATCTGATCGACGAAGCTGCCGCCACGCTGCGCCTGCGCCAGGCCCTGCCGCCACCAGCTCTGCGCCAGCTTCACGAGGAGTTAGCCAGCCTGCGTGCGAAAAGAGAGGCCGCCATACTTCAACAGCACTTCTCCACGGCTCTAGAGCTGCGCCGACAAGAGCAGCAGCTCCGGCGCCGTGCCCTGGCCATCGAGAGTGAGTGGCTGACGCAGAGGTTGCCAGATATCGCAGCTTCGGACTCAGCTACTTCAGCCGCGCGCCCGCACGTTGACGAGGAGGCTGTGGCCGCGGTGGTAGCGCAGTGGACAGGACTGCGGGTGACCTTCCCAGGAGGCGAAGAGGCTCAGTATTTGCTTTCCCTTGAGCACCTGCTCCAGCAACGAGTTGCCGGCCAGGAAGAGGCCATCACTACTGTCGCCCGAGCCGTGCGCCGCGCGCGCAGCAACCTGCGTGATCCGCGACGACCCGCGGCTTCATTTCTCTTCGTTGGCCCTAGCGGCGTCGGCAAGAGCCATTTGGCAACGGCCCTGGCCGAGGTCCTGACAGGAGACGAACGCTCCTTAATTGCGCTGGATATGGCCGCCTTCACGGAGCGCCAGCAGGTACAGCGCTTGCTCGGCAGCCCACCGGGCTATCAGGGCTACAAGGAGTCTGGCCTCCTGAGCGAGGCCCTTCGCCAGCGACCAGCCAGTATTGTTCTCTTCGAGGGCCTGGAAAAGGCCCACCCGGCCTTGTTTGACCTGCTCCTGCAGGTCCTGGAAGATGGGCACCTGAGCGATGGCCAGGGCCGGTTGGTGGATTTCCGCGAGGCCATCATCATCCTCACCACCAATCTGCCCACCTCTTCGGATCAAGCAGCCCTCCCCGGCTTCGGGAGCGGCCTGCCCCAGGGAGGGCTGCCGCCAATACGCCGGTGGAAGCAGCTCCTCGCTCAGCTTCAGCATAGCTTCCGGCCAGAGCTGCTCAACCGGCTCGATGCCATTATTCCTTTCCACCCCCTCAAGAGAGAGCATCTAGGCCAGATTGTCGATCAATTGCTGGGCGCTAGCTGCCAACGCCTGGCCCAACTCGGCATCAACCTGGAAATCAGCCCAGCCGCACGCGATTACCTGCTCATCCGCGGTCAGCGGCAGCTCGTCATCGAGGGGGCCCGTCCTCTGCGAGGGCTTGTGCGTCACGAGGTGGAAGACTGCCTCAGTGAGGCGCTGTTGCGAGGCGAGATCGGAAGGGGCGACCACCTTCTCCTGGTCCCCGACAGCGAGAGCAGCCATCTGCGTCTGGAACGAGTACCCCAGGCTAGGAGCAGGGGCCAATCGCCATCGATAGAGCCGCATCCTTCCTCAACAGACAGCTCCCGCGGCTCAGTAGCCCTATCCTGGTCGGAGGTACCTGGTCACAGCGCAGCCTGAACATCTAAACAGTATAGCCTTCCTCATCAGAGGCCCGCCGTGGAAGAGAGCATTGGCGGTCAGCACTCAGCTTCATTCCGCTCAAACGCTATAGTCCCCACGGCGGGCGCCCTCTTGCACTCTTTCCTCGTCGCTCGCGGCAAGAGCTTTCCTGCGGAGCCACTCCAGGGGTTCCCGGCAGAGTGACCCCCTATCTCCTTAACAGAGCCTTCCTATCCTTTCGGCAAACTTTAACCGCCGCTTAAAGGCCCTTAACTCCCAGTTAAAGGACTATTAAAGCGATAACTGTACAATTCGGGTGGTGCGGAAAAGAGCCAGGGCACGCCCGAACGGAACAGTGGCCTGGCTAAGGCCGGCAGCGCGGCCTGTCCGCCGACCAGCTTATCTATTTTCCGTTGCCGTCGCGCCACGGCAGCGTCACTGAGGAGGGGAAACCAGCGCTATGACACCATTCACACCTTCAACCAGCCACCGAGGGCGCCCGCGACTGAGATATCTCGGTGCCCTCCTGTTGCTGGGCTTGCTGGCCCTACTGGCAGCCTGCGGCAACAGCAACAGCTCCAGCGGAGGCACGACTACAGGAAGCGGCAGTACCTGCCCTTCGACCAAGCAGCTTACGGGCGCTGGATCGACGTTTGACAATCCTTTATTCTCAAAAATGTTCCAGGAGTATCCCAAAGTCCAGTGTGGTATCAACGTAAACTATCAGGCGGTAGGTAGTGGAGCTGGTATTAATAACCTGCTACAGCATATTGTCGATTTTGGTGCCACTGATGCACCTATGACCAACGATCAGCTGAACAAGAGCACCAGCGGGCCAATTCTGCACATTCCGGTGACCATTGGAGCGGTGGCCATCTCCTATAACCTCAGCGGAGTCAGCCAGCTCAAGCTGACGGGGCCGATTTTGGCCGCCATTTACGAAGGCAAGATTACCACCTGGGACGACCCGCAGATCAAGGCCATCAACAGCGGCATCAACCTGCCCCACAAGAACATCACCGTCGTCCACCGCTCTGACGGAAGCGGCACCACCAGCATCTTCACGCACTACCTCTCGGCGGTTAGTTCAGACTGGCAGAGCAAGGTCGGAGCCGGTACCACTGTTAACTGGCCCACGGGTGTCGGAGCCAAAGGAAACTCCGGCGTCGCCGGGCAGGTCAAGAATACCGATGGCGGCATTGGCTACGTTGAGCTGTCCTACGTTCTTGCCAACAACATCCCCTACGCCCTGCTCCAGAACGCCGCCGGCAAGTTTGTCGCGCCCTCGCTCGACAGCGCCAAAGCCGACGCCGAGAGCTTCAGTAACATCCCGGCGGACCTGCGCTTCTACATCGTCAACGGCAGCGGCGACAACGCCTATCCAATCACCGGCTTCTCATGGGTCGTAGTCTACCAGAACCAGAGCAACAGTGATAAGGGGCAGGCCCTGGCGCGGCTGCTCTGGTGGATGGTGCATGACGGGCAGCAGTACGCACAGCCGCTCAACTATGTGCCCTTGCCAGACACGATCGTCAGCAAGGACGAGGCCCAGATCAAGGCCATGCGTTGCGGCAGTAGCGCCTGCTACAGCGGCTCCTGAAAAGCCACCGTCGAGTTGACGAAAAAGACCAGCAAAGCAAGCACAGCACAGGCAGGGAGCTGTATCTCACAAAGATCAGCCCCTGCCTCATCACCTAGGGAGTAGAGAGCCAGGGGAGGATGCATGAGCCAGGAGAGAGTCAGCCTTAGCAAAGCACGCCAGCAGTGGGTAGGCTGGCAACGGATGCTGCGAGTTCAGCGACCCGGGGACCTGTTCTTTCGCGGCATTACCCTGCTATTCGTTCTGATCGTCCTCGGGCTAGTTGCGGGCACAGCCTGGATTCTCATCAGCAATTCACTGCCCACCATCAGACGTTTCGGCTTCAGCTTCCTGACCAACAAAGCCTTTGATCCAGTGCATGACGTCTACGGGGTCCTGCCGGCCATCTTCGGCACCCTGATGACCTCAGCGTTCGCCCTCATCTTCGCCGTACCGCTGGGCCTGGGAGCCTCCATCTTCCTGGTCGACTTCTGTCCGCGTCCGCTGCGGCTCATTCTGGCCTTTCTGATTGACCTGCTGGCCGCCATCCCGAGCGTCATCTACGGCCTCTGGGGCTTCCTCGTGCTTGCTCCCTGGCTGCACAACGCCGGCGAGCCCTGGCTCCAGCAACACTTGGGCTTCCTGCCGCTATTCACAGGGCAACCGGAGGGCGTCGGCTACCTTGGGGCCGGTATCGTCCTGACAATGATGATCCTGCCCCTCATCATCTCAGTCTCACGCGAAGTAATGCTAGTGACCCCCATCGCTCAACGTGAGGCCCTGCTCGCACTCGGGGCCACGCGCTGGGAAGTCATTCGTCACGCTGTGCTACCCTTTGCGCGCGTGGGCATCCTGGGCGGTGTCATTCTGGCTCTCGGGCGAGCCCTTGGCGAGACGATGGCAGTCACCATGATCATCGGCAACCAGGCCAATGAGCCAAGCCTTAGCCTTTTCACACCAGGCTATACCCTGGCCAGCGTCATCGCTAACCAGTTCGGCGAAGCGACGCCCGGCCTCTTCCTCTCGGCCATTATCGAAGCCGGCCTCATCCTCTTCATCATTACCCTGATCACCAATATCCTGGCGCGCTGGTTGATCGCCAGCCTCCAACGCCAGGCCCAAGGAAGCAGAGGAGGGCGCCCATGAGCGTGCCTATGCCAACATCTCCTTCCTCAACCCTGCAGTCAGGGGAGAGCCACCTTCACCCATTCCTGACCACACGCTCCTCCCTGAATCTACGGCGGCGCCTGGTGAACGCCCTGGTTGTTCTTTCCACCACCCTGGCGGCTCTTTTCGCCGCCGGACTACTGATCTATCTACTCTACTACGTGTTGAGTCAGGGCCTACGCTACATCGACCTCGACTTCTTTACGCAACTCCCAACCCCGAACGGCGAGCCGGGTGGCGGCATGGGAGAAGCCTTTCAGGGTAGTCTGATCCTGATCGCCCTGGCCTCGCTGATGGGCGTACCGCTGGGATTGTTCACTGGCATCTACCTGGCCGAATTCGGGCGCGGTCCCTTCGCCCAGGGAGTGCGCTTTCTAGTCGACGTCCTCAACGGCATCCCAACCATCATCTTTGGCCTGCTGGCCTGGGTTCTGATCGTCATCCCTATGCAAACCTTCTCGGGTCTAGCCGGCGGTTTCGCCCTCGGCATGATCATGATTCCCATTGTGACGCGTACCTCGGAGGATGTGCTACGCCTGGTACCACGCGAGCTACGCGAGGCCTCACTAGCGCTGGGAGCCACGGAGGCACGCACCATCTTGCAAGTAGTGCTCCCCGCGGCGCGCAATGGGATCATCACAGGCGTGGTGCTGGCCATGGCACGTGTGGCTGGAGAGACAGCGCCTCTGCTGATGACCGCCTTCGGAACAACATTCTGGAACACCGACGTCACCCAGCCGATGGATGCCCTGCCACTGCGCATCTTCCAGTTCACGCTCAGCCCTTACCAACAACAGGTCAATCAAGCTTACGCAGGCGCCTTCGTGCTCATCGTCCTGATCCTCCTCGCCTCCCTGGCCGTGCGCCTGGCCACAGGCGGCTTCAAACAACGATGAGCAGCAAGGTTCAGGCCGGTAGGAGGACAAGAAGGGAGTTCGCCAATGGATCAGGCAACCGTAGAGCAGACAAACAGGAGCGTGTTAAGGCCGATGGGGATGTCGCTCAGCATCGAGCAGCTCAATGCCTGGTACGGACGTAAGCAGGCACTCTTTGATATCAACCTGACGGTGCCCCCACTGAGTGTCACCGCCCTGATCGGGCCATCCGGCTGCGGCAAATCGACGCTCGTGCGCTGCCTCAACCGTCTCCATGAGACCATTCCCGGCGCCCGCGTTGAGGGCAGGGTGATCGCTAATGGCCTCGATATCTATGGGCGCGGCATTCGCCCCATGAACGTCAGGCGCCATATCGGCATGGTCTTCCAACAGCCCAATCCGCTGCCGACACGCAGTATTTTCGAGAACGTGGCTATCGGGCCACGGCTCAATCTGGGGCTGCGTGGATCGAGGCTTAAGGAACTGGTCGAGCGCAGTCTCCAGCAGGCCGCGCTGTGGGAGGAGGTCAAAGACCGCCTGCATAGCCCGGCCATCAGTCTCTCGGGCGGGCAACAACAACGTCTGTGCATTGCCCGCGCCCTGGCCCTGGAGCCAGAGGTTCTGCTCATGGACGAGCCATGCTCGGCCCTTGATCCTATCTCCACCCTCCAGGTGGAGGAGTTGATCACCTATCTGAAGCGACAGTACACCATTGTGGTCGTCACCCATAACATGCAGCAGGCCGCACGCATCGCGGACCGCACGGCCTTCTTCTTGCAGGGCCACCTTGTCGAAGAGGGAGAGACTCAACAGCTCTTCACTCACCCGCGCAAGAAAGAGACCGAAGACTACATCAGTGGACGTTTCGGCTAGTCGAGTTAGTCAAGATAACTCAACTACAAGAGAGGGGATTACCGTGAAGGATACCGCAGCAGAGAGCACGAATACGGTGAGCACCACGGGTAACACCTTCCCAGAGGGCGTCAGCATCTTCTCACGGAAAGTGGCCCGTAGCGGTCACATTTCCTACGAAGGGCGCCCGTACTTTATCAGCAAAGCCCTCGCCGGGCGCTACATTCGTCTCATCGTGACGAACAATCGTCTGATCGTAGATACCGCTATTCCTCTTCATAAGGAGTATCAGCTTCTCTAGCTGATGCGGCTGCGAGGAAAGGCAATGGAGAGCAATATGAGTGGGCCATACTCGCGGCTGCCAGCGACGGAGGGGCGTCTCGCCAGTCAGCAATCCGAGACGCCCCCTGTCGATCTCCGGCTGAGCCATGCCCTCGGGGCTGCTGAGCCGGGTCAGCCGCTGGACCAGAACGCCGGGGTTGCGATTGATGTCAGGCACCTTAATTTCTACTACGGGATGCGCCAGGTTCTTTTCGATATCTCGCTACCGATTCGCCAGCGACAGATTACCGCCCTGATCGGGCCATCGGGCTGCGGGAAATCCACCTTTCTGCGCACACTCAATCGCATGAACGATCTTATTCCCGAGACGCGCATCGAGGGAGAAGCGATCTTTGACGGCGAGAATATCTATGATCCGGCCATCGATGTCATCCGCCTCCGTCAGCGCATTGGCATGGTTTTTCAGCGTCCCAACCCTTTCCCAAAGTCGATCTTTGAAAACATCGCCTATGGCCTGCGCATCCAGAGGAAGCCGCGCCGGCAGATTCAGGAAGAGGTCGAGCGCAGTCTGCGAGCCGCAGCGCTCTGGGATGAGGTCAAGGACCGCCTGAAAGCTTCCGCTCTCGGTCTCTCGGGCGGGCAGCAGCAGCGGCTCTGCATCGCCCGTGCCCTGGCTCTGCGCCCCGAGGTGCTTTTGCTTGATGAACCATGCTCGGCGCTCGACCCCATCGCAACGCTCAAGATCGAGGAGCTGCTGCTCTCGATCAGCAAGGAATACACTATTGTCATTGTCACCCATAATATGTCACAAGCTGCACGCGTTTCCCAATATACCGGTTTCTTCCTTAATGGCAGATTGATCGAATATGGGCCGACCGCCGAGCTGTTCAAGCGACCGCGGCAGCGAGAGACAGAGGACTACATTAGCGGGCGCTTCAGTTAAGGATGAGAGCGTCACTATGATCAGAGGTCAACGCGAGAAGATACTGGTGGTCGATGACGAAGAGGTGCTTGTCGAGGCCATCGCCTACAGCCTGGAGCAGGAGGGCTACCAGGTGCTCACGGCCCTCGACGGCAGAGCCGCCCTGGAGCTGGCGCGGCGCGAGCGACCGCAGCTGATCATTCTAGACATCATGCTGCCAGAGATTGACGGATTGGAGGTTTGCCGACAGCTCCGACGGGAGCCGGCAACAGCTACCACTCCAATTATGCTTCTGACAGCGCGAGGGGAAGAGATCGATAGAGTTGTGGGCCTTGAAGTTGGGGCCGACGATTATGTGACCAAACCCTTCGGGCGCCGCGAACTGTTGGCGCGCGTGCGAGCTTTATTGCGCCGTGCCGCCTATCCCGTTACGCAGGCGCCTCCTGAAGGGGGCAGCATGACCCAAGAGGCCGCTGCCCAGTCGCGGCGCAGTGCTCGGGAGCTGATCGCCGGCCCCGTACGCATCGACTTGCCTGGGCGGCGGGTCTGGTGTCGCGATCAGGAGATCGAAATGCAGCCGAAGCAATTCGATCTCCTGGTCTATCTTGTGCGCAATCGCGGAACGGTGCTGACCCGCGATCAACTCCTGCACCACGTCTGGGGTTACGACTACGCCGGCGACACCCGCACCGTCGACGTTCACATCCGCTGGTTGCGCGAGAAATTAGAAGAGGACCCGGCTTCCCCCAAGCTGATTCAGACCGTGCGCGGCGTGGGCTACGTCTTCCGCTAGCCCGGGCAGTCGACGCTCAACGCTCTCCCCCTTCCTTACCCAGACCAGAGGGGAGAGCAGACCCCCGGTGGCTTCCCTTAAAAAAAGCACTCGGCGCGCAGCACTGTGACCGCCTGGCCGCTGAGAAAGACCCGCTCTCCCGCCAGACGCACGCGCACCAGACCGCCGCGAGCGGAAGCCTGGTAACCTGTCAAAGCCGGACGTCCGAGGCGGCTACACCAGAAAGGCGCCAGTGTACAGTGAGCAGAACCAGTGACTGGGTCCTCGTTAACCCCGACGGCGGGTCCAAAGAAGCGCGAGACGAAATCATAGTCCTGGCCACTGGCACGGCTGGTTACGATGAAGCCACGCGCGGGAATAGTCAGCAGGCGAGTCAGGTCCGGCTGAAGAGTACGCACCGCTTCCTCGCTCTCCAGCTCAACCAGATAATCAAACTGGTTCCTGGCAACCAGGAGCGGTGTCACGCCCAGGGCTTCGCTCAAGCCCGGCGGCGGGGTCGTAGCTGTGGCCGGCGTCGCCGGGAAATCCAGCTCGATCCAGCTATCCAGACAACGAGCGGTCAGCAGGCCGCTGCGCGTATAGAAACGAGCCAGATCATCTGGCCGCAACAGCCCCTCTTCCCAGAGGATATGAGCACTGGCCAGGGTAGCATGGCCACAGAGATCGACTTCTACTGTCGGCGTGAACCAGCGCAGGCGATAGCCATCTCCTTCTGGGAGTAGGAAAGCCGTTTCCGAGAGATTCATCTCGCGCGCGACGAGCTGCATCCAGCGCTCGTCACGCGGCTCTGCTAACAAGCAAACTGCCGCCGGATTACCGGCAAAAGGACGATCAGTAAAAGCATCGACCTGGACAATGCGCTGTCCCATCTCAGTCTCCTTCATATCAAGCAGCGCCCTCACAGCCAGGGCCGCGAAAGGCCGTCTCCATTGTAGCACTTGATTGACCCTTGACAGAGGGGGAAGCGCGCAGTATCCTCTCTACAGAGAGTGCTGTTGTCACCGATTTTGTATCGAAGAGTCTGACTTGATGGAACTGTTACTACGACGTTCAGGCTTGCAGCTCCTGGTTCTTCTGCTCGCACTGGTAGGCATGGGGGATGCAATCTACCTGACTATCGTGCATTATCAAGATGCGCCGCTGGTCTGCCCTGCTTCAGGTGCCATTGACTGCGCACATGTGCTCAGCAGCAGCTACGCGGTGCTGCCCGGGACAACGCTTCCTATCTCGCTGCCTGGCCTGGGCTGGTGCCTGATCCTGGCTGGGCTGGCATTGGTGAGCTTGCTGCGTCCTACAGAGCCTGCCTGGCTTCGCCCCGCTCAGTTCCTCTGGTCGCTGGCCGGTATGGTCACTGTGCTCTACCTGGTCTACGTCGAGCTAGTCCGCCTGCATGCCATTTGTCTCTGGTGTACCGTTCTTCATGTCTTGATCCTGATCGCTTTCCTGATCAGCCTGGCCAGGTGGCTGGAACCGGAGCCAGAGATGGAGGCAGGCGCACCTCAGCCCCCCTCTTCCGCTCCGTCCACAACGCTTGCTCGCTCACGCCCGCGCTCTTCTCGGGCTGGTCGCTAGATAGATACATATCTCTGTATCTGACCGCAGGAGCCGCTGAGAAGGAGAGACAGCAGTCAGCCTCTAGCCAAGCGGAGGCTCCTGACTGACTGGCAAGGTGAGCGCCAGTTTCGCCGCCGGAAGAGGGTTGTTGGCCCCTGCTGAAAAGAAGCGTCTCTCCCTTGCCAGGAATGGAGGCGTCAGGCAGGCAAAGCCAGTTTTCCATCCAGTTCCTGGAAGGGGAGAGAAGCCATGAAGCAGCGTTGGCAGTTGGGGCTTCTGCTCGTACCACTCGCGGCGGCGCTCCTACTGGTGGGTGTGCTGGTCCTGATCCACCAGCTAGGCCCCAGCCTTGCGTCTAGGCACCAGCCATCTCCGCACGTCCAACTGGTACGCAGTCCTAACAGTGCCTACAAGTATCATCTTTGTGCCGAAGCTTATGCCTATCTGCGCGCCACCCCTGACAATCCCTACAAGACAGACTTTACCTTTCAAGATCCTTTTCGTAAGGCACAGGATACAATTATTCCGCATTTTGTGGCCATCGATGCTTCTGACCACAGCCTCAGTTTCAGTGTTACCGTTATTCTGCGCCAGCTGGCCACCGTCGAGGCAACCATCTCACATATTCATGAGCTGGATGGCATTAGCGTCCAGCTCCCCGATCAAGCGAATCAGCTGCAGGAATCGAGCGTTCCCCAGTTCGTTGTGGTGGCCATCGCAGAGCCTGGCAACGTTGCGGTTCTCGACTATACCTGCCCTCAGCAATGGCACTGGTCAGCGGTCGGCGCTCGTCAGTCTTAAGCAGCTCGGAGGAGGCTGTCGTCAAAAGCCGCTTGACAAAACGAGCCAGATACAGTACAATCCAGATGACGCAGGCGCGATAGCATCTCAGCGCTTTACCAGACGCTGGCGCGCAGCAGTCAGTGGGCCTCGTTCGTCTAGCGGACTAGGACGCCGCTCTTTCAAGGCGGAGATCACGGGTTCGAATCCCGTACGAGGTATCAGCGCAATCGTGGGAAGAGCCTGGCAGACCTGCCTCTGTTTCTGGTTTGCCAGGCTCTTTGCTTTTGGCTGGCCGTACTGTTCTTTCCGCTCGCCCTGCCACATTCCTCCACCCTGGCAGGCGTGAGCCAAGACAGAGCAAAGGAAGAGGGCCTATGATCAGTGTAGAGGAAGCGCAGGAACGTATGCTGGCCGCGATTCAACCGCTGCCAGCTATAACCGTCGCGCTGGCGGAAGCCGCGGGACTGGTCCTCGCTGAGGATATTATTGCCCAGGAGGATCTTCCGCCCTTCGCCAATTCGGCAATGGACGGCTACGCTCTGCGCAGCGTAGACACGCGCATGGAGAATGGTCGTCCTGCCCGTCTGCGCGTCATCGGGACGATCGCCGCGGGCTATGTGGCAGAGCAGGCTATCGAGCCAGGCACCGCCATGCGCATCATGACTGGTGCTCCGGTACCACGCGGGGCCGATGCTGTGATCCAGATCGAGCTGACGCGCAGCGATCCCAGCGATAGCAGCTGGGTCGAGATCCTCCAGGAAGTAGCGCCGGGGAATAATATTCGCGCTGCTGGTGAAGACATCCGCCGCGGGCAGCGCGTGCTGAGCCAGGGAAGTGAGATCGGCCCGTGGGAGATCGGTGTCCTGGCCACTGTGGGACAGGCCCGTGTGAAGGTTATTCGTCGCCCGCGCGTCGCGATTGTCAGCACAGGAGACGAGATTATCGACGTGGGGGAGCCGTTGCAACCGGGCAAGATTCGCAACAGCAACGGTTATCTGCTGGAGGCGGCAGTGCGCCGCGCCGGGGCCGAGCCTCAGCGCCTGGGAGTGGCACGCGATACCGAGGAGAGCCTGCGCCAGGTCTTCAGTCAGGCCATGCAACACGACCTCATCATTACCTCGGGAGGCGTCTCCGTTGGTGAGTTCGACCTGGTCAAGCGCATCATGAATGAGCAGGGGGTCATCGACTTCTGGCAAATCAACATGCGTCCTGGCAAGCCGCTGGCTTTTGGGCGCATTGGACAGGTCCCGCTGCTAGGGCTGCCAGGCAATCCCGTCTCAGCCGCTGTGACTTTCGAGCTGTTTGGGCGGCCTCTGATCCGCAAGCTGCTGGGGCATCGCCGCCTGCACCGTCCCCAGGTAGAGGTCACGGTCGAGGACGGCGTCAGCGAGCGCACGCCACGCCGTCATTACGTACGTGCTCATGTACGCCGGGAGCAGGGCCGCTTTGTAGCACGGACCACCGGTCACCAGGGATCACATATTACCACCTCGCTGCTAAACGCCAACGCCCTGGTGATCGTCCCGGAAGGGGGCAAGATTCTCAAGCCAGGAGAGACGGCCCAAGCCCTCATGCTCGATTGGCCGGAGGAATAACTGAGCTGACGGCAGCCGCCATCGAGAGAACGCTATGCGGTCGGCGGGGCATGGGCCTGTCCGTGGGACATTCGTGCTCTAACGGCGCTGCCGTCCTCTCCCGGTGCCAACTCGGGCCAGGCGATAGCGCAACCGGTCGCGCGAGAGGCCCAGCAGGGCTGCCGCTCGCACCTGGTTATAGTTACAGCGTTCCAGGGCCTCACAGATAAAACGCTGCTCGATCTCAGCGAGAAACTCCTCTAAATTAATCCCTTCGGGAGGGAGATGGAGCTGCTCTTTGAGTTCCTGCAAGCGCTGGAGAGCACTGCTGCAGGCAGACTGCAAATAGGCTGGGAGATGCTCAACGCGGATCTCATCGCCTTCACACATAATCTGGCCATGCTGGACGACACTGCGTAGCTCGCGCACATTACCAGGCCAGCTGTAGCGTTCCAATAGGGCCAGAGCCTCGGGACTGAGGCGGAGCGCTCGGCCTTCTTCCCCCAGCTGCTGACGTAAAAAGTACTCAACCAGCGGGGCGATATCTTCAGGATGTTCGCGCAGAGGGGGAATATGAATGGTGAAGACCTTTAGGCGATAGAAGAGATCCTCACGGAACTCCTTCCGGGCGACTGCCGTTGCCAGATCGACATTCGAGGCTGAGATCACGCGCAGGCGGACCTGAATCTCAGTGGTGCCACCAACGCGACGGAAGGAGCGCGTTTCTAAGAAGCGCAAGAGCTTGGATTGGAGCATCAGGGGCATCGAAGCGATCTCATCAAGAAAGAGCGTGCCGCCATCGGCCCGCGCCAGGTAGCCGTCGCGCGTCACCCGAGCATCGGTGTAGGCCCCAGCCTCCACGCCGAACAGCTCTGTCTCTAACAAGGTTTCGGGAATGGCCGCACAATTAATGGCCACAAACTGGCGCGCGGAACCGCCGCTGAGGGCATGGATAGCGTAAGCGATGACCTCTTTACCAGTGCCGCTCTCCCCCTGCAGCAGGACTGTCGTGGTTGGAAAAGCTGCCACCTGGCGAATGAGCGTCGCGATGTGGCGCATTGACTGGCTACGTCCAATGACCAGCCCGAAGCGCTCCAACTCGATCAGCAGTGCCTCATCCTCATGTGCCTTAGACGAGCTTGCAGCGGGCTGAGAGCCATAATGAGGTCCTGAACCCTGCGACATCGTCCCCCACCCTTCCATTCCAATTCAGTCCACCAGGAGGCCGCCATTTCGGCTTGTCCGGGAGCCAGCGGCCTATGGAATTGCCATGACCAGGCGAGCAGGAGCGGCCTCCCTACTGGTGAGGTCTCCTCTGTCAGCGGCACCATGCTCACCTGCATGCAGCCGGGCTATCTGCCGGGCTGGGAGCCTCCAACGGGCACCGAGGCAGGATATGGAGGCTGGGCGGGACTACCAGGCGAGAGCGGTCGTGTCGGCTGGACGCCCCAACCACGACCCACGATGAAGCGGGCGCCATTGCCGCCGTTGCCCCACTGCGATTCAGTCTCCACATAGATCGGCGACTGGGGGACCGCGGGGGCAGTGGGAGCAAACGCACCTGTGACCTGGGGAGTCTGAGGCGGAGCTGACCACGCCTGCGCCTGGGCTGGCATCCAAGGCGACGAGCCTGACATTTGCGACTGCGCGGCATAGGGATCAGCCATTGGAGGCAGGGCAGCAGGAGAAAACTCCTGGACAGGATACTGCGGCTGCATACTGTAAGGATGCTGGATCAGGCCCAGCGCCATCAACTCTCCGATCACGACATAGACCTGCTCTAGCGGCATCCCCAGACGCTGAGCGATCTGCAGCGGCGTTGTCTCTCCAGTAATACAGCCAAAGACGCGCCACTCATCGGGGGTCAGCGGAATCTCTACGCTGCCAGAGCGCAGGGCCTGCAGATCAGGCGGGATCAGCTTGACCTCGGGATGGATAAAAGAGACATCAACGCGCCGCGGCGTATAGGGCGTCATAATGGGGCGAGGGGCCGGCAGGTTAGCCAAGGCCCCGGAGGTTGGGGCAGCCTGCTGTTGCCCAGCAGGCTGTCGCTGGGCAGAGGCCATTTCTGCGGCATTGGCCGGTGCAGTCGAAGAGGAAGCGTCAGAAGCGACCGCCGAGAGGCGGGCCAGGGCATCGGGGTCAAAGAGCGAACTGAGATCGAGGCGAGCCCGCTCCTGGCGCTGAGGAGCAGCGCCCGTCTCAGGCAGCGCCTGAGTTACACGCGGCTGAGGAGTCGGGGCAAGCTGCTGGGAGATCTGCCCCGGCCCCTGGGCGGCTAGTTGAGGCGGCTGGGACTGTGACAAAGGAGGGAGAGGTTGTGATAGCAACGGCTGCTCATAGGGCACCTGAGAGGGAGGCAGCGAACCAGGGTAAGCGGCAGCAGGCGCGGGCACCGGTTCGGACCCGGAAGACGACCCCTGGTTCTGGGCAAGCTGCAACGACGGCGCAGGGGCAGAGTGAGCGGGCGAGGCAGGCAAGAGAGCGGAAGGGGAGAGAGAGACCAGCAAGCGAGACGGAGGAGGTGTGCGCCCCTCTTCGAAATACACCTCACCTGAACGCCACGAGAGGAGGACCTCAAGCACGCGAGAGGCTTCGCGCGCGGCCCAGGCACGCAACTGCTCGCGCGTCGCATAGCCCAGCTCCATCAGGATCAGAGCGATGCGAGTCTCGCCAGGCTCCTCACCGCGTTCCCGCAGAACTGTCATCGCGCTGGAGAGAGCAGCCTGGGAGATCACACCAGCCTGTACCAGGCGGTCGCCCAGCGTCAGCTGAGCGCGCACTGGGCCGATACAGAGCAAGCGCCCCTGGCTAAAATATAGCTCCACCCAGAGAGCACCTTGCTTTACGATCAGCACCCCGCTCTTCTCATGGGCCTCCAGGCGCCGCAAGAGATCAGCCAGATTGACCCGATCTAATGTCGTCGCAAAACTCACCGTAGACACAGCAATTCACCGCCTGTCGCAATGCCCCTGCTGCGCGTGTGCGTGCATGCGTGTATATCTAAGTGCAATTCTCGCCTCTAGCAAGCACGGCATGCGTGAGAGACATCAGCAATATCTACAAACAGAATACGACCCGAGTCAAATTCAACAACGTTGAGCAGCGTTGGCATCAAACGACCTTGTTCGATAGCGTGAGTATGACCCTATCCATCCACGGGCCACAGCCGCATAAACACAAAATCGCGCTGTCCCCACAGCACCCCCCGGGCTATGGACACAGGCCAGCCGCTATCTATCAACGCAGGGCGGAGGGGGGGGGATTCGAACCCCCGGGGCTCATCGCCCGGCCGTTTTCAAGACGGCTGCATTCGACCGCTCTGCCACCCCTCCGCTAGATAGTTTACCACAACCGGTTTCAATTTGGAAGGTTCGGGCCGCTACGAGCATACCATTTGGGTCATTGTCTTATGCATTGCACAACAAGGATTGGCAACATCGTGGACACTTTGTCATGGCGAGAACAAACATTTGTTAGAATAGCGTTCAGTGTGGAGTGAGTAAGGAGAGGCCCATCAGGGGGCGGAGCACCTTGGGCACTACCACACTGCCATCTGCCTGCTGGTAGACCTCCAGAATGGTGGCCAACGTCTGCTCAATGCTCAGGGCACAGGCGCCTAGACTGTGGGGATAGTCGATTTGTCCACTGGGGGTTCGATAGCGGATGTTGGCGCGGCGTGTCTGAAAGCTTTCATAATTGCTTACGGAGGCCAGAGGGAGAAAGCGGCGTTGGGCTGGTAGCCAGGCTTCAATAGTCAGGGTCATCGCTGCAGCGAAGGGCAACAGGCCGCTACAGAGCATGACGACTCGATAGGCCAGCTCCAGACGCTGCAACAGTGTTTCAATTTGAAACAACAGTGTTTGCAAGACTGTGTATGATTCGTGCGGGGCAATCAACCATAGCAGTTGTACCTCGCTGAGCTGGTGCCAGGACAGGCGAGCCGCACTTGGAGGAAGCGAGGCCGAGCCACCATCGCGGTGAAAGACCGGGGTCCAGGTGACCAGGCGCACGGGCATAGTCTCGGCAGTAAGCACCATATCGCTGTACAGATTCACCAGGGATGTTGCGCCTCCGGGGTTCAGATAGAGTTCATCGGCCTGACAGCTATAGCTCTGGGTCTCCAGGGGTGGAAACTGTCCGGCGGCCAGCAGGGCACCGTATTTCATCAGAAGGGGCAGCTGGATCTCTCTGTAGTCCCACTCGTGCGTGAAGAAGTCGAGGGCAAAGGTTACCAGCGCCCGCAGCAGCCTGGCCCCCGAGCCGCTTACGACCATAAACTGACTACCGCTCAGGCGGCTGCCAGCGACGTTGTCGATTATGCCCAGCTTACTACCCAGCTCGCGATATGAGTGCGGAGGAAAATAGAAGCTCATGGGGACGCCCCAGCGGCGCAGCTCGCGATTGGCCGAACGCAAGAAGCCGGTGGGGACATCAGAATGGGGCAAATTGGGCAATGGCAAGAGCGACAGGCGCAGGCGCGTCTCCAGATCAGCGATCTGCAATTCCAGCGCTCGAATTTCCTCCTCGATGCTTGTGATTTGCTGTTCAAGCCCGGCACGTCGGCTGGCTGGAGCTGTCCGGCATTGCTCTCGCAGATTCTTGAGCGATCCATAGAGTCCCTCGCAGCGCCTGGCAAGGCCATCGCGCTGCTCGGCGAGGCGCACGATCTCCTCCAGGGCAACAGAGATCTGGCGTTTCTGGAGTCCTTTCCGTACTAGATCGGGATGCTGGCGCAGTAAATCAAGACTCAGCATACGCTGTTAGTATAGCATAGCAAGCGAGTGGAGCAAGACAGTTCAGGCGCTGGCTTAATGCGCGCTTCTTGACCAGGAAAGCGGAGCCGGGCCAGAACGCCAGCGCCTTGCTTCTCTGGTCACTGCTGTTCAATCTCATCAGCATGCTCACCTTTCCGATGGGAATAGGATCTTCTGCCATTTGAGTGCTCTCCATTGCGTTCCGACGGCTTTCTCCTGTGGCTCTCGCCACTTGACAAGGCAGACTCTTGCTGCTACCCTTCTCCCAGGACGGATGAGTCATGCAGGCCGTGATCCGGCCCGTGTGGGATTGCCGCGGGGAGCGCATACGATGATCACCGTTATTAAGAAAAATCCGCAAGGTGAGAGGCTCTTCTCCTATCAGGGTGAAGTGCTCGCTGCTACCTCGCGTACCTGCATCATCCGCGCCTTCTGGACCTGGCCCGATCGCGATCTTGGCTACGCGCGCTTCGAAACGGGCGACTGCTTTACAGAGTATTATTATACTGACCGCTGGTTCAACATCTTCGCCATTGCGGGGAAGGATGGCAAGCGCAAGGGTTGGTATTGCAACATCGCCGAGCCAGCGGTGATTCAGGACGATCGTATTGAGCAGGTCGATCTTTTTCTCGACGTCTGGGTTGACCGTCAGGGGAGGGTGCAGGTGCTGGACGAGGATGAGTTTCAGGCAGCTACGAATTTGAGTGCGACCCAGCGTCGCGGTGCTCGGGAGGGCTTACAAGCACTGCTGGAGATGGTCGCCCGCCGTGAGGGGCCATTTGCCGAGATAGGGTCATAAGCTGGGAGCGGCTGTGAGAGGTGAATGCGTCTGTCCCTCGCTCTGCCTCCCTGGGCAAGAAGGGCTGCCAGCCCTTCTGCTTCTTATTCTTACTGGATGGTCTGCCTTGCAGGCAGAGAGAGGCATCTGAGTAGGCTTGTCTGGCCGATGCCGCCAGCTGCATCCATCGGGCGGTCAGATAGAGAAGCCGGCGTCAGTGACCTCAGCGGTCAGCAGGCTGACTACCTCTCCCGCCTGTTCAGCCAGATCGCTGGAGGGAGTTATCTGCTGTCCACCGGAGCCGGCCCACTGCCTAATTGCCAGGGATGATGGAGGCGCCTCTGATGGTGTGGTGCAACGATACCAGCGGGGATTAGCGTGGGAAGGGGGAGGGATCTACAAGGCCAGAAAAAGAGCGCACCGCCTGGGTGGGCGGTGCTGGTCTGTTGATGGCAAGATGGGACGAGCCTGGACTGCTCTCCCTTGAGCCTGCCGGTTGGTTCAGTTGGCTGCCGCGTCAGTTCTACCCCGTGGCTGGCTTTGTTGCTGCGCTAGCTGGGGGACAAAGCTGGCAGCGGCCAGCTCATCATTCTCCGAGCGTATGATGCTTATTAGTTGACAGAAATGATCAGGATCGAGATTCCACAAAGAGAGACTATAGAACTGAAGCATGCTGTCTTTGATATCAACGGTACTTTGGCCTTCGATGGAAAGCCCTGGCCCGAGGCTGTGAGCCGCTTGAAGCGTCTGGCCAGCTTCCTCTCTATCCACCTGCTGACAGCGGCGACACACGGTCAGGTCGCTGCCCTGGAGCGCAGCCTGGGCCTGCCGCTGCATGTGATCGATACGGGCGAGGAGAAGACGCGTTATGTTGAGGAGCTAGGTCCAGCCAATGTGATCGCCTTCGGTAACGGTGTCAACGATGCCGGAATGCTGCGCCGGGCAGCCATCGGCGTGGCGGTCCTGGGACCCGAAGGAGTGGCGCGTGAGGCTTTGCAAGCCGCCGATGTGCTGGTACGCAACCCCATCGATGGGATCGACCTCCTCTTCTATCCAAAGCGTCTGATTGCTACCCTCCGTCCCTAGCTTCTCAGGGCACGGTTGGAGTCGAGTCAGCGGCTCTGGCATGTTCAGAGTACCGACAGCGCATGAGCGAGCGCTGGCAGAGGGTCGAGCCGTTCCAGCCGCTGCCAGGCCTCGCTCAGCTCAGTCCTGAAGAATGGCCGATGGGCCTGGCGAGCAACAGGCAGCTAGACAAACAGACAGTAAACAAACCGTCAACAGACTGCAAGCGGTCTGGGCTGCCTGCAGTCGGTCAGATTGTTTGTCCCCACTCACCCACTCGTTCAGCCCCGTGGAAGATACTGCCTCACTCCACGCCGCCTGACTGACCGGGTGTGGACCACGCTAGGAGGAGCATGATGCAGTCCCATTCCCCCCAAGAGATCGATGCCGATGCCGCTGTTCCCACTGGCGTCGGTACAGAACGCCGTTCCTGGCAGGGTCTGTTCTATGCCTGTATAGCGGTTTTCTTTTTTTCAACAAGTCCCGTCTTTATTCGCCTTGCTACCCCTTTTACTTCTGTTGAAATCGCTTTCTGGCGCCTGGCGATTGCAGCCCTGCTCGTGTTACTATTGGGATTGGTGACACGCCAGTCACTGTTGCTGAGTCCCCGGGATTTGCCGCGCTTCCTGCTCTATGGGCTGGTGACAGCTCTGCACTTTATTTTTTACATCGCCTCTCTGAGCTTTACGACTATCGCTCATTCCCTGGCCATCGTCTACACCTCGCCGATTTTCGTGACGCTCTTCTCCGCCCTGGTACTGCACGAGGCCCTGCCAAAGCGCAAATACATCGGCATTGTGGTGGCAGTAATCGGGGTAGCCTTCATGGCCGGTTTTGAGCCGCACTACACCGCTTGCCAGCCTCAAGAAGGACATTGCATGATCCTGGGAGATAGCCTGGCCCTGCTCTCGGCTCTCTGCTACGGGATCTATTCGATCGCCGGGCGCGGCGAACGAGATCGGCATCCGCTTTTCCGCTATACCTTCTATGTCTATGGCCTGGCAGCGCTTTGGCTGCTGCCAGTAATGCTCTACTTCGCCTTTCGCCATGCTTATCCACTGCCAGCCCTGGGGGCAGTGATTGCCTTGGGCGTCTTGCCCCTCGGCTTGGGGCATACGCTCTACAACGCCTCGCTACGGACGCTGCACGCCACTTATGCCAATCTGATCGCCACCCAGGAGGTGACTGGAGGCATTTTGCTCGGCATTCTCTGGCTGCATGAGATCCCTTCCTTGACAGCAATCATTGGCGTCATTGTGACCCTGGCCGGGATCATCAGTGTGCTGCTGTGAAGCGGGGCTACAACTTGGCTGCGAGGGAAGCGATCCGCTGACGTGAGCACTGGCGACAAGCGCGGGGTCGTAGATCCAGCCCTCATCGGGATTGCAGCCGGCGGGCAGAAGCGCCCTTAGACGCTCTCGGAGCTGTTGGGGAGCGAGAGCGCTCACGTCCCCGCTGGCCTGCGCTGCCCAGGCAGCCTGGACAGCGCAGAGCAGGGCATCAAGACGATCACCACGCGCATCATCTAGGCAGGCGGACTGGCAGATTGCCGGGAGGACGAGCGTCAGACCATAGCTCTGAGTCAATTCGGGAGACATCAGAGCCGTCAACAGACGGACTCGCGCCTGACGACGGACGGCGGTGTTCCGCTCTCGGCCCTCTCCTTTGTAGGGCTGGCGCTTCAGCCAGCGTCGCGCTACCAGGGCGGGATAGCCTTCCAGGATAAAGCGCTCGGCCTCCGTCGGATGGCAGGGCAGAAGACAGGCGCCGCTGGCCAGCAGACGCGGCGCCCCCTGCCAGAACATGCGGGCCAGAGGCACGCGTTGGCGCATCAGGGGACTGCACGCCTGAGCCAGAACATCGGTAGGTCGGCGTGGCAGCTTCTGACCTGGTGGTTGTCCGGCGCTATAGCGCTGGAGCAGTGCCAGAAAGGCGGGTAATTCCAGCCGAGCTACGAGCGACACGTAGTCTGCCCAGGTTGCTGGCCAGCCGAGCGCGTTCACAACCGCGGCGGGTAGACCAAAGGGGAGATCCAGAGCCGCCAGCCAGGGGCCAGGGAGACGCAGATAGGTTTCGAAGGCAGCCCAGTCGGAGCAGTCTTCCAGGCCCAGGATGGTCAGGCGCCTGCCCTCTAGCTGGCCAACAGCCACCACTATCGGCTTACGACGGCAGGGAGCACTGGTGAAGTCACAGCCATAGATGCGCATCTTGAACAAGCCTGATCAGGCAGGAGCACAGCAAGCAGCCACTGAGCAGACCACTCGTTGCCTGGAGCCACTCACCTCATCCTATTCCACCCACCCCAGCGCAGCATCCTCCGTTTCACCCATAACGCCACAAGGCCACCAGAAGATGAAATTACGCGCCCGATCCTGGTCACGGCCTCAACCGCCTGCACCTGGCCGGAGTCAGCCAAAGGAAGAGCAGGCAGCCCAGCCGCCTACTCAAGCGAGGCTAGAGCTGCGCGATCACACTCTTACTAATAGCGCGCAGGGTCGCGAAGACCCCGATGCCACTGGAAGCCACCGCCTCGAAAGCTGGCACCCGCCGACGATTCAGGTAGCGGTCGAGCACGTGGACAGGCAAAGCCGAGGGGAGATCACGCTTATTCCACTGCATCACAAAGGGGAAATGGCCGAGATCCTTGCCGAGGCGACGCATATACATCTCCAGCTCGGCGATGCTCTGGACGTTCTCCTCAAACTTTTCCGCCTGAGAATCGACCACAAAGACGATCCCATCGGCACCATTGAGGACAGCCAGGCGAGTGCGCTCGTAGAGAATCTGCCCGGGCACCGTATACAAATGGAAACGAGTGCGGAAACCATGCACAGTACCGAGGTCGAGGGGGAGGAAATCGAAAAAGAGCGTGCGCTCAGTCTCAGTCGCGATAGAGAGCATCTCGCCGCGGATAGCGGGGTTAATGCTCTTATACACGTACTGCAGATTGGTAGTCTTCCCACAATATCCAATGCCGTAGTAAACAATTTTGCAATGGATCTCGTGAGTAGCGATATTGATAAGAGCCATAGAAACCAGTTACCTCGGAAGCAGGCCCTAATCGCGGAAAAGCAAATCGATGGTATCCTCGACAGAGGAACGGAATTCCACATTAATGACCGACGTCTTTCGGCGAGACGTATCGGCCTTGACGCGCGCGAGCACGCGCACCAGCTCATCGGTAGCTTTTTTGGACAAGACCTTCACCAGGCCAATATGGGTCAGTTTATCGAAGACGATCACCAGCAGCCACTGCTCTTCGACCAGGGTAGTATAGATATTTTCGTGCATGCCCTGCTGGAAGATCGTACGGAAATCCTTTTCACCGAGGAGTTCGGCCACCTGGCGAGAGGAAGAGAACGCGCCGGCCAGCAAGGCGCCCAGGGAAGTCACATTGCGGCGCACCCCATTGCCGAAGTTAGAGATCACCTGGCCGCTCTTATCGAGCAACATCACCGTGGACGCGCTGGTATCGTGCAACAACTTGCTCAGTGTCGCCCGGATAGCCTCAAGTTCATGATCCGAAATAACCAGATTTGATAATTGCTCCATGTACGCGCCGCCTCCGGTCCGGTACAACAAGCTTAGCGTGCACAGCACAGGCACAGCTTCATGAGCGCCAGCGAGCAGCGGGCGTCATGAACAAACCGAAGCAAGAATGAACAACAGAAAGAGAAACGAACGAGCAAGCCAGTGAGCGAGCGGGTGAGCGACGGAGCCTGATCAAGCGATATCGAGCGCTTCGAGGATCTCATCGCGGCTACTTTTGACCAGATGGCGTACCCGCCCCAGCGCTGAAGCGGAGTCGAACACCGTCACGATCAGCGCGAAGTCGCCCAGGGGGTCAGCGCTCACCAGGCCATGCTCGAACTCGACAAGAGCGCCAACAAGCCCGCCGCGAGCGACCTCCCGTCCCAGAGCCTCCGCGGCACTCAGGCCGCTCGTCATAATGGCTCCCACAGCTTCGAGGTCCTCCTTGCTATCGCGGGGGACCCCCTCGATCAGCAGGCCATCGCGTCCAACAAGGATGGCCATCCTCACGCCTGGGATGGTTAGGAAGCGGCCTAGCGCCTGCTTCAGGTCAACCATGCTCTCCTCCGTCTCTCACGGAACGCACCACCGCAACGGGTCGGTTGGTAGGTCGGTCGATTGATCGTACAGAGAAAACTGCTCTGCCTCGCCTATCAGCTAGCGAGCAAAAGAAGCCACACACGTATGAACGGGTTGCACCTCGCGGCAGGTGGATGAAGGGAACGCCGGTGCCAATTATCCAGCCTGTTCCCGCCTATGCTCTGCCATACGGGGACTGCTGGTATTGTATACGATACGGCTTGAGAGCGCAACCAGGTGAGACTTCTTGGCTAATGGTTATATGTAGATGGATAAGCAATGCCATCGGCTATCTCGGTCTTGAATCTGACCCGGCCAGGAGCAGGACAGGCCGTGCTGATGAGCAGGGTGAGCGGTTATCTGGCCCATCGGCAGGCAGCACGCTCCATGTCGGGTACATGCGCGCTCAAGCCAATCCAGGAGGAGTTATGGACGAACCAGGAGCGCTGTGGCGCCCTTCGCCTCATTACTTCGCCGGTCGGCGAGGAGAGCGACCACGCTGGATCATTGTGCATGGGACCGCCGGTTTCTCCTCTGCCGAAGAGGTGGTAGCCTTTTTCCAGCGTCCCGAGACGGAGGCGAGCACGCATTATCTCATTGCGCGCGATGGGCGCATCTTCCAGCTTGTACGCGAGGCCGATGCAGCCTGGGGCAATGGCGCAGTGAGTCGAGGACATGACCGCTGGTGGGAAATGATCAGCAATCCCAACTATGCGACGCTTTCGATCGAGCATCACAAGCTGAGGCGCGATAACGGGGACGAGCTGACTGAGGCCCAAAAGCAAGCCAGCTTTTTATTGATTGACCATCTCTGTGAGCGGCACGGCATTCCGCGGAGGCGAGCCGATGCCCAAGGGGGCATTACCGGTCATTTCTCGCTCGATCCGCAAGGACGCAGCTACTGCCCCGGGCCTTACCCCTGGGACGAACTTTTTGCCTACCTGGCTCGTAGCAGCCAGTCTCAGGCCGCTGGTGAAATTAGGCCCACGCCTCGGATGCTTTCCCAGCCTCCCGATCACGCCAGCGCGGTTGCCGACAGTGACTCTGTCTGTGCTGGACTGCGGCAGCAGCTGGAAGAGTTGCGCGAGGTAGCGGCAGATTTTCAGCGCCGGCTGATCAACGCCGAGCTGGAGCTAGCTCGGCTTCAGGGTCAGGAAAGGCCACCAGGCAGCCGACTGCCAAAGCGCTAGCGCTAGCGCAGCAGATTGCGCATCTTGTGTCTTGTCTCCGCGCCTGGCGCTGCTGACAGGCTGGGAGGAGCGACGAGTGGGTTGCAGTGGCTGGTCGCAGCCCTGTCATGGCCCTGGCCAGCAACCACTGCAACCCACTACGCGAGGCTCGCTGATCCTAGCGGAACTTGGTTCCGTAGTTGGGCGCCTCTTTGGTGATCATCACATCGTGCGGATGGCTCTCACGCAGGCCGGCGCTGGTAATGCGCACAAAGCGCGTACGCGTCTGCATCTCTTCTATAGTGGCGCAGCCCGCATAGCCCATAGCCTGACGTAATCCGCCGACTAGCTGATGCACGAGCGGCCCCAGCATGCCTTTGTAGGGGACGCGGGCCTCAATCCCTTCGGCGATCAGCTGCGACTCGTCACCGATATCACCCTGGAAGTAGCGATCCTTGCTATAGCTGCGCTGCTTCATGGCCGCGATCGAACCCATGCCGCGGTAGTCTTTGAAGCGCTCGCCGTGGGAGATGATCAGCTCACCAGGGCTTTCATCGACGCCGGCCAGGAGGCTGCCCAGCATGACGGTGTCAGCGCCAGCAGCGATGGCCTTGGCAATATCGCCTGAGTACTGAATGCCGCCATCGCCGACGATCGGGACGCCATAGCGGCGGGCCACCCGCGCACACTCATAGATGGCGGTGACCTGCGGCATGCCAACGCCGGCGATGACGCGCGTGGTGCAGATAGAGCCAGCCCCAATACCCACCTTGACGGCATCTGCCCCCGCCTGAATCAGGGCTTCTGTGGCTTCGCCGGTGACAACGTTGCCAGCCATAATCTGGACACGGTCGCCGAAGAGGTGCTTGAGACGGGCCACGGTGTCCAGGACCATCTGGGAATGAGCATGCGAGGTATCGACAACCAGGACGTCAGCCCCCTCTTCGACCAGGGCCGCGGCACGCGCGTCGGTGTCGGGTCCGACGCCGACAGCGGCGGCAACCCGCAGGCGCCCGTACTCGTCCTTGGCTGCGTTGGGATAGAGAATTTTCTTCTGGATGTCTTTGATGGTAATGAGGCCGCGCAGCATGCCATGCTCGTCGACGACGGGGAGTTTCTCAATCTTGTGGCGATGGAGGATGTCGCGGGCTTGCTCCAGGGTGGTGCCTACCGGTACGGTGATCAGGTTCTCGCGCGTCATTAGCTCTGAGACGGGCCGGTCAAGGTTGGTCTCAAAGCGGATGTCGCGATTGGTGAGAATGCCAACCAGCCTGCCGTTCTCGACCACTGGGATGCCGGAGATGTGGAAGTGCTCCATAGCCTGCAACGCTTCGCGCAGCGAGGCCTCTGGCCCGAGGGTGACAGGGTCGGTGATCATGCCGGACTCGGAGCGCTTGACTTTATCAACTTCGCGCGCCTGGTCCTCAATCGAGAGGTTGCGGTGGATGACGCCGATACCACCTTCGCGCGCGAGGGCAATGGCCATGCGCGCTTCAGTGACCGTGTCCATCGCGGCGCTGACGATAGGAATGTTGACGCTGATGGTGCGCGTGAGACGGGCCTTGGTCGAGACGTCGCGGGGCAGAACCCGCGAGGCCGCCGGAATGATCAGGACGTCGTCGAAGGTCAACCCTTCGCCGACAAATTTCTCTCGCCCATCTAGCTCAAACTCGACTGGTGCAATGACAGGGTGCGCTTGCAGGTCGTCGATGGTCTCTGCTGTATGAGCCTCGGCCATAGCTCTCCTTCCTTTCCTCCTTCAACATACGCAAACGCCCGGCACGTGGTCCCGCGTCCTCCACACTGTGGAGTTCCATCGGTTGTTGTGCCGGGCCACTCGTTCCTCTGGCACAGGGTAGACGAGCACCGGATACGTACGGGACACCTTCCTGCCGGGCTTGCTCTCTCTTCGCCTGGCTTGTCCGTGCGACCGCTACAGGATTGCGCTATCGCAGCCGCGAGGTCGCTGGCTCTTCTCCCTCTGGCTTGCAAGAAAACGCTCACGTCTCTTTCAGAGGGCGCCTTCTTCAGGTCTCCTGCTCCTGCTATTACGCTGGCTTCCTTCGAGCAGCACGGCAAGCAGGACGCCTGTCCTTCTTGAGCTACAATAATTCTTTGATTGATACTCGTGCTCTTGCTGCCCGCCCTCCGCATCGGTTGCTTCGTCAGACTGGCCCCCTCCTCAGTCAGCCAGCCCCTTCCCTGACAACCTAAGTGAGGCGTCAGCTCGACGCTCTCAGCTGTTTGTTCCTTCTATAAGAACACATCTTTTCCCCCTCTGTCAAGGCACGGCAGAGAGGAGCAGCTCCCATTTATTTCTGCTACTTATACCTTCTCCGGTACAATATGAATAAAGGTGTTTCTTGTGTAAAATGCGAGCCTGGCCATGATGCGGGCCTCTCACTCGCCATGACCGCTCGTCTGGTTCCTATCTCCTCATCTGTTGGCACACGGAGGCGCAGGGTGGAAGGAGAATGAGGAAGGAGGAAAGGATTATGATAGGGCAGCAACCAAACGGCAGGGATGCCACTGTTCAAACCGGGACCGGCGGTCCGCCGGGCCGCGTTTCCCGGGCGATCTGCCCGCCAGCGCTCTCCCATTACTACACGAGACGGGCTTTGCCACGGCCTATCGGATCGCTTGATCTCTGCTTGCTACACTTCACTGCGCTGTTCGCCCCTGGCCCGCTCCTGCAGCTGACCAGGGAAGGACCGCTTGCCTTGCTGGTCGTCGTCTTGGGGACGGTGACCCTCTTGCTCCCCATGACGCTGGCTACCTCGCAGTTGATGGCACTGGCTCCCTCTGAGGGAGCGCTCTATACCTGGACCGCACGCTTACTCGGACCGTACTGGGGTACGGTTGTGGGAATCAGCGACTGGCTGCCCGGCCTGCTGGCTGCCGTCAGCGCGCTGGCCAGTTTTGTGACGACGCTGCAGAGCCTGAAAGCAGGCTGGCTAGCTGAACCGTGGCAGCGGGCACTGGTCATCATGATCGTGCTGGCGCTGTTGCTACTGCTTGGCTGGCAGCGGCAGCGTACGGTGCAACGTATCGTGAACACCTTCAGCGCACTGACACTGACCATCGTGGTCCTCAGCGGGATCTGTAGCCTGGTACTGCTGCAGCAGCGAGCGTGGCGGCTCCCACTTTTCTGGAGCCCAGGCTGGCCCGTCGACGGGTCTTCACGCCCGCCTGGCAGTCTGGCCGCTTTGCTCTATCTCGGCTACAGCGCCCCTTTGAGCATGGCTGGCGAGCTGCGTCCTGGCCTCGCTCCGGGCCGCCCCTTGCTTGGGAGCGCTTTTCTGATCTGCAGCAGCTATCTGCTGGTAGCACTCTCTGCTCTGGTTGCTCCCAACGGAGGACCGGCCCTAGCACTTGAGATGGCCCTGGGGCACACCGCCGGCAGTATGGCCCTGGTCAGTTTGCTGGCATTCTATCTGTGCGCCGCCCTCATTCATACTTCCGCTGGCGCGCGCCTGCTGTTCGTGGCCAGCCTCGACGGCCTTTTACCAACTGGACTGGCCTTGCTTAACCGGGAACGAGTTCCGTGGCGCGCCTTCGTGACACAAACACTACTCACTGGTGTCCTAGCCGCTGTTTTGTTACTGGCACTTCCCCCAGTGCCATCAGAGGCGGCTTTTCTCTCAGTAGCTATGGCCCTGCTACTGGCAACTATGACTCTGCTGCGCTTGTTCGTCGCTTTCTTCTGTTTCTATATGATGACGCTGCTCTCCTATCAGCAGCCACCGCTGGCCCTGGGAGGAAGAACTACAGCTTCCTGGCTGCTGCGCTCAGGTACAATGGTGGGCGCAACGGGCAGCACCCTGGCCATGCTGGAGATCCTGGCCCACTCCTGGACTCCCATGCTCCCTAACTCCAACTGGACACTCCTGGTCGGTAGCCTGATTGTGCTGTGTATGGGTGCAGCTACTCTGGCAGCGCTGCCAGCAACGGCCCGGGCCAGTCGTCTTGGTCCTCGCTTGTTCCAATGGCTGCAAGGGGAAGGTGATCAGCCGCAGGATAAGGCTCACGCGCAGGAGAGAGGACATCCACCGCTCCGCTGAGGTGCTAGCTTTCAGCTCAGGTCGCTCAAGGACGCCTTTTGCTGCTCCCCTAGTGCAGGCTCAGTGGCAGATCTCAAGGAAGTATACAAGCCGAATGCGGGCCGCTTGCAAAATTATGGCTGAAAAGTTACAATGATATGCTGAGATTGAAATATTCAAATTATCGGTCTACTTCTTGTGTATCAAGAAGAGACGTTTCCGGGAGCACAGAGGTTTTCAGGAGCAGAAGCAGAAAGGACGGGCAGTACCAGCATGGCAGCTGAGTGGTGGCGGAGCTACGGAGCCTTCGATCCCGAAGACGAGCACGGTCACTATCCACATCCCGGACAGGTTGTAGCGCATTACCGTCGACAAAAGGGGTGGTCTCAAGCTGAACTGGCACGGCGGCTGGGCGTTCACGCGCGCATGATCTACTATCTGGAGAAGCAGCAACAGGGACTTGACTCGCTCAAGCGGCGGCGCCAACTGGTTGAGCTGCTGGCCATTCCACCGGAGCTGCTGGGGCTTGATCCCCAGCGTCGGCGACTCATCGGCTCGCCGCCCTGGTGGGTACAGGAGGGCTACCCAGCCTTTCCCGCCGGCGACGACGGCTATCCGCTGCCAGGAGCGGTCATCAAGTATTACCGTCTGCAGCAAGTCAAACGGCAACAGAGTGGCGAGCGCTCCTGGACCCAGGCTGACCTGGCGGAGGCCCTCGGCCTGTCAGAGCTGGCAATCCGCCGCATGGAGAACCGCAGCGACTATCTGGATTCCTCACGGCGCCGGCGCATGCTCTCCGCGATTCTGGGCATCCCTCCCCATTTGCTGGGGCTAGATGCGCGCCCCCCCTCAGCCCCAGGC
>NZ_JADGIA010000144.1 GCF_019683635.1 Thermogemmatispora sp. | reverse complement strand
AGCCTGGCAGCTTCAGCTATCGAGGGCGCGCGGCAACAAGACTGCTGCCAGCAGGCGGCCCTCAACCAGGCGCTGTGCAGGTCCAGCGCGGCCCAGCAAGGGGATCTCCTGAGCGTGCAACACCAGTGTCTGCTCGCCTTTGCTCGCGCCCTCTGGGCGCCAGATGAAGAGCAGCTGATCCGTGGGCTGGACCAGGAGCGTCGTCAGCAGATGATCACCCGGAACAAGCGCCAGGCTGCTCACGCCTGCCGTTGCCCGTCCGCGCAAGGGCAGATCGTCCACAGCCACTCGCTTAGCATAGCCCTGTTCGCTCAGGACGAGCAAGGCCGTGGTCGGGGCGGCCACTCTGTCAGCTTGCTCACTCTGCTGGGTGCTCTCCGCTGGCAGCCCTTGTAGCTGCTCCAGATAGCAGGCGCTCACCAGGCGTGAGCCGGTAGCCAGGGTCATGGCCATCACGCCCTGACCAGCGCGGCCCTGGGCGCGCAGACTCTCATCGGCAAAGCGCAGGGTCTGGCCACTCTCGCTACTCACCAGATACTCGCCACCCGCCCTGATCACCAGGGCCGCTGCCACCGCGTCACCTTCCGCCAGCTTCATATCTTGCAAGCCTTCCTCATCTACCGTGCGATACTCGCTCAGCGGCGACTTTTTCACCTTCCCCTGGCGGCTGAAGGTCACCAGATAGCGATCCTCCTCATGCGCCGCCAGCGTGAAGAGCGCCACCGGCTCCTCATCGGGATTGAGCGCCAGCAAGCGGGCCAGTGGCTCACCACGGGCCGAGCGTGTCGCCTGCGGCAGGCGAAAAGCCGGCAGTTGGAAGACGCGCCCGCTGGAGGAGACGCAGAGCACCGCATCCTGGGAGTAGCCTGCCAGGATCTGGCGCAGCTGCTCGTCGCCACGCACCGGCCCATAGCGCTCCGTCGGGCGCGATCCATAGGCGCCGGGCGGCAGGGCCTTAACCGTGGCCGCCCGCGTCAGCACCAGCGTCAGAGGCGTTCGCTCATACAGTGGCAACACCTCGCGCACCGGCTCATCTACGCGCGCCTGGGCATCAATGATGGTGCGGCGCGCATCGCCGAAGCGGCGTATCAACTGCTGCATCTCTTTCTTGAGCAGCGCCACCAGCGCCCGCCGATCGCTCAAGAGATGCTCCAGCTCGGCCACCCGCGTCAGCAGCTCTTCGCGTTCACGGGCATACTTCTGGGCGTCCAGGCGCGTCACCTGGGCGAGGGTCATCCCAGCGATAACTTCCGACTGAGCCGCCGTCAGTTTATAGCGCTCCTCGATCGCCCGGCGCGCCGCCGCGCGATCCTCAGCCTGTTGAAAGAGGCGCACGATCTCCTGAGCGTTGGCCGCTCCTATCATCAGGCCATCTAAGACGTGCAAGCGCTCACGGGCCTTGCGTAACTGAAACTGGGCACGGCGCGTCAGCACATCCACTTGATGGGCATTCCAATAGTTGAGCAACTCCAGCATGCCCACCTGGCGCGGCTGGCGAGCCGGCTGCATCGGCTCCCCAAAAAGAAAGACCATTTGGAAGGAGAGCGAAACTTGCAGATCGGTCTCCTGATAGAGTTGCGTCAGCACGCGCGCCGGATCGGCATCTTTCCGCAGGTCGAGGACAATGCGCGTGCCCTTCTCAGCATCACTCTCATCGCGCACATCTGGCAGCAGCCCCTCAACGCGGCCCGCATTGAGGGCCTCCGCGATGGAGACCTTCACCCGATCGCGCCCCACGGGCGGGATCTGCACGATGACCAGTGAGCGACTGCGCGGCGTCTCCTCAAGTCGCACCTCTGCGCGGATCACAATGCGGCCCTTGCCTGTGGTAAAGTAGTCGCGAATGCCATCAAGGCCGATGACACGCCCACCTTGAGGAAAGTCCGGTCCCTGAATGATGGTCATCAGCTGCTCAACGCTCATCTCGGGCTGATCGAGCAGAGCAATACAGGCCCGCAAGACCTCAGCCAGGTTATGGGGCGGAATATTGGTCGCCAGGCCGACGGCGATGCCGCTCGAAGGGTTAATCACGGGCGGGAGGCGCCCCGGTAAGTAATCTGGCTCCAGGACCTTCGGGTCCTGCTTATAGGTTGGGTGCAGCGGCACCGTCTCGCACTCCAGATCGGCCATCAGCGCCTCAGCCAGCGGCGAGAGACGCATCTCTGTATAGCGATAGGCGGCGGGCGCATCGCCATCCTCACTGCCCATATTGCCCTGGCCCTCGATCAAGGGGTAGCGCATGGTAAAAGACTGGGCCAGGCGCACAGCGGCCTCATAGACCGAGGCATCGCCGTGAGGATGGTAGTTGCCCAGAATCAGCCCCACTACCTCGGCACTCTTCACGGTGGGACGATCGGAGCGATAGCCGGCCTCGCGCATCCCTGTCAGAATGCGGCGCTGCACCGGCTTGAGGCCATCGCGGGCATCTGGCAGGGCACGATCGGTCACCACCGATAGCCCATAGGTGGCGAAGGCGCGCGCCAGCAGCACCGCGAAGTCTTCTTCCCGGATCGTTCCCTGCTCAACCGAACGATCAGACATACGTGCCATACGTCTACCTATCCTTTGCTCTGTCTCCGTCATCGGTCGGTCCCTGCTCTCTTGCCACTAGACATCAATCTCCCTGATCTTGCGCGCGTGCTCAGCCAGAAAGCTGCGGCGGGCCTCTGCATTGCGATCCTCCATCAGCTCGGCCACCAGCTTCGAGGCCAGGACCGCATCCTCCAGCGTCACCCGCTTGAGAGTGCGCTGGGCCGGGTCAAAGGTCGTATCGCGCAATTCCTGGGGATTCATCTCTCCCAGTCCCTTATAGCGCTTGAACTCCAGGCCCTGAGCATCGGGATGGGTGGCCAGAAACTGCTGCCGCGCCTCGTCATCCAGCAGCCAGATAACGCGCCCCTTATAGCGCACCGAGTAGAGCGGCGGGCAGGCGATGTAGACATGGCCACGCTCGATCAGCTCGCTAAACTCCTGATGGAAGAGGGTCAGCAAGAGACATTGAATATGGAGACCATCGACATCGGCGTCGGTGGCGATGATGATGCGCTGGAAGCGTAGCCTGCTGATATCGAAGGCGTCGCGGGTGCCCGTGCCAAGGACATTAATAATTGTGCGGATCTCCTCGTTGCGCAGGATGCGCTCCAGATCGGCTTTGGCCACATTCAAGGGCTTCCCTTTCAGCTTGAGCACCGCCTGGTACTCCGAAAAGCGTCCCTGGCCGGCACTGCCGCCGGCGGAGTCTCCTTCGACAATGAAGAGTTCAGCCCGCGCCGGATCGTTCGTATTGCACTTCAGAAACTTGCGCGAGAGCGAGGTGTCGATGAGTTCACCATTCTTCTTCTCGCCACTGCGTGCCAGCTCCTCGACCAGCTGCGCCTCGTTACGGGCTTTCTGCATTTGCTGGATCTTTTTAATCCATTCTTTACCGGCAGCAGGATTTCGTTCAAACCACTCTTTGAGTCCCTCATCGACGATTGAGCGCACGATACCCTCAACCGGGGCATTGTTGAGGCGATCCTTGGTCTGGCCCTGAAACTGTGGGTTGCTCAGCTTGACCGAGATGGCGGCGTTAAGGCCCTGCTGAATGACCTCGGGGCGGAAGCCCTCCTTGTCACGGCTCTTGATGATTCCCCACTTGAGGGCATAGTCATGCACAACGCGCGTCAGGGCTGCTTTGAAGCCAGTCTCATGGACGCCGCCGTCACGCGTGCGCACAGCGTTGGCATAGCTGAACAGGGTCGTTTTGAAGCCGGTGGTAGGCTGCAGAGCAACCTCCACCTGGACGCCATCGCGCTCGCCGGCAATGGCGATCACCTGCTTGAAGAGCGGCTGGCCACCCGCAGCGCCACCGGCAGCCAGGTCACGCACATAATCGGGCAGGCCCTCGCGCGAATAAAAGAGATGCTGCACTTGTTGCCCGCTGGCCTCGTCCCAAAGATCGAGATGGAAAGCCACCCCCCGATTGAGATAGGCGGCGGCCTTGAGCCGGCTCTGCACCGCTTCGGGAGCGTAGTAGGCATCAGCATCGAAGATGCTCCGGTCGTAGAGCCAACAGAGCTGCGTCCCATGCAAGCGCGGATCACAAGGGGTGATCTCATGCGGTAGAGCGAGGCCGCGCTGGAAGCGCTGGCGGAACTGTTGTCCGTTGCGCCAGATGGTCAATTCCAGCTCTTCGGAGAGGGCATTAATCACCGTCGCGCCAACCCCATGCAGGCCGCCGGCGGTCTTGTAGGCTCCTTCGGAGAATTTACCGCCCGAGTGCGGCACGGTCATGATGACGGTCGCTGCCGGCAGCGTCCGCCCCTGATAGGTCATAGGATCAAAAGGCATGCCGCGCCCCTCATCGCGTACCGTCACCCGGCCATCGCGCTCGATGCGTACCCAGATGTGGCGACCATAGCCAGCCACGGCCTCATCTACAGCGTTATCAAGGGCCTCCCAGAGCAGATGCAACAGTCCAGAGGTCGAGGTCGAGCCAATGTACATGCCAGGCCGATGGCGAATAGCCGTTAGCCCCTCCAGCACCTGGATATTAGCAGCCGAGTAGCCAGTCGGATCAGAGCCGGTTGAGCCTTCTCTGCTCCTTCCCCTGCCCCGCCCACGGCGCTCCCCATCTTGAAACTCTTCCTCCTGCTCTTCGACCTGCTCCGCCCGCGCGCGCAACGTCGGTTGCTGTTCCTCTTTGGCCTCTGTGTGAACTGTACCTACTGAAAAAAGTGAAAGTTGTCCGTCTATTCCTACAGGTTCCCCTGTAGGAACAGTGCTAGCCCGGGGGGAACGAGTCATCTGAGAAAGTTCCTCTCTTGCCTTTGCTGTTCTTGCCGAGACAGGATACAGCCTTGTTTGGGGAAAGTCAAGGGGGTTTTGGACCAAAAGTTCTAATCCCCGTTCCGGCTCGCAGCCCTCTTCCCAGCACCAGGCCAGAAGAGGGGAAGTGCGAGCTGTATCAGGCAGCAGCGGGGAAAGCAACCAACACGGTTAGCAGATTGATTGAAATTTTGACCATCATTGATTATAATCGTTTTACATTTAAAAGGGTGTCGCATTATGCCTGGTGACCCCGCGCCAAGCGAGCCGCTCCGGACTGAGGGCGGCAGCGCCGAGCATAGTGAGACTGATTACGGGAAGGACGGAAGGAACGTATGGCACGTCCAGCCAAGCGAGTATCTCCTGACACGCTAGGAGGGCGTATCCGCGCAGCACGGCAGAGTCTACGCCTCTCGCTGGCGGATGTCGCTGACGGTCGCTACAGCACCAGCCTGATCTCGCAAATCGAGCGCAACCGTGTCGAGCCTTCGCCGGAAAGCCTGCGCTTCCTGGCCGAGCGGCTGAACCTGCCTCTGGACGATCTGATGGTCCTGGTCCAGCAGCAGCGCGAGTCGGAGGCCGAGGCCAATCGCTACAAGGAAAATGAAGAAAAACTAAACCATGCGCTCCGCCTGCTAGAGAGCAAACATGTTAAGGCAGCGCTGGATATGGTCAAGACCATCAATATTGAGCACGCTCCCCCCTCGCTGCGCTGGAGGCTCTACGCTCTTAAGGGGCAGTGCTTCTTTAGCATGCGAGAGTTCGTAGAGGCTCAGCGGCAGTTCTTCCAGGCTGCGGCTTTGCGCCCCGAGCGGTTGCCAACCGAGCAGGTATACGAGGCGACCTTGCTGCATCTGCATCTGGCCGCAACTTGCCGCGAGCTAGGCTATCTCGATCTGGCCAACGATCACTATGAGACGGTGCTGAAGTTGATGCAACCAGAAACCCCCATTCACTATGTGGCTGAAGCCCACTGGGGGCTCGCTCTGGTTTCGTTCGAGCGCGCCGATACCCACCGCGATGATGAGCAGTGGCCCGCTGAGTCCGAGCGACTGAAGTATCGCGCCCTCGATCATGCCGAGAACGCTCGTACGCTTTATCGCTCGATCGGAGATGAGATCAACGAGAGCTTGCTGAGCTGCGAAATCGCTCTGATCTACCAGGGCCTGGGCCGTTTAGATGAGGCCCGCGCCTGTCTGCGTGAGGTACTGGAGAAGTGGCAGCCGCGCGTGGCCGCGGCGGTGCCAGTTGGGAAAAATACTCTGGAGGAGCGCCGTCAGAAGCGCGAGGCCAATGTGGTGGCGGCGGCAGCAGCTTATCTCGCCAGCCTTGAGCTGCAGTGTCAGCATTATGAGCTGGCCCTGGAGTACGTTCGCCAGGCTCACGAGGCGGCACGCAAAAGCTATACGCTGCGCCGCGCGGAGGCCTATCTGATCGAGGGCCAGATCCTTGAGGCCCTGGAGCAAGAGCGGGAGAGACCGATCAGCGGCGAGTCCGGGGCCGAGCGAGCTTTCCGCGCTGCTATCGAGGAGCTGAAGCCTACCGATCGTATGGCGGCCCTGATCCACGCTCATGATTTGCTGGGACGCCATTTGTTGAAGCGCGGCAGGATCAAGGAGGGTGAGTACGAGCTTGATGTGGCGCGGGCGCTGGCTCAGACACGCCGTCAATGGCAGGAACCGCTGGCTATTACCGATGAGCTGTGAGCGTTGCGGCCCGGTAAGATGAGACTCGTCGGCGTCACTCCAGACGGGGCGATAGCAGGCCGGGTAGCGCTCTCTCGATCCGCCTTACGCCTCCCTGGCTGGCTCGTCCGGCAATGACTGGCGCCCGACGCAACTTCCTTCCATTGCCAGGCGTAGATTCTTTAGCAAGGCTCACCACGGGACGGGGCCATTGAGGAGAGCGACAGGGCCTCTTCCTTCACCAGCGCTATCGGATGGCCCTGGCTGGCAGCCCGGACCGCGTTTCGTTACGAGCATCGTTCGAGAGGAGGCCGGAGCAGACGGAGGGTAAGCAGCAGGCAATCTGCACTCCTGACTCTGGCGTGCATATCGAGGGGAGGTTCACATGCAGAAGCCAGTGACTGGACAGTATGAATGCCAGCATCGTGCGCTGCCGGTGCCGGGGCTGGATGCCTGGACTGCACGGGTCGACCGTCTGACTCTGCTGCCCAATGGACGCTTTGTTCTGTTCACTCAGGAGCGCTCGCGCCTGGCCCAGGCCGCCCAGAGCCTGCTGACCAGCTCAGGTACCGGCGCAGGGCCTGCTGTGAGCCAGTCACCCGCAGCGACGCGGTACGAGGGTCAGTATGTCTGCCAGGAGCGTCGGCTGCTGCTGCTCTTTGACGATGGGAACCGCCTGGAGGGCCAGTTTGCCTGGAATGGTGAGGGGGTACAGCTCGGACAGGACTTCTTCCAGAAGGTTTCTGACAACACGCTTTTCCCTCCTCCTCAGCGCCTCAAGCAGGAGATGGAGGAGCTGGCTAAGGGGCTAAAGGTAGCCGCCACACTCGGGAATCTGGCGGTGAAGGCCGCCCGAGCTTTACAAAGCACGCAAACAAACAGCGCTGGTCAGCGCCCTTTATCGCCGTCACCCTCTCCGACGGCAATGGGGCCGTCCGCTGCGCCCCCCGCCACTCCAACTCCAGCGCCTCCGCCTAGCCCAGGCTCGTTTCCCTCCTCCGCCACTGATTACCAGAGCCAGGCTGCAGCCGACAGCGAGACCTTTTTTTGCGATCAGTGCGGGGCTCGCGTGCGCCCGGGCAAGCGCTACTGTGGACAGTGCGGCGCGCTCCTGCCCTGACGCACGGTTTAGTCCGCCTGCCTGCGATACTGGACTCACAATCTGGGCCGCGCCGCTCCTGAGCTGGCCCGCGCTGTGCTTTCCTCCTGAAACAGAGAGAGCCTTTCTCGCGTGAATAGACTGGGAGCTTTTTGCTGGAGTTTTTTGTAGATGCCTATGACGACGGAAGAAATCTCTGAAGGGAAGCAGCAGCGTACCAACACAGGCGCCTCCAGCCGGGCCAGATTGGAGAAGGTTGTGCAGCGCGCTCAGGCTTTTTTCGTCAAGTTCAATAACGACTGGGTCATGAATCTGGCGGCAGCCCTGGCCTTTAACTTGCTGACCGCGATGGCACCGCTGGCTGTGGCGCTGTTGGCTATTCCCGGCCTGTTGCTGGGAAAGGCCGAGGTCCGCATGTACCTCAGCCAGGTCATTCTCTCGATTTTCCCACGGATGACGGCCTCGCCTGAGCTGATCGATGCCCTGCTACGCCAGCTCAATCGTGTCTCCGGTCCCCTGGGCATTGTCTCCGTCCTGATTGCCCTCTTCACAGGCTCACGTCTCTTCGTCTTGCTGGAGGGCTGTTTCGGCATTATCTACCGACGGCGTCCGCGTCCCTTACTGCAGCAGAACCTGATGGCTCTGGGCATGCTCCTGCTCTTCGCCGTGCTGACTCCGCTGATGGTCCTGGCGGCCAGCCTGCCAGCCCTGGTCATCTCCTTGCTGAAGCAGACTCCGCTTGGCCAGATACCTGGCAGCGGCTTCGCCTTCAGCCTGGGCGGCTTGCTTGGGGGCCTGGCTATCTCCTGGGTATTCTTTTTGACGATCTACACCTTTGTACCTAATCGACGCATTCGCTGGCGCTCAACCTGGCGCGGCGCCTTGCTCGCTGCCGTGTTGACCCAGATCTACCTGTCCCTTTTCTCCCTCTACGCTGCTCACTTTCTGAACGGCTTGGGTGGCCAGATTGGCTTCGCGATCATCCTGGTGACCTTCTTCTACTACTTCGCAGTGATTCTCTTGTTGGGCGCGGAGGTCAACGCTTTCTTCGGTGAGAAGATTCGCACAGCCCCCGCCGACCTGGTGACGCTGGTAGCCACAAGCTCCAGCAATGAGGCCGCCACTTCCGCCGAGCCGGCTACGGCCCCTGCTCCGCCCAGGGGGCTGATCTCATCAAAGGCTAGAGACTCAAAAGAACAATCAGGGCAATTGTGACCAGATGCAGGAGCTGGTCGACCCAGATGGAGGTAATCACCTGGTAGCGCGCCTTGAGAGCATCAATGATCAGGTGGGTCGTGAAGAGGACAACGATTGCCAGCATTGAGGGGTGGGCAAAGAGGATGAAGACCGCCGTGTAGGTGGCGCAGTGATAGAAGGTAACTTCCCAGCTCTTGCCTTTCTCCAGTGCCATCCAGGTGCTCTGGAAAGCGAAGTCGCCGACAAAATGGCAGGCCAGCCAGATGAGGAGCGTCGATAACAGGCTATTGACAACCATCGGCCATCCCCTCCGAACTCAGCTAGAGCAACAGTGCTCGCTTTTTCGACCTAGCCTAGCGTCAGAGGGGATGACCATACTATGACCTGGCTCGCAGTCTGAGAGTGAACTGGCTTACATTGTTCGCACCGAGGCGCTTTGGCTCCGCCAGGGCGTTTTTGACAGCACGCGTATCAGAAGGAGGGCCAGTATCAATATCCAGAAGCAGAAGGCCAGGTCCTGCTCCAGCACTGAGCTATCGACCATTCCCTGAATGAGGGCGGCAACCATCGCCCCGCCAATGCTCAGTGTGCCCCAGACTAACCAGGGATCGGCCTCGGCCTGACGATAGAGGTGCGCGAGAATCCGGAAGAGCAGCCGGAAGAAGAGAATCAGCACCGCCAGGAAGGCCAGCAGGCCCACAATGCCAATGCTGACCCAGATCTGCAGGAAAATGTTATGCGGATGGGAGAGATCCGGCTCGGAGCGCAAGCCGGTGGGCCGATGCGTCTGTGGGTCGGTGGTGATCCAGTAATGGTAGAGATTCGTGGTATGGCAGACATCGTTCAGGCTGTAATGACAGAGCCAGTTGTCGAGGCCGTAGCCCACTATAGGACTGTCCTTGATCATGTGGAGAGCGCTCTCCCACAGATAGATGCGTTTGGTCAGGGTGCCGACGCCCTGAGCATTGGCATGCCGCTCCAGCAGATAGCTGCTGATATTGCTATGGAAGCAGAGGAGTCCAAGCCCAATGAGGAGCACCAGGCCCAGCCCACAGATCAGCAAGAGCTGGCGATCAGCAATTGCACAGGCGATGAGGAAGATCACCGCTCCCACGCAGGCGGCCCAGGCACCACCAGAGCGCGTGAGATAGAGGACAAAGATCAGCGGCAGGCAGAGGGCAAGAGCCAGCAGGCGACAACGCCAGGAGGCCAGGAAGCCAGCATTGGCTACGCGCGGCATGAGTATCAGCGCTAACCCCACCGGCAGGGTGTAGTCAAAAAGCAGCCCTACGCTGTTGGCGCTGCCATAGACGGCATTGATGCGCGGTAGATCGCTGAGGCTGGCGCCGTGGGCCAACATATCAAAGTATTGCCCTATTCCGAGGAGGGCAATCAGGAAGCCAGTGGCAAAGAGCGCCAGCAACAGCCTCACCAGGTCCTGGCGCGTGCGCAGGCAGGCAAGAGCCAGCAGGAGATAGACTAGAGGATCAAGGACTTCTTCGCGGAAAGCCCGGAGGGCTACTGTACGGCTATAGGCGATGACGATGGAAAAGGCCGAGGCCCCCAGGAAGAGCAGGATCGGCCACAGCAAGGGACCCAGACGCGCCCGCAGCTCGGACCAGCTCAGCCAGTAGGGCCAGCGTTGCCGCCGCACCAGCGCCTGTATCAAGACTACAGCTACACAACTCCAGAGGCTAATCTCTGCCGCACTAAAGCTATAATGGCTTACCACTGTCTTTTGTAGCAAATAGAAGGGCAGGCTCAGCGGCAGGAACGCAACAGCTATGGCTGGACGATACCAGCAGAGGATCATAAAGACCAATAGGAAAGGCAACGTTGAGAGCGGGGGGAGGCGGAAGAATGGCCCTGATCCCAGATGGGTATTGCCCGCACAATAGTAGAGGGCCATTGAGAGCACCAGGCCAGCCTCTAGAAGACGATCAAGCCAGAAAGGCGATGGAGTGTGGCGACCGGGAGCGCTGGCAGTGGAAGAGCTGGCACCAGGCCCCCCTGGTTCCATAAGCCTTTCTCGCTGGGCTCCGATCTCCGGCCCGCTGGAAGGAAGTACTTTTTCGTTCATTTTCAGACAAAACCTTCTCTATATTTCAGGCTTTGCTCGCTCCCCATAGCTATACATCGATAAAACGGGCACATTCGTCGCACTTTCACCAACTGCACTGGTCGGGAGCACAAGAGGTAAGGTAGCAAAGAGGTACCCTCACTGCTCGTCTGTTCGCTTCTGGCTGACAGGACAGGAACAGGGCAGCGGGTCCAACGTTTCCCATTGTAGCATATGCCTGCTGAAAAGCAGCCGCCTAGGCTAAGAATAGCCGACTCGGGTCAGCACGGTCTCAGTCAGTCAGTGAAAGGCGGAGGAGAGGAGGCGCGCAAAGAGGATGGCCACAGCTGCAGCGAGAAGCCAGCCAGCCAGAGAGATCGACGAGAAAGACCCGGGCCTCCGTCCTCCCTCTCGCCTACCAATATCGGTGAGTGGGGTGACAGTCAGGGTCAAGGGCGGAGGCGCCCAATTCCAACAAACGTTAAGAGGACGACAGCCGTCTCCTGCACCATCACGAAGAGTCTCTCTCTGGGCCAGAGAGAGAAGCCCAGCGCCTTCGCGCTCCAGGTGGGCTGCTCCGTTATTGCTCAATGCGAGACGCCCTTAGTAGCAGCTTCGGCGGGCAGGGTCTGCGAGGACTGAGCCGGGGACTGCGGTACAGGTTTGCGTGTCAAGCGCCAGAAAAGCGTCCCAAAGATGAGCAAGAAGGCCACATAGACGCAGGTCTGCAATAGCGTTGGCGCATCACTGTAGCCAAGCAAGCCATGCAGCAAACTGCCCACCGTACTCTCTTCGCTCAGCCAGCCGCTGCTATCCCAGAGCACCCTCGTCCCAAACGGTAACCAATGCAGCTCCTCTTGCATGGTCTGGACGGCATTGCCCAGCAGACCAGCGGCGAAAAAGAGCAAGAGCAAGCCCATGACCCGGAAAAAGCGACGATAGTCGAGGCGGTAGCCCAGACGATAGATCAGGAAGCAGAGAGCCACCGCGAGCGCCAGGCCAACCAGCGCCCCCAGCATCAATAGCGGGGCCTCATGCGTCTGAAGAGCGAAGGCCAGGGTAAAGAAAGCCGTCTCCAGCCCCTCACGACCAACCGAGGTGAAGGCCAGCAGCCCTAAAGCCAACCCCGAGCTGGCCATGCTGGCCTTTGTCATCATCTCACGTTTCAAGGTGCGGCTATGATGCTGCATCCAGAAGGTCATCGAGGTTAGCAGCACCACTGCCACCAGATAGGTCACGGTCTCAAAGACCGCCTCAAACCAGGTGCCATCGTAGATACGGACTGTGACATATAAGGCCAGTGCGGCGAGAAAAGAGCACAAGACGGCCAGCGCAACCCCGATCCAGACCGCGCGCGCCTGGCGCATCAGCTGCAACTGGCGCAGAGCCGCCAGGAGGATGCTCACAATCAAGCTGGCCTCAAGTCCCTCGCGTAGATAGAGAATTGCAGTCGCCAGCATCGAACAGTACTTTCTCCCCTTTCCGCTGATAGCACAGCGGGCTAGTCAATGCTCTTCCTTTCCCCTCTGCTACCTTGCTAAATCCGAGTATTCCTCTCAGATATGAGCCTGTTCAGATGATAACACTCGCTGCAAGCGACGGTCAAGGGATGGGCCTGCTCGCTACTCTCGTTCTCTCCTGATCGCGCCACTGTCTAAGGCTGCCAGCTGCTCGCCGCTCCACCCTCCTCCCCAGCCCTGAGCAGGGCTGGGGACCACCTGGCCGGCTCGTCGGCAGGTGGGCGGGGCCACATTTAGCGCGTGACCCAGATCTTGGGTGCAATCGATTTCACAATGGTCACCTCACGCCCATCGACCATGAGCACAACGCTCTCCTCGCTATCGTCGGGATTGAGCTTGCGCCCCTGGGAAACCACGGTCAGACGCGTGCCCGGCGTCAGCCCGCGCTGATGGAGATAGAGGATCAGGGCCGATTCATCCTCGACCACTTCCGAAATGAGGAGAATGGTCGCCGTCTCGCCCGGCGCCAGGGTGGAGAGCCGCACGGCTCCGCAGTCGCTGAGATAGGTCCGCGCGTTGGGCACAAGACCAGGGATGGGATTGCCATGCGGACAGGTGGTTGGTTGCTTGAGGTTGAGAATAACCTGCTCTTCAAATTTGCCCGAGATGACGTGCTCCAGGCGGCAGGCTTCTTCATGGACCTGATGCCATTCCATACCTAGCAGATCGACAAGGAAACGCTCAGCAAGCCGATGACGTCGCAACACGGACTCGGCGATCTGATAACCGGCTTCGGTGAGGCGTACCTGCCGCTTGCTATCCATCTCTACATATCCATCGCGGACGAGCCGCTTAAGTGTCTCAGTGACAGTTGGAGGGGCAACACCAAATTTTTGGGCCAATCGTGCCCCAATGACTGTCTCTCCCTCCATGCTCATGTTATAGATTGTTTCCAGGTATTCCTCGACAGTCTGACTTACTGATTCTGCGGTCTTCATGATCCTTCTGTTCCCTTTGCTGCTGGCCAAAACTCGTGCAAATGGCGATACTACCCCAGAGCAGTATAGCATATCAAGCAGGCGCTGCCAAATCAGCGCCTGCTTTCTTGCCGGGAGACGGCCCGGGCCGTCTCCCTGTCCAGAACCGCCAATCGCTCTACCGAGCGTGCGCTAGTTGTCCTGACCTTTCTACATTTTCTACCGTTCACCCTGTCATTTTACTTTTTACGATATTTTCTACATAATTTCCAGGGAAGATCTCCAGAAATTTTTCTGTCTAGCAGAGCTGTTCTGAATGCTGCATAGATCAGCTCACCACACACGCGATCCTGGCCCAGACGAGGAC